>JAEKKH010000120.1 GCA_019510465.1 Burkholderiales bacterium
GGAACTCGTGCCGCTGTGCCACCCGCTGCCGCTCACGCACGTGCAGGTGGCGTTCGACATCGACACCGCCGCGAGCGCGCTGCACTGCACCGTCCAGGCCGAGACGCTCGGCCGCACCGGTGTCGAGATGGAGGCGCTCACCGCCGTGCAGGTCGGGCTGCTGACCGTCTACGACATGGTCAAGGCGATCGACCGCGGCATGGTGATGGACAACATCCGCGTGCTGGAGAAGCACGGCGGGAAGTCCGGGTCGTGGACGGCGCCCTGAAACGCAGGCGCCGAAAGCAGGCGGCCCGCATCGCGCGGGCCTCTTCCATGGACGTCAGCGGAAGTCGCGCCAGCTGAGCCCCGTCGGTTCGGGCTGGCACTGGAACGGCTTGACCTTGAGGGTGTCGTCCGCGCAAGGCGCGAAGAACTCGTCGGCCTCCTCCTTGTGGAACTCCTTCAACCGCGCGACGAGGTAGCGCGCGCGTTCGTTCTGGCCGCTCTCGGCGAGCGCGTTGGCCCACGCGATCATCAGCCGGCTGTCGAGCAGCGAATGCGTCGAGCGCGACAGCGCGCCGAGCGCGCGCGACGGCGGCTCGGTGGTGGTGGCCTCGGCGTAGTCGGCATGGTGCGCGAACAGCGGGCTCGTCTCGCCCGTCTGGATGCGTTCCACCAGGGGCGGCAGGCCGGGTTCGTCCAGGAAGATCGTCGAGACGCGCTCCATGTAGTCCCACCAGCACAGCAGGGCCACCACGATCATCGCGACGCCGAACACGCGCAGGCCCGTGCCCTCGCTGCCCATGCGGATGACGACGCCGGACTCCAGCGGCCTGCCCCGGCCGACGCCACGCAGCGCCGGCTCCGCTGACGACGGGCCCGAGCCCAGCGTGAAGCCCCACGCCCACGCGGCGGGAAGCAGGAAATAGAGGTACCACAGCGGGTATTCGTCGAGGCTGTGGATGGCGATCATCAGCACCATGATGGAAGCCGCGCGCGCGCCGTGGCCGGCGGCGCCGGGCGTGGTCCAGGCGCGCGCCAGGCCCAGGCCCAGCGCCCACAGCAGCAGGCCCAGCACCAGCACGCCCAGCGGGACGCCGAGCTCGACCAGCAGTTGCAGCGGCAGGTCGTGCGTGTGGTCGAAGAAGGCGACGGGTCGATGGGGGAATGGCGTCAAGGTCCACGCGAAGTTGAATTCGCCCCAGCCCACGCCCAGCCAGGGCTGCTGCCGGATCATCTCGACGGTGTTGCGCCAGATCGCGAAGTGCGAGCTGTCGCCGTCGTTCGCCCGCGTGGCGGTGCCGATCACGCTGTGACCGAGGTGCGAGGTCAGCCACGGCGCCACGAGCGCGAGCGCGCAGGACGCGACCAGCGCCACGCGCGTGCTCACGGACATCCTGGGAAGGGGCGACGAGGCCGGCAGGAGGAACGAGAAGAGCCAGTCGGCCAGCACCCACAGCACGAGCACGACCGCGCCGCCGAGCAGGCCCGTGCGCGAACCGCTGAGGAACACCGCCCACATGATCAGCACCAGCAGGATCGCGCCCAGCCAGCGCGGGATGCGGCCCCACTCGACCAGCGGCACCAGCGCGATCACCGACCACACCAGCAGGCTCGCGAGGTGGTTGGGCTGGCGCAGGTTGCCCACGGCGCGGCCAGGAATGCCGGATTGCGCGATGAAGGTGCCGTCGCACAGGCTGGGGAAGTAGACCTGCAGCACCGCGATCAGCGCGCTCGACACGCCCACGGCCACGACGCCGAACGCGAACGGCGCGAAGGCCTCGAGGCCGTCGCGCTCGCCGCCTTGCGAGGAGCGCACGCCGAGCGCCGCCACGAAGCACGCGGCCACCAGCGACAGCAAGGGCGCCAGTGCGAGCGAGGTCGGCAGCGAGCCCAGCGTCCACGAGCCCACCACCGCCAGGCCCATGATGCCCAGCGGCAGGACCAGCCATGTGCTGGGCGCCCGGCGCAGGCCGGTCGTCGGCAGCGCGTTGGCGGCCAGCAGGCACAGCCCCCAGCACAGCACGCACAGCAGTTCGTTGAGCTGGGTGGCCGACGGCGTGCGATTCCATGCCAGCAGCGGCGGGCACAGCAGCGCCAGCACATAGGCGCTCAGGCGGATTTCCGGACGATCGCCAAGGGAGGAGGGACTGTTCATTGCGGATCGAGAGGGGCAACCGCGCCGCCCGGGGCGACGCAAACGGTGCACAGGGTAACGCGAATCGGGCGCGCCGCCGCCGCCGGGCTGTCCGCGCGGCCTGCGGCTACCTGAAGTCGCGCCAGGTCACGGGGTGCTCGGGCGCCAGGCACTGGAACGGCTTGGCGGTGACGGCCGCATCGCGGCACGGGGCGAACCAGGGCCGCGGACCGGACAGGTCGAACTCGCGCAACCGCGCTGCCATGAAGCGCGCCTTGTCGACCTGGCCTTGCGCCTCGAGCAGGTTCGCCCACAGGAACATCAGGCGGCCGTTGAGCAGCACGTGCGACGAGCGCACGACCAGCGGCGCCGTGTCCGACGTGAGCGGGAGGTTGGTGACGGCCACGTAGTCGGCCTGGTTGGCGAACAGCGGGCTCGCCTGGGCGCGCGCGACGCGCTCCTCGAGCGGCAGCGACGTGGCGTCGGGCAGGAACAGCTTGACGATGTTGAGGTAGTCCAGCCAGGCCGAGGGCGCGAGCACCACCATCAGCACGCCGATCCAGCGCCATGCGCGCAGGGGCACCGCCGGCTCGGCGCGAGCCGGCGACGCGCCGGCCTTGCCCGCGCCCACGGCGAAGCCGAACGCCCAGGCGGTGGGCAGCAGCAGGTAGGCATACCAGAGGGGGTATTCGAGCAGGCTGTGCAGGCCCATCACCACGACGATCATCAGCGCGGCGCGCGCGCCCAGGCCGGCGTCGCCCGCCAGGCGCCAGGTGCGCCGCGCGGCGAACACCAGCGCCGCGAGCAGCAGGCCCGTCATCAGCAGCGCGGCGGGCACGCCCAGCTCGACGGCCAGCTGCAGGAACAGGTTGTGCGCGTTGTCGACCAGGCCGGCGTTGCGCGCGCCGAACGGCGTCAACGTCCAGGCCAGGTTGAAGTCGCCCCAGCCGACGCCGAGCCAGGGTTGCGCCTTCACCAGCTGCAGCGACTGCGCCCAGATCTCGCCGCGGAAGGACGTCACGTCGGTGGCGTCGCTGCGGTCGGTGATCGCCGCCTGCACCTGGAATGCGTTCGCGATGGCGTGGACACCCCACGACATCAGCACCGCGACGACCGGCGAGGCGACCAGCGCGATGCGCAGCGGCCGCGCCAGCTGGCGGTCCGCCAGGCCCCACACCGCCAGGAGCGCCAGCGCCACGAACGCCGTGCGCGAGCCCGTGAGCACGAGCCCCAGGATGATGAACAGCGCGGCCAGGAACCAGCCCGCGCGCGCCTGCCGGCTGCCGGCGCGGTCGTGCCAGGCGCGGGCCAGCGGCACCAGGGCGATCAAGCCCCAGATCATGGCGTCGGCGAACTGGTTGGGCTGGCCGATGTTGCCGCCCACGCGGCCGCGCCGCAACGGGTAGGCGATGATGATGTTGTCGAGGTGGTCGACGGCGAACGTCTGCGCGATCGCGATTCCGGCCTGGCACACCGCGCCGGCCACCAGCGCGATCGCGAAGGCGCGCAGGAACGGCTCCGGGTCGTTCGCGCCGGCGCTCGCGCCGTGCAGCGCCACCGCCGCGGCGATCGCGATGATGCCCAGCACCCCGATGCCGGGGGGCGATGGGAAGCCGCCGGTGGCGATCGACAGCGCACAGGCGGCCGCCGCCAGGGCGAAGACGGCCAGCAGCGGCGACATCGCGCGCCAGGTCGCGCGCGTCGGCGCCGGCGCGGGCGCGAGCAGCAGCACGAGGCCGAACCCCAGGATCGCCGCCAGCTGGTTGGCCATCGTCACGATCGGCGGCAGGGGCTGGTTGATCAGCAGCGCGGCGACCGCGACCAGGAAGGCGAAGATCTTCATTGGGACGTCCCGGTGAGGGCCAGCGGCTGGTTGCGCTCGATGAGGAACACGTCGCCATCGGTCAGGCGGATGTGCCAGTTGGCGCGGATGGACGGCATGCTGCGCACGCCGAGGTCGAGGTCGCGCCGCAGCAGCAGCATCTCATTGACCCGGTTGCCGTCGAGGAACAGGTCGAGCAGCTTCTCGTCGCGCAGCAGCCGCACGTGGAACAGCGCGTAGTCGTCGCCGTACGAGTCGATGCGCGAGTCGATCGAGGGCTGCAGCCGCGGCCACCAGCGATAGATGACTTCGGCGCCGAGCTCGTAGGACGTCAGGACCGGCCCCTTGACCGCCGGGTTGGACAGCTCCCTGACCAGGGCCGGTCCGAGGTTGTTCGACGGCGCGTAGTTGAAGGTGGCGTAGGCGGCGTTGCCGACTACCGCGCTGACGCAAAGCGCCACGAGCGAGAAGAGCGCGGCCGCCAGGCGCAAGCGCATCTCGTGCCGGCGTTCGAACGTCACCTGGCCCAGCAGTCGCGCGCAGACGGTCGCCGCGACGAAGCCGAACCACACGAAGTGGCGGCTGCGGTCCAGCGCGAGCGCCAGGAAGAACAGGAACAGCAGCGCCTCGGTGGCGCGCAGGTGGCGGCGCAGCGCGGTGATCAGCGCGACGGCCGCGGCGGCGATGACGACGAAGATCCAGAACGGGCGCTCATGCATCACCAGCGGCGCGAACGTCGGCAGCCATTCCTTGACCAGCATGCGCGTCGCGACCGACTGCTGCAGCTGGAAAGGGAACGCCAGCAGGTGCCAGCCGAAAGGGTTGGCCATGCAGGCCGCGGTCATTGCGAGCCCCGCGAGCGCGTACGGAACGCCGACGCGCCAGCCCGCCCTCAGGCGCGCGGTCATGGGGCCGGTCGAGGAATGCGCGACGGTCAACGCCTCGCCGAGCGCGAACAGTCCGGCGGCCACCGGCCCCAGCAGGAACGAGCCATGGCTGTTGGCCCACAGCACGGCGATCGGCAGCGTCCACAGCAGCGTGGTCCGGCGACCGCCACTGCGGTAGCGATCGAGCACCAGCAACAGGCACACCAGGAACACCAGCGCGAACAGCTCCGGCCGCAGCACGAAACGGGAATTGGCGCACAGCATCGCCAGCAGCGACAACAGCAGCGCCGCGCCCAGGCTGCGCGACTGCCGGCGCGTCAGCAGCACGCAGAGTGCGAACTGCAGGAGCGCGAACGGGGCGATCACCCACATCAGGCGATCTGCGCCGAACGCGCGGTCGAAGCCGTGGAAGATCACGGACGCCAGCCACTCGTGCGCGTTGAAGTGGTTGTCGCGCACCGCGGTGAACGGAAACAGCAGCGTCTGGGGGATGTGGCCGGTGTCGACGATCAGCTCGCCCACCTTCATCAGGAGCCAGATGTCGTTGTTGGCCGTCGGCACGACGTTGAGCACCAGCACGGCCAGCACGCCGAGCACCAGCGCGGCGACGGTCGCGGTACGGAACCGGGATTGCTCGTCGGACAGCGCGCTCAACGGGCTCTCCAGGTGACGACCCGCGTGGCCGCGTAGTTCCAGACGGTGCCGACCAGCGCGCCGGCCGCGGCCGCCAGCGCCCAGCCCTGGCGTTCGAACAGGAAGCCGGCGACGCCGACATTGGCGACGACGCCCGCGCCGCAGATCGCGTAGAAGGTCAGCAACCCGCCCCACCAGCCCAGGCCGCGGTGGCGCTGGTCGCGGTAGGTCAGCGAGTTGTTGAGCGCGTAGTTCGACGTCATCGCGACGATGGTGGCCACCGCCTGCGACGTGGTGAACGCCTGGTGCCCCAGCATGTACAGCAGGCTCAGCACCGCGAAGTGCACGAACACGCCGGAGATGCCCACCAGCGAGAACAGGAGGAAGCGTGCCGGGATCCAGCGGCCGACCTTCTTGTCGATCAGCAGCAGCGAGAACTCCCACAGCACCGCCGAGTCGAGCTTGCTTTGGCCGGCGTGGCGCGGACGGAACGCATACGGCACCTCGGCCAGGCGCACTGCGCCGCGGGCCGAGGCGAGGATGTCCAGCAGCAGCTTGTAGCCCTCGCCGGACAACCCGCGCACGGCCCGGTCGAAGGTGTCGCGGCGCATCAGGAAGAAGCCGCTCATCGGATCCGTCAGGCCCGTGGGAACCATGCGGTTGGCGAGCGCGGTGGCGAAGCGGCTCATGCGCGCGCGCTCGGCGTCCCAGCCCTCGAGGCTGCCGCCGGCCACATAGCGGCTGGCGACGACGACGTCCATCGCGGGCTGGCCGTCGTCGCCGCGCAGGCGCGCGAGCATCGCGGGCAGCACCGTCTCGTCGTGCTGGAGGTCGGCGTCGATGACGGCGAAGGCCGGGGCCGCGGTGCTGAGCACGCCCTCGATCACGGCGCGCGACAGGCCGCGCCGCCCCAGCCGCTGGATGCAGCGCACGCGCGGATCCGCCTGGGCCAGCGCGCGCACGGCGTCGGCCGTGCCGTCCGGGGAATCGTCGTCGACGAACACGGCTTCCCAGCGGACGCCCTGCAGCGCCGCGTCGAGGCGTCGAACCAGTTCACCGACATTGGGCCGCTCGTTGTAGGTCGGGACAACGACCGACAGTTCAATCATCTGCACTCCACTGCACCAATCGCCCATTGTCGTCGGTTCCACCATGCCGGCCGCAGGTGCCGCGTTCCCCGCGCTTCCGTGACCCGGCCCCGGCACCCTCCAATGAAAAAGAGGTGCCGAAGCACCTCTTTGCGATCTTCAGGCGAAGCCTGAATTAGCCGCGGCAGGAACCCGGCAGGTACTTGACCAGGGCCGTCGAGGTCGCGCCCGGGGTGGCGGTGGAGCCGCAGACCCACTTGTAGACCTGGGTGTTGCCGATCACGCCGGCGGTGCCGACGGCGTAGACGGCGCCGCCCGAGTCGGTCGGAACCAGGGTCAGCACGTCGCCGGTGATCGCGGACGGCAGCGACGTGTCGCTCGAAACCTTGACCGTGATCATGCCGTTGCCGTCAGTCGTGACGCTGGCGACGTACTTGCTGGTCGCCGACGTGCTTTCGCAGCCCCAGTTGTTGGCGGCCGGAGCCGACGAACCGGTCTGGAACACTTCGGTCACGGTGGTGCGGCACTGCGAGGCGGCCAGCACGACTTCGGACATCTTGGCCTTGACCGTGTAGGTCTGGTAGGCCGGCAGGGCGACGGCGGCGAGGATACCGATGATCGCGACGACGATCATCAGTTCGATCAGGGTGAAACCCTGTTGGACGGTGCGCTTCATATGAAACTCCTGGGATGGGGACTTGGAACGACTGGAAGTCGAAAGAAACATTCGCGGTCAGGCTGTATGCGAATGCCATGCCAGCCCGGATCCTGCCAATCCGGTCGATTTCGGTGTGACTTATGCACGCCATGTGACGCACCGTGTCAGTGCGGCCTGACGAGTCCGGGTTTTCAGAGCCCCCGGACTGACAATTTTCGTCACTCCGACTCGAACGGAGCCTGAATTGTCGGTCCGGTGCCAACAAGTACCCCATGAAAAAGGGCGCGATCCGCGCCCTTTCTTCCGCTTGACGGCGCGGGTCCGCGCGCGCCGCCTCACGCGAGGTCGAAGGTGTCGCCCTTGAGGAGCTCCATCAGCGGACGCTCCTGCTTGAGTGCCCGCAGGCCCGCCATGACGGCGTCGATCTCGCCCGGCTTGATGTGCGTGATGTAGATGCGGGCGTCGGCCGGAGCGCCGGCCAGCTCGCCCGCCAGCGAGCTGGGGCAGTGGTGGCCGCTGGCCTTGGCCAGGCGGCATTCGGGCTCGCTGAAGGCCGTCTCGATGACGACGTGCGCCACCGGGAACTGCGCGAGACGTTCCCAGAAGGCGGGGTTGGGCCCGGTGTCGCCGCTGAAGACCCAGGCACCGCGGCCGCCGGCGGGGCCGTGGACGGCGAATCCGCAGGCCGGCACCGAGTGGCGCGCGCTGAGCACCTCGATGCGCCGGCCGCCGAGGTCGAGCACGTCGCCGACGTCGAACGGCACGAAGCGCAGCACCGGGTATTCGGCCGTGGGCAGGCGGGTGAAGTCGGGCCAGAGCTGGTTGTTGAACAGGTGCTCGCGCAGGACGGCCAGCGTCTCGGGCAGCGCATGCACCTCGATCGGGGCGGCGCCGCGCGCCTGGCGCCGACGCAGCACGCTGTCGGCCAGCAGCGGCACGCCCAGCACGTGATCCAGGTGCGAGTGCGTCAGCAGGATGTGATCGATGCGCTCCAGCGCGTCGAGCGACAGATCGCCGACGCCGGTGCCGGCGTCGATCAGGACGTCCGCGTCGAGCAGGAAGCTCGTGGTGCGGCAGTCGCGCGCGATCGACCCGGAGCAGCCGAGTACCTGGATTTTCATTCGGGGATCACGCGGAGGGTGACTCGGGAAGGTCAACGGGGGAGTTCTTGTTCTTGGGCTTCTTCTGCTGCCAGCGCGGCCAGCCGGTGGGCTGCCAGCGCTCGCAGCGCCGGCGAGGCCGGATGGGCAGCGAGCAGCTCGGTCAGGCGCGTGCGAGCGACAGCGCGCGCGGCCGGCGAGCTCACCGGCCGCTTGCCGTTGCCATGGTGCCCGCGCAGCGCATCGCGTGCAAGGCGCCAAAGGCCAAGTTGTTCATGAAACGCCGTGATTTCCTGCGCGGAATCGGGGGCTGCGGGCGTCCGCGCGGCGCCCGGAACGGGCAGCGGCAGGGACGGCGTCACCCGCTGGCTGCCCCCCTTGACGGCGACCTCGTCGACCTCCCCTCATTCGCCGCGTGGGAGCTCGCACGCGGCGACGCGCGGGTTGTCCGCGGCGAGCGGGGCGAGGTCGTCGTTGCGCATTGCGCTCTCGATGCGCGCCGCCAAGCTCCACGTCGTCGTCCGCGGCCGTGTCGCTGCGCCGCAGCGCCGATCCGAGGTCCCACCCGAGCACGCCGCTGGCCAGCCCGATGCAGGGCGACAGCGGCGGCAGGCCGCGCGAAACGCGTACGGCAGCGGCGGCGTTGCGGCCATGTGGCCGCCGGACAGGACGGCGGTCGGCCAGGAGGTGCAGGCCGGCTCCCGGTCGGCCCGGGGTCAGGACGCGACGTGGAGGAAAGGGCCGATCAGTTCTGGACGAACTGCATTTGCGTGCCGGCCAGGTCGATGATGTCGCCGTGCTTCAGGGAGATCGCCTCCTCGCCGACGGGCTGGCCGTTGACGTTGGGGCGGCGCGAGCCTTCGACATGCGACAGCACGTAGCCGCCCGGGCGCTTGGTGACGGACGCGACCTGCACGCCGGGCTTGCCCACGGTGGTGACGACCTTGGTGAGCAGCACTTCGCGGCCGGCGGCGCCGCCGTTGAGCACCTTGATGGACGCCGGGCCGGCGGCCGGCGGCGTGGCCGCGGCCGGGCCGCCGGCCCCCGCGGGGACGGCGCCCGGCGCACGGCCGAACGCGCCCGGGCGCAGGATCATCGTCTTCTCGTAGTCCTCGGCCTCCTCGGCCAGGAACTTGATGCGGTACTTGCCGACCTCGACCACGTCGTTGTTGGACAGCAGCTGCTTCTTGACGGCCTTGCCGTTGATGTAGGTGCCGTTGGTGCTGTTCAGGTCTTCGATGTAGACATCCGACTGCGCCGCCGTCAGCACCGCATGCTCGCCGCTGACGGCGAGGTTGTCGATCACGATGTCGTTGTACGGCCGGCGGCCGAGCGTTGTGCGCTCTTTCGTGATCTGGAATTCCTTGATCACGACGTTATCGAGCGAGACGACGAGTTTGCCCATTGAAAACCTCAGTTTCTCGCGGCCTATGTTGTCCGCTTGTCGGAAACGCCGCAGCGCTCTTTTTAATTCATCGTCCGGGCTGTGAAGACCGGTCTGTCAACGCCAGAACGACCACCAGGACTTGCCGAAACCCTGGTTGCCTGCCTTGGCCCGAGCCAATATCACCGCGATATTATCGCGCCCTCCAGCAGCATTGGCAGCCTGTACCAGCATCGCACCCGCCGCAGGGAGGCTGTCGTTGGTGCGCAACAGCTGTTCGATCTGCTCGTCGGAGAGCATGTCGGACAGGCCGTCGGAGCACATTAACAGGAGATCGCCCGGCTCGACCGGATAATCGTGTATTTCGAGGTCGACGAGTTCGTCCACGCCCACCGCACGTGTAACGAGATTCTTGTGCATGGAGTAGGCTGCCTGCTCCGCCGTGATCAGGCCGGCGTCGATCTGCTCCTGCAGCAGCGAGTGGTCGCGGGTCAGCTGCTCGAGGTGGCCGTTGCGGAAGCGGTAGCCGCGCGAATCGCCGATGTGGCCCAGCCAGAGGCGCTCGCCCCGGTAGACGGCCACCACCAGCGTCGTGCCCATGCCCGCGTATTCGGGGTGGGACATCGCGGCGTCGTAGACCTCGCGGTTGGCGGAGTCGACGGCGTCGAGCAGCGCCGACTTCATCTCCGATTCGCCGGGCGTCGCGCCCAGGCCTTTCAGGCGCAGGCCGAGCTCGCCCTTGACGCGCTCGGAGGCCATGCCGCTCGCGACCTCGCCCGCGTTGTAGCCGCCCATGCCGTCGGCCAGCACCGCGATGCGCCCCGCCTCGTCGACCGCCACGGAGTCTTCGTTGTTGCGGCGCGCACGGCCGGTGTCGGTAACGCTGAAGAACTCAAGAATCATGAGGACGGCAGGGTGCGGCAAGGCGCTGAATGGCGCCAATCAGCTGGCGATTGTGCCTTGGAATGGGGAGGATGCCGTCAACTCATGCAGGGGATCGTCGCCCGACACGGTATCGGGCCAGTCGGCGGCCGCGCTGCCTGGCTCGGCAGCGGCGCACTGCTGGCGCGCGAGCCGCAGTTCGAGCGCGACCTGGCGGGCGCTTTCCTGGCGCAGGCCCGGACTCTTGGCCAGCAGCCGGGCGACCACGTCGTCCAGCAGCGGCGGCAGCTCGGGGCGCAGCTCGCGCACGCGCGGCGCGTCCTGATGCGCGATGCGCGCGAGCAGGTCGCCCATCGAATCCGATTCGAACGGCCGGCGGCCGATCAGCAGCTCGAACAGCAGCACGCCCAGCGCGTAGAGGTCGCACTGCGCCGTGGCGTCGGCGCCAGCCAGCTGTTCCGGCGCCATGTAGGCCGGCGTGCCCAGCATCACGCCGCTGCGCGTGGCGGCGGTGTCGGCGACGCGGGCGGAGCCGAAGTCGGTGACCTTGACGGTGCCCGTCGTCGGATCGAACAGGACGTTGGACGGCTTGATGTCGCGGTGCACGATGCCCGAGCGGTGCGCCAGGTCGAGGGCCAGCGCCACGCGCTGGCAGATGCCCACGACGACGCCCTCGGGCAGCAGCCGGCTCGCGCTGGCGTAGCGCGACATGTCCGTGCCGTGCACCCACTCCATGGCCAGCCATCCGGTGGCGGCGTCGCCCTCGCCCTGCACGCCCCCGGCATGCACCGCGACGATGTAGTCGTGCTTGAGCCGTGCCGCGGCCTCGGCCTCGCGCAGGAAGCGCTCGCGCCAGAGCCCGCGGTCGGTGCCGCCGGCGCTGCCGATGCGCACCGTCTTGAGCGCGATCAGCTGGCCGGTGGCGCGGTCGGTGGCCTGGTAGATCGTGGCGCGCTCGCTGCGGGCGATGACGTGCTGGAGTGCGTAGTCGGTCACCTTGGGCATGTCGGCCGCCGGGCCGAACTGCGGCACCTGCCTGTGCGGCATGACGGGCGCCGCCGCGCCGCCCGCCGCGAGGCCGAACATGCGCTTCAAGCGGAACCACGCCGGCGGCGCCGCCGGAGGCGACGGCGCAGGCTTGGGGAGCGAGGAACGCGGCATGCTGCAAGGGTGTCGGCAGTCGGCGCGCCCGTCAACCCGCCGATACCGATAGCCGCGCTCAATGCGGCTTTCGTCACGCGCTGTCGAGCGGCCGTCCGGTCAGGCGCGCGACTTCGCTCGCCTTTGCAGCAGCTTGCCGGCGATCACGACGAGCACGGCACCGACGAGTCCGGCGATGCGCACGGCGTTTTCCGACGGCTCGCCCAGGCGCGGCGGGATGGCCGGATCGGTGAGCATCATCTCGCCGGCCAGCCAGCCCAGGAGGGCCGCACCGGCGACGATGATGACCGGGAAGCGCTCCATCACCTTCAGGATGAGGGTGCTGCCGAAGACGATCAGCGGGATGCTGACGGCCAGGCCGATGACCAGCAGCGGCGTGTTGCCCTGGGCCGCGGCCGCCACGGCCAGCACGTTGTCCAGGCTCATCACCAGGTCGGCCACGAGGATGGTGCGCACCGCGGCGCCGATGCCGATCGGCCGAGCCTCCTGGTCGTGCTGCTCCTCCTCCTCCGACATCAGGTTGGCGCCGATCCACAGCAGCGCCAGGCCGCCGACGAGCTTCAGCCAGGGCAGGCCCAGCATCCTGACGGCGATCAGCGTCAGCACGATCCGCATGACGATCGCGGCGCCGCTGCCGAACACGATCGCCTTCTTCTGCTGGCTGGCGGGGAGCCCGCGCGCGGCCATCGCGATGACCACGGCGTTGTCGCCCGACAGCAGCACATTGGCCAGGATGATGGAGCCGAGTGCGGCCCAGAAGGCGGGGGTCAGCAGGAGTTCCAAGATCGCGCAGGCAAAAGGGGGTGGACGGGCAAAAGAAAAGGAGCCCGTGAGCTCCTCTTTCGTGCCGGATCGCAGTCTACCCGCGGCCGGCAAGCTTCCGTTCAGTTTCGCGCGGATGGCGCGCGAAACGGCCGGTGACAACTTTTCCGGCAGCGGCGGCGTTCAGCCCGTCGGGGCAAGGCCGCCGCCCCTTTCGGGGGCTGCCCGCGGCAGGCCGCGGGCGGGGGCCGTCATGCGTTCAGAGAAGCGCCTTGAGCAGCTTGCCCATCTCGGACGGGTTGCGCGTGACCTTGAAGCCGCACTCTTCCATGATGGCGAGCTTGGCGTCGGCGGTGTCGGCGCCGCCGGAGATCAGCGCGCCGGCGTGGCCCATGCGCTTGCCCGGAGGGGCCGTGACGCCGGCGATGAAGCCGACGATCGGCTTGCGCATGTTGTCCTTGCACCAGCGCGCGGCGTCCGCCTCGTCCGGGCCGCCGATCTCGCCGATCATGATGACGGCATCGGTCTCGGGATCGTCGTTGAACGCCTTCATCACGTCGATGTGCTTCAGGCCGTTGATCGGGTCGCCGCCGATGCCCACCGCCGAGGACTGGCCGAGGCCGATCTCGGTCAGCTGCGCCACCGCTTCGTAGGTGAGCGTGCCGGAGCGCGAGACGACGCCGATGCGGCCCTTGCGATGGATGTGGCCCGGCATGATGCCGATCTTGATCTCGTCGGGCGTGATCAGGCCGGGGCAGTTCGGGCCCAGCAGCAGCGTCTTCTTGCCGCCGGCGGCTTCCTTGG
>JAEKKH010000148.1 GCA_019510465.1 Burkholderiales bacterium
AGGCCGGTCGACCGCTTCTTCGACCTGTCCGTGGGCGCCGACTTTCCCGGCACCACCGGCCGCCCGGAGAACCTGGCGCAGCTCAAGACCGCCGTGGACGAACTGGGCTTCCGCTACGTTCGCTTCCACGACATCTTCCACGACGCCCTGGGCACCGTGCGCCAGGTCGATGGCCATCTCACGTACGACTTCCGCGGCATCGACAAGCTCTACGACAACCTGCTCGCGCGCGGCATCAAGCCCTTCGTCGAGCTCGGTTTCACGCCGTCGGCGATGAAGACCTCCGACCAGACCGTCTTCTACTGGAAGGGCAACAGCTCGCGCCCGCAGCCCGGGCCGTGGGCCGAGCTGGTCGAGGCCTTCGCCCGCCACGTGATCCAGCGCTACGGTGATGCCGAAGTGCACCAATGGCTGTTCGAGTTCTGGAACGAACCCAACCTGTCCGGCTTCTTCGAGGGCGCCGACCCGAAGGCCTATTTCGACCTGTATGCGCTGACGGCGCGCACGCTCAAGCGCGTCGACCCGGCGCTCAGGATCGGCGGCCCCGCCACGGCGGGCGCGGCCTGGGTGCCCGAATTCCTGGCCTACGCCAAGTCCAACGACGTGCCGGTCGACTTCGTCACCACCCACACCTACGGCGTGACCGAGGGCTTCTTCGACGAATTCGGCAAATCCGACCGCATCCTGGCGATCGACCCGAACTCGATCGTCGGCGACGTCCGCCGCAACCGGCAGGAAATCGAGGCCTCGGCCTTCCCCGGCCTCCCGCTGTACGTCACCGAGTGGAGCACCAGCTACAGCCCGCGCGACAAGGTGCACGACAGCTACATCACCGCGCCGTGGATCCTGACCAAGCTGCGCGCCACGCGCGGCTACGCGCAGGCGATGAGCTACTGGACCTACAGCGACCTGTTCGAGGAGCCGGGCCCGCCCGACGCCCCGTTCCACGGCGGCTTCGGGCTGATGACGCGCGAAGGCCTGCGCAAGCCGGCCTGGTTCGCCTACAAGTACCTGCACGCGCTGCGCGGCAGCGAGATCCCGAGCACCGACGACAAGGTGCTGGCCGCGGTCGACGGCGACCGCATGGCCGTCGTGGCCTGGGACTGGCAGCACCCCGACCAGAAGGGCCGCAGCAACAGCATCTTCTTCGGCAAGCCGGTGCCCAACGGCCCCGCGGCGCCGGTCAAGCTGGCGCTGCGCAACCTCAAGCCGGGGGCCTACCGGCTCGAGCTGCGCCGCGTCGGCTACAAGGTCAACGACGCGCACACCGCCTACCTGGAGATGGGCTCGCCCAAGCAGCTCGACGCCGCGCAACTGGCCAAGCTGCAGTCGCTGACGCAGGACCGGCCGCAAGTGCAGCGCATCGTCAACGTGCGCCGCAACGGGACACTGGACTACACCGTGCCGATGCACAGCAACGACATCACGCTGCTGACGCTGGAGCCCGCGAAGCCCTGACCGGCCCCGGTCCGTCGCTCGCGGCGGGGCCGGGTCGATGGCGCAGCCAGGCCCGGCGGTCAGGCCGCGCGCTTCATGGCCGCTCCTTGAAGGGCTCGATGGAGGCGGCCGGCTCGCTCACCCAGCGTTCCTCGGAGGCGCGCAGGTGCGTGAACATCGCCGCCGTCGCGGCCTGCGGATCGCGCGCCTCGAGGGCGCGATAGATGCGTTCGTGTTCAGCGAGCGCGACGGTCCAGGTCTGCACCGTCTCGGCGTGGACGCTCATGCGCGAGGAGATCGGGCTGTGGCGGCCGTCGAACAGCTCGCCCACCATGCGCACGAGCACCGTGTTGCCCGCCAGTTCGGCGATGCCCAGGTGGAAGCGGCGGTCGGCTTCGACGGGCATGCGGCCGCGCGCATGCTCGCGCTTCATCGCGGCCAGGCTGTCGCCGACGCGATCGAGGCCGGCGCGCGTCACCCGCGCCGCGGCCAGCGCGACGACGGCGCCCTCGAGCGTGGCACGCGCCTGCATGAGCTCCGTCGGGCTCTCGCCGAGGGCCGGCGTGCGGCGCTCCGCCGTGACGGGCGGCGCACAGACATAGACCCCGGAACCCATGCGGATCTCGATCCGCCCGTCGATCTCCAGCGCGATCAGCGCCTCCCGCAGCGACGGACGCGACACCCCCAGCTGCAGCGCCAGCTCGCGCTCGGGCGGCAGGCGCGAACCGAGTTCGTACTGCCCTTCGAGGATGACGCTGCGGATGCGATCGGCCACCTGCTGGTAGAGGCGGCGAGAGTCGGCCGGCTTGGTCGTGGCGGTCATGGGGGCTCCGGACGGGGACGAACCATCGGGCTGCCCGGCTGTGGCCTGACCACCCGCCGACGCGATGCGATCGACCGGCCCGAAGCTGCCCGTCGCCCGCAGTCTCGCTCATGGCGGCGAGCAGGGCGTTTCGGGTTTCTACTGGTCAGGCCAAATTCAAAACATGGCAAATTGGCATGACCACTTTGGACTGACCGATCTCCGTCGCCCATGACTTCGCCGAACGACGCCGTGCCGCCCCTGCTCTGCCTGAGCGGCGTGACCAAGCGCTTCTTCAATGTCGTCGCCCTGGAAGGCGTGAGCTTCGACGTCCGCCGCGGCGAGGTGCATGCGGTGTGCGGCGAGAACGGCGCCGGCAAGTCGACGCTGATGAAGGTCATGAGCGGCGTGTATGCGCCCGATGAAGGGACGCTGAGCCTGGACGGCGCGCCGCTGTGCTTCGCCTCGCCGCGCGAGGCGCAGGCGCACGGCATCGCGATGATCCACCAGGAACTGAACCTGGTGCCCCACCTGAGCGTCGCCGAGAACATCTACCTGGGCCGCGAGCCGCTGCGCGGGTGGCTGGTGGACCGGCGCAAGCTGCGCGCCGATGCGCAGGCCTGCCTCGACCAGCTGGGCGTCTCGATCGCGCCGGACGCGCTCGTCTCGGGGCTGTCGGTGGCCCAGCAGCAGATGGTGGAGATCGCCAAGGCGTTGTCGATGCGGGCGCGCCTGCTCATCATGGACGAGCCCACCTCCTCGCTGACGGATGCCGAGACGACGCAGCTGTTTCGCGTCATCCACGAGCTCAAGCGCGCCGGCTCGGGCATCGTCTACATCTCGCACCGCCTCGACGAACTCGAGGGGCTGGTCGACCGCGTCACCGTGCTGCGCGACGGCCGCTACATCGCCACGAAACCGTTTTCCGAGACGTCGGTGGCCGAGATCGTCGCGCTCATGGTCGGCCGCACGCTCGACGAGAAGTTCCCGCCGCGCCGCCGTCGCCCGACATCGGAAACCTTGCTCCAGGTGCGCGGGCTGCGCCGCGAGGGCGCGTTCGGGCCGGTCGACTTCGATCTGCGGCGCGGGGAGATCCTCGGCTTCGCGGGGCTGGTGGGCGCCGGCCGAACGGAGGTGGCGCGCGCCGTCTTCGGCGCCGATCCGCTCGATGGCGGCCGCATCGAGCTGGCCGGCCGTCCACTCACCGTCCGCTCGCCGATCGACGCCATCCGCGAGGGCGTCGCCTACCTGTCGGAAGACCGCAAGGCGCACGGACTGGCGGTGAAGATGTCGGTCGCGCAGAACATCACGCTCGCCAACACGGCGGCAGTGACCGACCGGCGCGGCCTGATCCGCGCCGGCAAGGAACTCGCGGTCGCGCGCCGCTACATCGAGCAGCTGGGCATCCGCACGCCGTCGCCCGACCAGGTCGCCCGGCTGCTGTCCGGCGGCAACCAGCAGAAGGTCGTCATCGCCAAGTGGCTGTTCCGCGAGTCGCGCGTGCTGTTCTTCGACGAGCCCACGCGCGGGATCGACGTCGGCGCCAAGGTCGCGATCTACGAACTGCTGGACCAGCTCGCCGGGGCGGGCATCGGCGTGGTGCTGATCAGCTCGGAGCTGCCCGAGATCCTCGGCATGACGGACCGCGTCGCCGTCTTCCACGGTGGCCGCATCACCAAGGTGCTGGACACGCTCGCCACCTCGCAGGAGGAGATCATGCATTTCGCCTCGGCGTGTCCGCCACAGGCCGCCGCGCCGCAAGAGGAGCTGCTCGCCTCATGAACGAACGCCAGAAGGATCTCGTCCAGAAGTTCGCCGCGCTCGGCGGCCTGTTCGTCCTGGTGACGGTCTTCTCCCTTGCCAGCCCGGCGTTCTTCAGCGTCGGCAACGGCATGACCGTCGCGCTGCAGGTGACCTCGATCGCCTATCTGGGCATCGGCGCGACCTGCGTGATCATCACCGGCGGCATCGACCTGTCGGTGGGTTCGATCCTCGCCCTGGCCGGCGTCGTCGCGGCGCTGGCCGTGCGCGGCGGCGTCAACGTGCCGCTCGCCATGCTGCTGGGGCTGCTGACGGGCGTCGGCTGCGGGCTCGTCAACGGGCTGTGCGTGACGCTGATGCGCCTGCCGCCCTTCATCGCGACGCTGGCCATGATGCTGGTCGCGCGCGGCGTCGCGCTGCAGATCACGGATGCCAAGGCCGTCGGCGGCCTGGGCGAGCAGTTCGCGGCACTCGGCAACGGCTCGCTGTGGCGAGTCGTGCGCATCGGCGCCGACGGCTTTCCCGACGTCGTCTTTCCGGGCATCCCGTACCCCGTGCTGCTGATGATCGCGCTCGCGCTCGCGACCGGGCTGATGCTCAGGCGCAGCCGGCTCGGGCGCCACCTCTACGCGGTCGGCTCCAACGCCGAGGCGGCGCGGCTCTCGGGCATCGACGTGCGCCGCGTCACGCTCTTCGCCTATGTGCTTTCCGGCGCGCTCGCCGGCCTGACCGGGTGCGTGCTGATGTCGCGCCTCGTGACCGCCCAGCCCAGCGAGGGCGTGATGTACGAGCTCGACGCCATCGCGGCCGCGGTGATCGGCGGCACCTCGCTGACCGGCGGCATCGGCACGGTCTCGGGCACGCTGATCGGCGCATTCGTCATCGGCATCCTGCGCAACGGCTTGAACATGACGGGGGTCTCCGCCTTCGTCCAGCAGATCATCATCGGCCTGGTCATCCTGGTCACTGTCTGGATCGACCAGTTGCGCAATCGACGATGAAGCGCGGCGGGGCGTTTCTCCCGCGGACCCTCGAGACAAGGTTCTCCACTTCCAAGAAGGACATGCCATGAAAAGACTCTTCCACGCAGTGCTCGCCTCCGCCCTCGCGCTCGCAGGGGCCGTGGCCTCGGCGGCCGACAAGGAGATCGCCGTCATCGTCAAGACCGCCAATTCGGACTTCTGGCAGAACGTTCGCAAGGGGGCGACCCAGGCCGCCTCGGAACTCAAGGGCTACACCAGCAGCTTCCAGGGCGCCGCATCGGACACGGATCTGGCCGGCCAGGTGGCGCTGGTCGAGAACGCCGTCAACCGCAAGGTCGCCGCGATCGTGCTGGCACCGTCCGATCCGGAAGCGCTGATCCCGGCGATCAAGAAGGCCTGGGAAGCGCACATCCCCGTGATCCTGATCGACTCGGCCGCGGCCGACAGCGGCAAGGACTACTACCAGTCCTTCCTGGCGACCGACAACAACAAGGCCGGCGAGCTGTGTGCCCAGGCGCTGATCGACAAGGTCGGCACCACCGGCAAGATCGCGATCATGTCCTACACCGCGGGTTCGGGCTCGGAGATCGGGCGGGTGGGCGGCTTCCGCAAGTACATCGAGACCCACTCCAAGCTGCAGATCGTCGGGCCGTTCTACTCGAACTCCCAGATGGGCACCGCGCTCAACCAGACCACCGACGTGATCGCCGCCAACCCGGACCTGAAGGGCATCTTCGGCGCCAACGAACCCACCGCCATCGGCATGGGACGCGCGCTGGTGCAGTCCGGCAAGGCCGGCAAGGTGGTCGCCATCGGCTTCGACGGCAATGCCGACCTGCAGGGCTTCGTCAAGGACGGCACGATCTCGGCGATCGCGGTGCAGAGCGCGTACCAGATGGGGGCCCTCGGCGTGAAGACCGCCGTGGACGTCCTGGACAAGAAGCCGGTGCCCAAGTTCCGCGACACGGGCGTCGTGATGGTCACCAAGACCAACATCGACACGCCGGCGGCCAAGAACGTCCTGTACTGAACTGAAGCGATGAAAGCCGCCGATCGCCGCACGGTCGCCGAGGGTCGCCTGCGCCTGACGGCCCTCGGCGTGGGCGCCGCGGCGCTGGCGGGCCTGTACGCGCCCGTCGACGCCCGGGCGGCGGCGGACACGCTGGCCGCCGCCTGGGATGCCGGCCTGCGCTACGTCGACACGGCGCCCTTCTACGGCTACACGCTCGGCGAGCATCGCGTGGGCGCGTTCCTGCAGGCGCAGCCGCGCGACGATTTCACGATCAGCACCAAGGTCGGACGGCTGATGCGGCCCGACGCGTCCGTGCGCGCGGGCAGCGACGGCTGGGCCCGGCCGCTGCCGTTCCGGCCCGGGTTCGACTATCGCCACGATGCCATCCTGCGCTCCGTCGAGGACAGCCTGCAGCGCCTCGGCCTGGATCGCGTCGACCTGCTGTTGGTCCATGACATCGGACGGACGACGCATGGCGCCGCGCACCAGGCGCATTGGGAGGCCCTGACGCGAGGCGGCGGGTTCCGGGCCC
The DNA here is from genome assembly GCA_019510465.1 of Burkholderiales bacterium. Taxonomy (GTDB): domain Bacteria; phylum Pseudomonadota; class Gammaproteobacteria; order Burkholderiales; family Burkholderiaceae_C; genus Scleromatobacter. The sequence continues at coordinate 6,528 of JAEKKH010000148.1, forward strand.
TGGAGACGCTGCGCCGCGACGGCCGGGTGGCGGCGATCGGGCTGGGCGTCAACGAATGGCAGGTGATGCGGGACGCCATGCAGGAATGCGAGCTCGATTGCAGCCTCCTGGCGGGCCGCTACACGCTGCTGGAGCAGGGCAGCCTGCCTTTCCTCGACGAGTGCGCGCGGCGCGGCCATGCGATCGTCGTGGGCGGGCCGTTCAACTCGGGGCTGCTCGCCGGGCAGGCCAAGTTCGACTACGCGGATGCGCCGCCCGAGCTCCTGAGGCGCGCCGCCGACCTGCGCGCCGCCTGTGCCGAATTCGACGTGCCGCTGCAAGCCGCGGCGTTGCAGTTCCCCCTCGGCCATCCCGCCGTGGCCTGCGTGCTCTCGGGCATGCGCTCGCCGGCGCAGGTGCGCGAGAACGTCGCCTGGTTCGAGCGGCCCATCCCTGGCGGACTGTGGCAGGCGCTGCGCGACCGCGGGCTCCTGGACGGCGCCGCCCCCTGTCCGCACGAACGCGAGGCCCGGCCATGAGGATCGACGCGCACCAGCACTTCTGGCGACTGGCCGACCGCGCGGGCGCCTGGCCGCCGCCGACGCTCGCGGCCATCCATCGCGATTTCTCGCCGCAGGACCTGGCCCCCCTGCTGCAGGCCAGCGGCATCGACGGCAGCGTCGTCGTGCAGTCGCTCCCGAGCCTGGCCGAAACGCGCCAGCTCCTGGCGCAGGCGCGCTCGACGAGCTTCGTCCGCGGGGTCGTCGGCTGGGTCGACATGAAGGCGCCGGACGCCGCCGACACGATCGCGACGCTCGCCCGCGACCCGCTGCTGAAGGGCCTGCGGCCGATGCTGCAGGACCTGGAGGACGACGAGTGGATCGTCGATCCGGCCACCATTCCCGCGGCAGAGGCGATGGCGCGCCACGGCCTCGTGTTCGACGCCCTGGTGCTGCCGCGGCACCTGCGCGCGCTGCGGGCGTTCGCCACGCGTCATCCGCAGCTGGTCGTCGTCGTCGACCATGCCGCCAAGCCACCGATCGCGCGCGGCCAGATGCAGCCATGGCACGACAACCTGACAAGCCTGGCCGCGCTCCCGCAGGTGCACTGCAAGGTCTCGGGCCTGCTCACCGAAGCCGGCGAGCGCACGCGCGTCGAGGACCTGCTTCCCTACATGCAGGCGCTGTGGACGGCGTTCGGCCCGTCGCGCCTGCTGTGGGGCAGCGACTGGCCCGTGCTGCGACTGGCCGGCGACTATGCCGGCTGGCTCGCCACCACGGCGGCCCTGCTCGCGGCCGTGCAGCCGCCGGCCAGCGCGGCCGAGAGCGCCGCCATCCTGGGCACCAACGCCGCCACCCTCTACCGGCTCTGAGCCTCACGCCATGCTGACCGTCCTCTGCGAAACCCCCGGCAAGCTCGTCGTCGAACAACGCCCGCGCCCGCTGCGCCAACCCGGCGACGTCCTGCTGCGCGTGCGGCGCGTCGGCGTCTGCGGCACCGACCTGCACATCTTCACCGGCCGGCAGCCCTTCCTGGCCTATCCGCGCGTGATGGGCCACGAGCTCTCGGGCATCGTCGAGGAGGCCGATCCCGGCAGCGGCCTGGTGCCCGGAGACGCCGTCTACGTGATGCCCTACCTGTCCTGCGGCCGATGCATCGCCTGCCGGCAGGGCAAGACCAACTGCTGCACGGCCATCCAGGTCCTGGGCGTGCATCGAGACGGGGCGATGACCGAGTTCCTCGCCGTTCCCGCGCCGTTCGTCCACAAGGCCGAAGGCATCACCCTGGACCAGGCCGCGATGCTCGAATTCCTCGCCATCGGCGCGCATGCCGTCGCCCGCGGGGAGGTCGCCGCCGGCCAGCGCGTGCTCGTCGCCGGCGCCGGGCCGATCGGCCTGGCGGTCATGCTGTTCGCGGTCCGGCGCGGCGCGCGCGTGGTCGCGCTCGATGGCCGGCGCGACCGCCTGGACGTCGCCTGCGCGCACCTGGGCGTCGAGGCCGCGGTCGACGCCGGCCCGGACGCCGCGCAGGAGCTGGCGCGCCTGAGCGATGGCGAGTTCTTCGACGTCGTCTTCGACGCCACCGGCAATCCGCAGGCGATGGAGCGCGGCTTCAGCTTCATCGCGCACGGGGGCCGCTACGTCCTCGTCTCCATCGTGCAAGGCAACATCAGCTTTTCCGACCCGGAATTCCACAAGCGCGAAGCGACCCTGCTGAGCAGCCGCAACGCCACCATGGCCGATTTCGAGACCGTGCTCGCCGCCATGCGCGCCGGCGACGTGCCCGTCGCGGCCCTGGCGACGCATCGTCTCCAGCTCGCCGACCTGCCGCGCGACTTCGCCGGGCTGCTGGATCCGGACCAGCACGTCATCAAGGCGATCGTCGAATGCTGACCATGGCCCCGGGTCAACCCATCCTGCAGTTCGGCACCAGCCGCTTCCTGCAGGCGCATGTCGACCTGCTCGTCTCCGAGGCGATGGCGGACGGCGCCGCCCTGGGCGGCATCACGGTCGTCCAGACCACCGACGACGCGCGCAGCGCGGCACGTGTCGCCGCCCTGGCCACCGGACGGGGCCACCCGGTGCGCATCCGCGGACTCTCGAACGGGCAGGCGGTGGACGAGCAGCGGCACTGCCACGCCGTGCGCGCGGCCCTGCGCACCGCCACCGACTGGCCCGCCGTGCGCCGCGAATTCATGGGCGACGAGCTGCAGGTCGTCGTCTCGAACACGGGCGACGCCGGCTGGCGGCTCGACGACCGGGACGGCCCGCAGGCGCTCGCACCCGACGCCGCCCCGCCGCGCGCGTTTCCCGCGAAGCTGCTGGTCGCGCTCCACGATCGCTGCCAGGCCCGCCCGGAGGCCGCGCTGACGCTGTTGCCGTGCGAACTCGTCGCCCGCAATGGCGACCACCTGCGCGACATCGTCGCCGGACTCGCCCGGCGCTGGGCGCTGGACGATGCCTTCCAGGCGTGGCTGCACGAGCGCCCCGTGTGGGCGAATTCCCTGGTCGACCGCATCGTGCCCGAGTCCATCGAGCCCGTGGGCGCCGTGGCCGAGCCGTACGCGCTGTGGGCCATCGAACGCCAGCCCGGCCTGGTGCCGCCCTGCCGCCATGCCGACATCGTCCTGACCGACGACCTGGGCCCGTTCGAGCGGCTCAAGCTGTGGCTGCTCAACCTCGGTCACACCGCGCTCGCCGAGCTCTGGCTGCGCGACGGGCAGCCCGACGGCCGCACGGTGCGCGACGCGATGCGCGACGAGCCGACGCGTCTCGCGCTCGAACGCCTCTGGGCCGAAGAAGTGCTTCCGGTGTTCGACGCGCTGGGCGAAGGTCGCCAGGCGCGCGACTACCTCGCCAGTCTGCGCGAACGCCTGCTCAACCCCTGGCTCGTCCACCGGCTCGCCGACATCGCCGCCAACCACGCCGTGAAGAAGGAGCGCCGCCTGGCGCCCGTCGTCGCGGCCGCGCAGCGATGCGCGCCCGCGCTGGCCCAACCCTGGCTGCGCGGCGCCCTCGCCGCGACCGGCCGCCACGATGCGAAGGAGTCCTTGCAATGAAGCGAATGGGCATGGTGATCGGCGTGGCGCCCGAACGCGTCGCCGAATACAAGCGGCTGCATGCCGCGGTCTGGCCCGGCGTGCTGGCGCGCATCGCGGCATCGGGCATCCGCAACTACACGATCTACCTGCGCGAGCCGGAGAACCTGCTGTTCGCCTGCTGGGAATACCACGGCACCGACTTCGAGGCGGACATGGCGGCCATCGCCGCCGATCCGGAGACGCAGCGCTGGTGGACGTTCACGGATCCTTGCCAACGTCCGCTGGAAAGCCGCGCGCCCGGTGAGCATTGGGCGATGATGGAAGAGGTGTTCCATGTCGATTGAGACCGCGCCGTCGCCGCTGCTGCGGCTGCATGCCGCCGACGACGTCGCGGTCGCGCGCGTCGCGATCGCCGCCGGCACGCTGCTCGCCGGCCCCGACGGCAGCCTGCGCGCGGCGGACGACGTGCCCGCCGGCCACAAGATCGCCCTGCGCGCCGTCGCCGCCGGCGCTCCGGTGCGCAAGTACGGCCAGGTGATCGGCGTCGCGACCATCGGGATCGATGCCGGCCGGCATGTCCACGTGCACAACCTCGACATGGGCGATTCGCATCCCGCGCACGGGGTCGGATCCGGCTACGTGCCGACGCCCGCGATGTCCGAGCCGGCGAGCTTCGAGGGCTTCGTCCGCGCCGACGGGCGCGTGGGCACGCGCAACTTCGTCGGGGTGATCGCGAGCGTCAACTGCTCGGCGACGGTGTGCAAGGCGATCGAGAAGGCGTTCGACGCAGGCGCCCTGGCCGAATGGCCGGGCGTCGACGGCGTGGTGGCGATCACCCACGGCGGCGGTTGCGGCATGAGCGGCAGCGGCGAAGGCATCGAGCTGCTGCGGCGCACCTTGCGCGGGTATGCGCTGCATCCGAACTTCGCGGCCGTCCTCGTCATCGGCCTGGGCTGCGAGGTGAACCAGGTCGGCACGCTCGTCGAGCCGCTCATGGCCGCGGGCGACCGCGTCCGCACGATGACGATCCAGGATGCCGGAGGGACCCGCGAGGCGATCGCCGAGGGCTGCGCCGTCGTGCGCGAGCTCCTGGCATCGGCGAACGCGGCGCGCCGGGGAAAGGTGCCGGCGAGCCAGTTGACCGTGGGGCTGCAGTGCGGCGGATCGGACGGCTACTCCGGCATCAGCGCCAACCCGGCGCTGGGCGCGGCGGTCGACCTGCTGGTTCGCCATGGCGGCACCGCGATCCTGTCCGAGACCCCCGAGATCTACGGCGCCGAACACCTGCTCACGGCGCGCGCCGCGCGGCCCGAGATCGCGCAGCGGCTGATGCAGCGACTGCGCTGGTGGGAGGACTACACCCGCAAGAACGGCGGCGACATGAACAACAACCCGTCGCCGGGCAACAAGGCCGGCGGCATCACGACCATTCTCGAGAAGTCGCTCGGCGCGGTCGCCAAGGGCGGCAACAGCGGGCTGATGGACGTGGTCGAGTACGCCGAACCGGTGCGCACTCACGGACTCGTCTTCATGGACACGCCCGGCTACGATCCCGTGTCCGCCACCGGCCAGGTCGCCGGCGGCGCCAATCTCATCTGCTTCACGACGGGCCGCGGATCGACCTACGGTTGCAAGCCGACGCCGTCGATCAAGCTGGCGACCAACAGCGCGATGTACGACCGCATGCGGATGGACATGGATTTCAACGCCGGCGAGATCATCGACGGCCGGACCAGCGTCGAGCAAGCCGGTGCACGGCTGTTCGAACTGATGCTCGCCACCGCGTCGGGACGGCGGACGCTCAGCGAGCAGCACGATCTCGGCAACAACGAGTTCGTGCCGTGGCAGCTCGGAGCGGTCATGTGATCGAGCTGGATGTCCTGACCGCGGGCGAAGCCCTGGTCGTGCTCGCCGCCGAAGCGCCCGGTGCGCTCGAGCACGTCGAACGCTTCCGCCGCTTCAGTGCCGGTGCGGAGCTCAACGTGGCGATCGGGCTGGCGCGGCTCGGCCTGCGCGTGGGCTATGCCAGCCGCGTCGGCGACGACGCCTTCGGACGGTTCCTGCTCGCCCAGATGGAACGCGAGGGGCTGTCGCACGAACTCGTCACCGTCGATCCCGCCCGATCGACCGGCTTCATGCTCAAGTCGCTCGCAAGCGGCGGCGCGGACCCCCGCATCGACTACTATCGCCGCGGCTCCGCGGCCAGCGCGATGGACGCGGCCGGCCTCGCGGCGGCCGGCCCCGTCGCTGCCCGCCACGTGCACCTGACGGGCATACTCCCGGCGCTGTCGGCCGGCTGCCGCGAGCTCGCGTCCACCCTGGCCGCGTCGGCCCGCGCGCAAGGCCGTCGCGTGTCGTTCGACCCCAACCTGCGGCCCGGCCTCTGGCCCTCGCACGACGAAATGGTCGCCACGGTCAATGCGCTCGCGGCGCAAGCCGACGTGGTGCTGCCCGGGCTGTCGGAAGGCCGGCTGCTGACCGGACATGACCGCGCGGAAGACATCGCGGCGTTCTATCTCGGCCTGGGCGCCGGCGCGGTCGTGGTCAAGCTGGGCGCGCAGGGTGCCTTCTGCGCGGATCGCGGCGGCCTGCGCGCCCTCGAGCCGAGCGCGCCCGTGCGTGACGTGGTCGACACCGTCGGCGCCGGCGATGGCTTCGCCGTCGGCGTGATCAGCGGGCTGCTGGAGGGCCTGGACCTGCGCGCCGCCACGCGGCGCGGCAATGCGATCGGCGCGCGGATGGTGCAGTTCCCGGGCGACAGCGACGGGTTGCCGACCCGGCCGGAGCTGGACAGCCTCGGCGCCTGACGCCGCGCGCGAATCGAACCGGGGCCGACGGGGCCCGGTTGGCGCGCGGCCGGCACCGACATGGCGCATGCGCGTCCGCAAGGACCGTCGCGTCCGGGCTCCGTTCCCTCGGCGCACCCAGGGCCGGGCCGACGAACCGCCGCCGCCCTGGAGGCACGCTTCCTGCCTCGATCCGCGTGGTGCAACGAGGCACCGCCTGAGGAGGCGAACGGGACCGGCCACAGCGGCAGCCCATCGCCCGCGATCGCCGCCCGGCAAGCTCCGGGGCCCCCTTCCGATCGCGCCTGTCGCCTCCGATCCGTCGCCCGCGCCTGCGCGCGACGCCATTCCCCACAACCCCCGCATGCCGTGGCGCCGCCCGACGTTGGCGGCGCTCGTGCGTCGCCTGCATCGTCGAAAGCCCAGAACATGGTCCATCCTGCATGTCTCCGCCCCGCACGCACCCGTCGCATCGGGCGCTCCGGCCACCCGCTCGCCCGCGGGAGCGTGGCATGAAGCGGCGCGACTGTCTGGCGGTGCTGGCGACGACGCTGGCGAGCCGCGCGGCCCGGGCCGACACGCACGAGATGGCCGAGATCATCAACAAGGCGGGCCGGCAGCGCATGCTGAGCCAACGCATGGCCAAGAGCTACATGGCCCTCGGCCAGGACGTCGATCGCGGCCTGGCGCAGCGGACGCTGGACGCCTCGATGTCGATGTTCGAGCGACAGCTCGGCGAGCTCCGGTCGGCGGCGTCCCAACCCGCCATCGCGATGTCGGTCCGGCAGTTGGAGGCGAGCTGGACGCCTTACCGCGCCGCGCTGGCGGCCGGGACACCCGATCGCGGCCGCGCGCCGCAGGTGCTCTCCCGCGCCGCGGAAGTGCTCGCCCGGGCCCAGGAGTGCACGGCGTTGCTGGTGGCGCTGTCCGGCCGGGCCATCGGGCAGTGCATCGATACCAGCGGACGCCAGCGGATGCTGAGCCAGCGCATCGCCGTGCTCCACCTCAGCTCGAGCTGGGGGCTGGGCGGGGCCTCCGCACAGGCCGAGATCGCCAGCGCCAGCGCGCGATTCGAATCTTCGCAAGCCGCGCTCCTGTCGGCGCCCGAGACGACGGCGGCGATCCGGGACGAGCTCGCGCTGGCGAATCAGCAGTGGACGTTCTTCGGCGCCGCGTTGCGGGGATTGCGCCCCGGCGTGTCCGACCCGGAGGCGATGAGCCACGTGTTCACCACCAGCGAACGCATCCTGGAAGTGATGGAGGACGTGACGGGCGAGTACGCCAGGCTGGGCTGACGTCCGTCCAGCCGGACTGCGCGGCGCGATGCCGCCCCGCCCCGGGCTTAGTGGTCCGCTCCCTCCACGGTCCACTCGATCGAATCGTCGACGCCCCCCGCGCCGGACACCGTGAGACGGTGGACGCCGGGGGGCAGTCTCACATCCGCCCAGGTCGCGACATGGTTCGACACCGGGCGCGATCCCAGGCTCGCGCCGTCGACGACAAGGGTCGCCGCGTCGAGGTTCGTGTAGACCCTGACGTCGCATCCGGCCCCGCTGCGGGGCGGGGCGCGCCGATTGACCAGGTGCAGCATGGGCCGGCGGCTCCAGTTCGCCTGGTACCAGTACCACGCGTCCTTGCGGGTCTGCCGGTCGTAGGTCGCCAGGCCCTTGTCGTTGACGCCTCGGCGATCGCCTTCATCGCGGCCGGCGGACGGCAGGTCGAAGCCGACCCACACGAACGTGGCCCACAGCCATGGCCGCGTGCCGAGCTGGCGCCAATAGGCCTCGTGAAACAGCGCCTGGTACTGCTCGGGATGCCAGTGGCTTGCCGGCACCGGCCGCGCCGGCGGGTCCTCCTGCTGCAGCACGCTGGCCCCGGCGCCGTATTCGCTCACGGCGATGGCCCGCGCCGGCTGGGCGGCGTGGACCCGGTCGGCCCAGGGGCCGATGTCGGCGAGCTCGCCGTCGTACCAGCCGTAGTAGCGGTTGAACGCGATGACGTCGGTCTGACGCGCCAGCAGGTCATCGTCGGCGGCGCAGCAATGCGCATAGCTCGTGAGGCGGTGGGGATCGAGCGCCTTGGCCTCGCGATGCAGCTGCGCGAGGAGCGCCTGGCTCGCGGCGTCCGACCTGTAGACCTCATTGCCCAGACCCCAGATCATGACCGAGGGATGGTTGTAGTTCTGCTTGACCAGCTCGCGCAGCTGCTGGACGAGGTTGTCGCGGAAGGCGGGGCTGTCATCCATGGCGGAGTTCAGGGGAATCTCCGTCCAGAGCACGAAGCCCCGCCGGTCGGCGTCGTCGTAGGCGCTTTGGGGATGCTGGAAGTGGACGAGCCTCAGCCCGGTCACGCCGAGTTCGGAGAGCGCGCTGAAGTCCTCGTCCACCTGCGCGTCGGTGACCGCCAGGCCGTGGCCGGGCCGGCCACTGTGGAACAGGTCGACGCCGTGGACGGCGTAAGGGCGGCCATTGAGCAGCAGCCCGCGTGCCGGATCGATGGCGAACGCGCGGATGCCCACCGGCACCTCCACCAGGTCGGCCACGACATCGCGGTCCAGGACTTCCAGCCGCAGCCTGTAGAGCGCCGGATCCTCCACGCCTTGCCACAGGCGAGGGTGCGGCACGCGCAAGACCTGCGCGACGGCGTGCACGCCGGCCGTGGCCGCCGCGACCCGGCTCGATGCGCGCACGACCACCCGGCCGCGCGCGTCGAAGAGCGTCCAGCGCAGGCGCAGGCGCAGACGCAGGCGCGCGCGAACACCGGCGGGCACCGACAGTCGCGCCTGGGCGGCCAGCTCCGCGCGTTCCGGCGTGAGCTTGCTCGTGGCGACGTACACGCCGGGGCCGCCATCATCCAGCAGGTCGACGTGGAGGGGGTTCACGGTGACCAGCTCGACGGTCCGATACAGGCCGCCGAACACCGTGAAGTCCCCGCCCAGCGGTGCCACACGGTGGGAGGGCGCGTTGTCGACACGCACGGCGATGACGTTGCGCCCCGCGCGAAGCGACGCTCCGACGTCGAAGCGGAAGGCGGCATATCCGCCTTCGTGATGCCCCACCGGATGGCCGTTGACCCAGGCGTCCGCCACCAGCGCGGCGCCATCGAACTGCAGGAAGCGCCGCGACGCGGCGGACCCCGGCGGCAACAGCAGCTCGCGCCGGTACCAGCCGGGGCCGCGGTAGTAGTCGCCTCCCGCCTCGCCGTCGACGCCGTTCCATGTATGCGGCAAGGTCACGACCGGCCAGGCCGAGTCGTCGAAGTCGGGCGCGCTGGCCGCCGGCACGTCCTCGCGCAGGAAGCGCCAGGGACCGTCCAGCGGCTCGATGCGCCGGACCGGCGGCGCCCCCGCCGCCCATCCGGACATCGCGGCCAGGACCAGGAGCAGGAAGGCGAGCCAGCGGCGTGTTCCGATCCTCCCGCCAGGAACCCGCGGGCCGCTGAAGTCGATGCCTGCAAGCGGCGCGATCGATGCCCGACCACGATATTGGGAAACCATCTCTGTTGCGACCCCGCGCGAAATTGATCGCGCATGATGACCTTCGATCGCCCGCGAACCAAATGCGCCGGCAACCCTCGCGCGACCCCGCCGCGAGTGCAACGGCCGGCCTCTCAATCCATCCGCACGCGCACGGTCGTGCCTCGGGACGGGCCGCTGACGATGTCCAGGCGGGCCCCGAGGGCGGCCACCCGCTCTTCCATTCCCATCACCCCGTAGCCCGCATGTCGGGCCGTGGGATCGAAGCCGACGCCGTCATCGACGATCTCGAGCAGGCAGCAGTCCTCATGCACGACCAGCCGGATGCGGACCGTCTTCGCGTGGGCGTGGCGCCGCACGTTCGTCAGGGATTCCTGCACGACCCTGAACGCCATCGTCGCCGCGTCCTGGTGCGCGAAGACCGGGCATTCGGCCAGCTCGAGCTCGCACGGGATGCCCGTCTGCTGCTCGAACCTGGTGGCCAGCCACCGGATGGCGGCGACCAGGCCGCCGTCCAGCGCGGGCGGCCGCAGTTGCGTGACGAGCTCACGGATGCTGCGGATGATGGCATCGACCCGATCCACCAGGCCCTGCACGGGCAGCTCGTCGCCGCGAACCGTCTGGTTGCCGAACCGGCGCATGAGCGAGACTTCCATCCGCAGGGCCGCCAGCTGCTGCGCCATTTCGTCGTGGAGCTCGCGCGAGACGCGCGTACGCTCCTGCTCCAGCGCACGCGCGTTGTGAAGGCTGAGCAGCCGGACCTGGCTGCGCGACTGCTCCAGCTCCGACGTCCGCTGGCTGACCTCATGCTCCAGCGACGCCTGTCGCCGCGCCACGAGCCGGACCCGCCACCGGTGCAGGCGCCACGCCAAGGCCATCGCCAGCAGGATGCCGGCGCCATGGACCTCCGTGCGCTCGTACCACCGCGGTTCCACCCGGAATGCAATCTCCCTGGCGTCGGACCAGTCGCCCGCGGGCCTGGCGACGCGCAGGCCCAGCCGATAGTGTCCCGGGGGCAGCCGGGTGTAGCTGGCCGTCCGGCTGCGCGATGAGGTCTGGTTCCAGTCGTCGTCGAATCCCTCGAGCCGGTAGGCGTAGCGCAGGATGTCCTGCTCGCCATACGCGAGCGAAGCGAATTCCACCTGCACCCGCGGGGCGGACGCGGGAACGCTGGCCTCTTGCGCAACGGACAGCTGCGCTCCGGTCAAGGTGCGGCCGCCCAGGTTGGCCTCGGTCACGACGGGCGGCGCCAGCCGGCCCGCGGCGTGCGCGAGCCGAGCGGGATCGACCAGCAGCAGGCCGCCTTCGCCGCCGAACAGCAACCGACCATCGACGGTGGCCGCCGCGGCGCCCGTCCAGAAGGTGCTGATGCCGGCGCCCTGCGCCGCATGCAGCGGCTGGATCGACAAGCTGCCGGGATCGATGCGCGCCAGGCCGTCGTCCGTGCTCGCCCAGACCTGGCCGCTCGCATCGGCCACGAGTGCGTCCACGCCGTTGTTCGGCAATCCGTCCATCACGGTCAGTCGCCTGAAGAACGGCTCGCCATCCGCGGCGCGCCCGGCCTGCACCTGCACGCCGTGACCGAGCGTCGCCACCCAGAGCCGTCCGGCCTTGTCGACGAGGAGCCCGCTGACCAGTCCGCCCGGCAGGGCGCGGCCGTCCGCCGGATCGACGGCCAGCTCGCGCAACGCGTCGCTCCCCCGGTCGAGGCGAAACACATGGCCATTGGTCCCGATCCAGAGTTCGCCGTGCGGGCCGAACGCGAGTGCCCTGACCTGCGCGTCGTGCAATTCCTCGCCGAGGTGGCGCCGTGTCTTCACATTGTCCGGGTCGGACGCGTCCAGCGCCCACAGCCCGTCGGAGCCGCCGATCCAGAGCGTCGCGCTGTCGACCGCGATGGCCCACACGTCGCCCGAGCTACCGCGGCCGGGCACGTCGATCCGCCGCACGCGACCTCCATCCACGGTGCTGAGATAGAGGCCCCCCTGGGTGCCGACCCACGCGCCCCCATCCGGCGCCGGCGCCAGCGAGATGACGCGCGCCCGCGGCAGCGACGTCGCCGGCCGCCGGGGGTCGGGAACCAGGAGCCGGGGCGCACCGCCTGCGGCAGGCAGGATCTCGAGCCCATGCGAGCCGGTGGCCAGGAAGACGGATCCATCGGTCCCCGCCATGACGGCCGGGACGTTCGCATCCCGAATGATCCGGCCGGCCCCGCCGTCGAGCGTGGCGACGGCGTCGAAGCGCGTGTCGCAGGTCGACAGGCCATAGGCCGAGGCGACCCAGACGACGCCGTCGCGCCCCCTCATCAACGCACCCACGTCGTCGTCGAGCAGGCTTGCCGAGCGCAGGGGATCGTGACGTTCGCGATGCTGTGCGCCGCTGTCGAGATCCACCCGGACCACGCCGTCGCCATAGGTCCCGATCCACACCTCCCCGTTGCCGGCGTCCGCCAATGCGTAGACGGTGTCGCTGGCCAGGTTGGCGTCGCCGCCAGGCAGGCGCGCGGCGGCATTCGCGCCCGGCGCAACGACGAAGACGCCCTGCAGCCGCGTCCCGACCCAGAGGCGGCCGGTCCGATCTTCGAGCAATCGCAGGACGCCGACGCGTCCGGTTCCGATCGGCACGTCGATGGGGACCGCGGAGAACTCCGCGCCGCCGGCGCGCCGCGACCAGAGGCCGCGATCGCTGCCGATCCACAACGTCCCATCGCGGGTGACCAGCAGGCACTGGAGCGCGCCGATCGCCGCGGGCAGGCGCTCGGGCGTGATCCTGCCGCTCGTGGGCTCGCGCCATGCGAGGCCGCGGTTCGATGCGATCCAGATCCCCGCGGGCTGGCGGTCCGCCAAGGCGGCAATGTCCTTTCCGACGAGGCCGTCGGCGTCCCGCAGCGCAGAGAAGGCGTCGGTCGCCGCTTCGTGGCGCGCCAGGCCGCCGGACTTGGTTCCGACCCAGAGGGTGCCCGTCCGGTCGACCAGCATCGCCTTGACATAGGAGTCGGGCAGGCCGCCGCCCGCGGTGGCATCGGCGGCGTAGGCGCGTGCGCGATGGCCGTCCCAGCGGACGACGCCGGACTGCGTGCCCAACCAGATGAAACCGTCGCGATCCTGCGCCAATGCATAGCTCGACTCGAGTTCCCCCCCGGTGGCATGCTGGAACACGCGCGGGTAGTCGCGCGTCGACGCGAATGCGCCAGGCGGCGCCGACCATCCCGAGGCCGTCCAGGCGGCCAGGACGAGGATCAGCGCGATTCTTGAAAGCAGGCGCATCGATGCAGGGGTGAGGGCGGCGCGACGGCGGGAACCAGGCTCATCCTTCGAGCACCACGCGGTTGCGGCCCGCGCGCTTGGCCGCATAGAGGCGACGGTCGGCGACGACCAGCAGCTCCGTCCCGACGGCCACTTCCGACGGCCGCGCCACGCCGACGCTGACCGTGACCTGCAGGCCCGCGCGGACGGACGTCCAGTCGAAGCGCTCGACCGCGGCACGCAGGCGCTCCGCGACGTGCGCGATATCCGCCTCGTCGGCACTTTCCACGATCACGACGAACTCCTCTCCACCCAGGCGCGCGGCGAGCTCGCGCTGGCGGCAGTTCGCCCGCATGATCGAAGCCAGCTGCCTGAGCACCTCGTCGCCGACCCCGTGCGAGAAGCGGTCGTTGACCTGCTTGAAATGATCGACGTCGATCAACGCCAGCGACATCGGCCGCGGCCAGGCCTGCAGCAGGGTGTCGACCTGCCGGCGGTTCGCGAGCCCGGTCAGGCCGTCTTCCTGCGCCTGGCGCGCCAGGTCGTCCGCCCGACGGCGCAAGCGTCGATTGGACGAGGCGAGCTGGCGCGCCTTGGCGCGCTCGCGGCCGATGTCCAGGCGCGCTGCCGCGACGCGGGCATGGCGCTGCGCCCGCTCCGTGCTGACGCGGGCCTGCAGCGCGTGAAAATCCTTGTAGCTGGCGAGCGCCTCCTGCCAGCGCTCGCAGCGCTCGAGCGCCGCCGACAGATGCTCGGTGACCACGACCCGGTACGCGGGCGATTCGCATTGGCTGCGGGCCTGCTCGAACGCGTCGACGGCCTCGGCCGGCCGCTGCAAGGCGAGCAGGACGATGCCCAGCGAGTCGCGCTGGTGCGCCCACTGTCGCGCCAGCGCATCCGGATGGCGTCGAGCCCAGTCCTGGAGCAGCTCCAGGGCCCGCTCCGCCTCGCCGACCAGGGTCAGCGATTCCGCCAGGTTCAGCAGGGCGCTGGTCTCGTGGTCGACATCGCCCAGGCCGCGGGCCAGGTCGACCGCCCGCAGCGAGTCGGCGATGGCCAGCCGTTCGCATCGCTCCGCCTCGACCGGGTCGCCCGCCTCGCGCGCCCGCGACGCCAGCGCCGCGTGGATGCATGCCCTCGTGTCGATGGCGGCCCCCAGTGCGCCCTCCTCCGGCAGATAACCCGCCAGGTCCGCGCCGCGCTCGCACCAGGTCATCGCGGATGCGAGGTCGCCCAGGCGCAGCTGGATGACGGCCAGGGCCATCGTGACGGCCTGGCGTGCCAGCAGACTGCCCTGGCCCGGCATGCAGGCACGCTCGAGCGCGTTCCAGGCGACGAGCGCGACATCGAGGGCCGCCTCCGTCTCGCCGGCCATCTCGAGGCACCGGGCCTCGAGCGCGTGCGCGCGCGCCTGCCACTCGACGTCCTGGACCGCGGCCGCGGCGTGGCCGGCTTCGGCCGCCAAGGCGATGGCGATGTCGATCTCCGCGGCGACGTAGTGGCATCTGGCGAGCCAGAAGCATGCTGCGATCTCCTGTTCGGTCGTGCCAGCGGCTTGCCGGGCGGCACGTGCCAGTTCGAAGGCGCGCGGCATGTCCATGCGTTGCAGGAGGTCGCGGACCTCGTCCAGCGCGTTCGCCCGTCCTTGCTCCGCTCGTTCGGTCATCTAGTCCACCTCCAGCCTCCGTTCTGCCGCACAGCCGGACAACGGTCCCAGTGTTGCAGCGTGCATGCCAAGGAGGCAAACGGATGCCTCGGCGACGCCGTGGAAAACTGCCGGATCGTGTCGATATAGCGCGCAACAAAATGTAGATCTATGTCGACACATGGGCGGCGTCAGCCGCGGAGCACGAGGAGCTCGTCGGGGTAGCGCTTGCACATGAACTCGACGAACGCGCGCACCTTGGGCGCGGGCAGGCGCCGGGACGTGTGCAGGACCCACAGCGCGACCTCGCCATCGGACACGGCGCCCCACTGGACGAGCTCGCCACGCGCCAGTTCGTTCCAGGCGATCGACTGCGGCAGCAATGCCACCCCGGCGCCGGCGACCGCCGCGTCGCGCACCGTCAGGAAGGACGACAGCCGCAGCTTCGGAACCGGCTCCAGGACGAGGCGGCCGCCATCCAGCGTCCAGCGGCTGTCGCGGAAGCTGGCCGTCACGACGCCCGGCACCGACACGGGCTTGCGCGATCGCGGCATCGCATGCGACGGCGCGGCCACCACCACCAGGCGATCCTTCGCGAAGCAGCGTCCCACCAGGCCGGTGTCCGGCCGCGGATTGGGCCGGATGGCGACGTCGAACTGTTCCTCGACGAGGTCGGCCAGCCTGTCCTCGGACACCACGTCGATCGTCACGTCAGGATAGGCGGCGCAGAAGTCGGCGCAGATCCGTCCCATGGCGAGCTGCGAGAACAGCACGGGCGCGGCGACGCGCAGGCGCCCGCGCGGCGCGGACACGCCTTCGCGCACCGCCGTCATGGCCTCGGCGACGTCGCGCATCGGGCCCTCGGTCCGGGCCATCAACAACTCGCCGGCCTCGGTGAGCCGGAGCCCGCGGGCGTGGCGCTCGATGAGCCGCACGCCCAGCTGGTCCTCCAGGTCCGCGATCCGGCGCGACAGCGTGGCCTTGGAGCGCCCGCTGGCGCGGCTGGCCTTCCCGAGTCCTCCGTTCGCGGCCACGTGGGCGAAGTCAGCCAGCGCATTCAAGTCCATGGGTGTTCCAGATTTGAGACGACTCGTCTCGATTTTCGGATCTTCGTTTATTCGTTGCAACACCCTATCGTTCGTTCACTGCAACTTGAAAGGTGAACACCATGCGTTCCATCCTCCTTCGAAACTACGGCGGCGAGACCGCCGTCCAGGTGGCCGAATCCCCGAAGCCCGTCGCCGGCCCCGGCCAGGTCCTGGTGCGCGTTCGCGCCGCCGGGATCAACCCGCTCGACTGGAAGATCCGCGAGGGGGCCGTCCGCGACGCCTTCCCGCTGCAACTGCCGGCGGTGCTGGGCATCGAGCTCGCCGGGGTCGTCGAGGCGTCCGGTCCGGACGCGACGCGCTTCCAGGCCGGCGACCGCGTCATGGGGCCGCTCGGCGGCCTCGGCGCCTATGCCGACGTCGTCGCGGTCGACGAGGCCAGGCTCGCGCGCACGCCCGAGCGCCTGGGCGACGTCGAGGCGGCGGCGCTGCCCGTCGCTTCGCTGGCCGCGTGGCAGAGCCTGAACTTCCTCGGCCCGATCCAGCCGGGCGCACGCGTGCTGGTGCACGGCGCGGCCGGCGCGGTCGGCGGCTTCGCCGTGCAGTTCGCCCGGCAGGCCGGCGCGTTCGTCGTCGGCACCGCGGCTGGCGAGGATCTCGCCTACGTCCGCGGCCTCGGCGCCGACCAGGTCGTCGACTACCGATCGCAGCGCTTCGAGGACCTCGTGGCGGACATCGACCTCGTGCTCGCCTACGTGGGCGGCGACGTGATCGATCGCTCATGGCAGGTGCTCAAGCCCGCCGGGGCGATGGTGGGTACCTCGTCGCCGGAGATCCTCGCCCGCACGCCGCCGGGCCGCCAGGGCCACTGGTTCGTCATGCAGCCCGACGCGGCCTTGCTGGAGAGGCTGGCCGCCGACGTCGCCCGCGGCACGCTCAAGGCCAAGGTCAGCGAGGTCGTCGGCTTCGACGACATCCCGGCCGCCATCGAGCGCAATCGCGCCGGCGCCCACAGCGGCAAGGCCGTCGCGGACTTCACGCGCTGAACGCTCTTCAACATCCCCAGGAGATTCCCATGAGCATCCTCGTCACCGGTGCCTCCGGCACCATCGGTTCCCTCGTCGTCCAAGGGCTGGCTGGCGCCGGCGCGCAGGTCAAGGCGCTCGTCCGCAAGCCGGGCAGACAGCCCTTCCCCTCCGGCGTCAGCGAGGTGGTCGGCGACCTCACCGACGTCGCCTCGATGCGCTCGGCGCTGTCGTCCGTGCGCACCCTGTTCCTGCTGAACGCCGTCACGCCCGACGAGGTGACGCAGGCGCTCGTCACGCTCAACCTCGCGCGCGAGGCCGGCATCGAGCGCATCGTCTACCTGTCCGTCATCCACGCGGACCGCTACACCAACGTGCCGCACTTCACCGGCAAGCACACGGTCGAACGCATGATCGCCGGCCTCGACATGCCCGCCACCGTCCTGCGCCCGGCCTACTTCATGCAGAACGACCTCACGATCCGGCCGGTGATCCGCGACCACGGCGTCTACCCGATGCCCATCGGCCAGGCCGGGGTCGAGATGGTGGACACGCGCGACATCGCCGACATCGCCGTGGCGGAGCTCCTGCGCCGCGACAAGGCGGCCGCTGCCCTGCCGCGGCTGACGTTGGACGTGGTCGGCCCGCAGGCACTGACCGGCGCCGACACCGCGCAGGCCTGGAGCCGGGCGCTGGGCCGGGACGTGACCTACGGCGGCAGCGCGCTGGACGCGTTCGAGCAGCAGCTGGCTTCCTTCGGCCCCGCCTGGCTCGCCTACGACATGCGGCTGATGATGGCCGGCATCCAGCGGATCGGCATGCACGGCGACGCCGGCGCCGTCGACCGCCTGCAGGCCATCCTGGGTCGACCGCTGCGGACGTACGCCGACTTCGCGCAGGAAGCCGCCGCCGGCGCGTGACGAGGCGCGCCTGCCGGCCTTCAAGGCGTCGCCACGATCCGCGGCCGGTGCCCGGGTCGCAGGTCATAGACCAGGATCGTGGCCACCAGGCTGGCGAGCGCGGCGACGGTCATCCACAGGCCTGGCGCGGCACGGTTGCCGGTCTCCTCGATGAGCCAGGTGCAGAGCATCGGGGTGAAGCCCCCGAAGAGCGCCGTCGCCACGCTGTAGGCCAGCGAGAAGCCCGCGGTGCGGATGCTGCCGGGCACCACCTCGGTCAGCGCGACGATGGCGGCGCCGTTGTAGCTCGCGTACAGGAAGGAAAGCCAGAGCTCGACGGCGACCATGCGGCCCAGCGCGGGGGCGTCGACGAGCCACAGCATCGCGGGGTAGGCCGTCAGGACGGTGAGGGACGTCGCGGCGAGCATGATGGGCCAGCGGCCGATCCGGTCCGACAGACCGCCCATGATCGGCAGCCACACCAGGTTGGAGACGCCCACGGCCAGCGTCACCAGCAGGCTGTCGCGGGTCGACAGCTTCAGCACGGCCTTGCCGAACGTCGGGGTGTAGACGGTGATGAGATAGAACGACACGGTGGTCATGATCACCAGCAGCGTGCCCAGGCCGATGGTCCGCCAGTGGGTGGCGATGCCCTGCAGCGTCTGCCGGAACGTCGGGTGGTGCTTCGCGTTCCGGAACGCCTCGGTCTCCTGCAGCTGGCGGCGGATGACGAAGATGACGGGCACGATCAGGCAGCCGATGAAGAACGGAATGCGCCAGCCCCACGACTCGAGGACCGGCTTGTCGAGCCAGGCATTCAGGCCGTAGCCCAGCAGTGCCGACACCACGATGGCCAGCTGCTGGCTGGCCGACTGCCAGCTGACGAAGAAGCCTCGACGGCCCGGCGAGGCGATCTCCGACAGGTACACCGAGACGCCGCCCAGTTCCACCCCGGCGGACAGGCCTTGCAGCAGGCGTCCCAGCAGCACCAGCAATGGCGCCGACAGGCCCAGCGTCGAATAGCCCGGCACGAAGGCGACCAGCGCCGTGCCGGCGGCCATGATCGCCAGCGTCACCAGCAGCCCGCGGCGCCTGCCGACGCGATCGACATAGGCGCCCAGCACCACGGCACCGACGGGTCGCATCAGGAAGCCCGCCCCGAAGGACGCGAACGTCAGCATCAACGAGGCGTACTCGTCGGCGGCCGGGAAGAAGGCCTTCGAGATCGCGTTGGCATAGAAGCCGAACAGGAAGAAGTCGTACATCTCGATGAAGTTGCCGCTCGTGACGCGGACGACTGCACCGATCTTCGAGGCGCGGGAAAGCTCGGCCATGGGGTCTCCTGGCAGCGTTCGAAACCCCCCGGCCGGCGGCCGGGGGCATGGGAGCGGATCAGGGCGAAGCCGGCTCGAGGCCCGCGGCGCGGATGCCGGGACGACTGGCCGGATCGGCGATGAAGGCGATGAAGGCCTTCGCGTCGGATGCGTGCGCGCTGGCGGCCACCACGGCGGCGGCGTAAGGCGTCGTCCGCTGCAGCGAGTCGGGCAGGTCGCCGACGATGTCGATGCCTGGAACCGGCTGGAGTTCGCTGCGCTGCTGGCAACCGAACGACGCTTCGTGCCGAGCCAGGATCTCGCCGACCGGCGTGGCCGGGATCTGGCGTCCCTTGCCGTGCATCGCCTCCTCGATGCCCAGGCGCCGCAGGAGCTCGTGCTGGATGTACTCGCCACTGGCGCTGTCGGACCAGGCCACCGACGATGCGGTGAGGAAGGCCTGGCGCACGTCCGCTTGCGTGTCGAAGCCTGGCCGGGGCGCCCCCGAAGGGACGGCGCACGCGATCCTGGACAGGGCCAGCCTGACCTTGCTGCCCGGCAGCAGGCGGCCCTGCGACATCAACTCGTCCAGCGCCGGCTCGACCAGGATGACGACGTCCAGCGCCTCGCCGCGCGCCAGCCGCGCCGGCACCGCACCGGGCGTCGTCCCCATCGACGGCCCGAAGACGCGCCGGATGCGTGTCTCCGGCGCGCGCGCTTCGTACCGGCTGGCCAGCGCCTTGAAGGCCTCGGCGAACCCGCCCGATGACACGACCGTCAGGTCCGCGGCCTGCGCCTGGAGGGCAGCGAGAAGGCCGGACAGGAGCGCCGCGCGGGCGAGGCGGACGTGCGCGGCCGAGGTGTTGCGAATGGACTTCATGTTCTGGCAGGCCTTCGGCGTGCTTTGTCTCCGATGCGGCCGATCTTGGGACGATCGGAGATCGACGTCCATTGCAACGTTGCTTATGATCAGTGCATGATTGGCAACGGTCTCGATCTCGACCAGCTGCGCGCCTTCGTCACGGTGGCGGATCTGCGCAGCTTCCGCCAGGCCGCCGACGAACTCCACCTGTCGCCGCCGGCCTTGAGCCGCCGCATCGAGCGGCTGGAGGAACGCGTGGGCGCGCGCCTCCTCGAACGCACCTCGCGATCCGTGCGGCTGAGCGTGGTGGGCGAAGCCTTCGTCGAGCGCGTGCGCTCGGTGCTGGAGGATCTGGACGACGCGATCCTGGGCGTCAACGAGCTGTCGTCCGGGCACGCCGGACGCCTCACCGTGGCCGCGGTTCCTTCGGCGGCAAGCGGCTTCGTCCCGCAGGCGCTGTCCCGCCTGGCCGCGCGCTACCCGGGCATCCGCGTGCGACTGCTCGACGGGTCGCTTCAGGCCACGGCGCTGGCGGTGCTTGGCGGCCAGGCCGACGTCGGCATCGGGTTCGATGACAGCGCCATCCCCGGACTGCGGGCCGAATTGCTCGGCGAGGAGCCCTACGTGCTGTCGTTGCCGGCGGAGCATCGCTGGGCCCGGCGACGGACGATCCGCCTGCAGGAACTGGCCGACGAGCCCATGCTGAGCCTGGCTGCGGGCAGCGGAAACCGGGCCGTGCTGGACCAGCAGCTCGCGCAGGCCGGCGTCGCGCTGCGGGTCACGCACGAGGCCGCGCACATCGGGGCGTTGATCGGGATGGTGGAAGCCGGCCTGGGCGGCGCGCTGGTGCCGGCCATGGCCTTGCGGTCCGCGCCGGCCGGCGTGGCTGCCGTGCCGCTCCGCGGCCGCCCATTGCGCCGCAGGATCGCCCTGCTGACGCCGGCCGAGCGCCGCCTCACCCCGCTCGCCCAGCGCCTGCTTCCGGAGCTCAGGTCGGCATTCCGGGCGTGAGCGGGACGCCAGGCCGAACCGCGTGCGCGCGTGGTCGGGCCGCTGCGGGTGCTCAAGGCAGGTCGACGATCTCGACCCAGTTCGGATTCCTGCCGACCGCCGTGCGCACGGGCGCGCCGAGCGCCCCGCTGCTGGCGTCGATGGCGTGCACCGACACGCTGTTCGACTCCTGGCCGGCCACGACGAGGAAGGCGCCGCCCGGATCGATCGCGAAGCCGCGCGGGGTCTTCTCGGTGGCCGTCTGGCCGAGCGGCTGCAGCAGTCCGGTGGCCGGATCGACCCGGAACGCCGAGATCGTGCTGGAGCTTCGCTCCGACGCGTAGAGGAAGCGTCCGTCCGGCGACAGGTGCAGGTCGGCCGCCCAGGGCTTGCCGGCGAAGCCGGCCGGCAGGGTGGTCGTGCGCTGCAATTCGCGCAGCGTGCCGCGCTGGCCGTCCCAGGCGTAGACCCCGAGCGACGCGTCGACCTCGCCGAGCAGGTACATGAAGCGCTGCGCCCGGTCCCACACGAAATGACGCGGGCCCGACTTCGGCGGCGCGGCCAGCAACGGCGGATCGTTCGGCGTCAGCTTGCCCAGTTGCGCGTCGAAGCGCCAGATCGACACGTTGTCGCCGCCGAGGCTCGTGGCCAGGACGAAGCGGTTGGCGGCGTCGGCATGGATCGCATGGGCGTTCGGCGCCGTCTCGATCAACTGCCGCGTCGGGCCGACGATGCCGTCCTTGCCGATCTCGTTGACGGCGATCCTGCCGCCGCCATACGACGCCGAGAACAGCCAGCGGCCGCTGCGGTCGGTGTCGATGTTGGCCATGCTGTCGGCCAGCGAGGACTCGCCCAGCCGCGTCAGGCGGCCGCTCGCGGCGTCGATGGCGAAGCTGGTCACCCGATAGGGCTGCGAGCGCAGCGACGCGTACAGGAAGCGCTTGTCGGGGCTCACCGCGAGCGGCATCGCCGTCCCGCCCACCTTCACCGTGTCCAGCGGCAGGAGCGCGCCCCCGGACTTGTCCAGTTGCAGCACCGAGATGTCCTGGCTGTCCGCATTCGAGACGTAGACGACCGTGGTCGCCTGCGCGCCGAATGCGGCGGCCAGGAGCAGGCCCGCCAGGCCGGCGGCGAGGCGCCGGCCCGGCGAAGCGGCGTGGCGCACTTCGGTCGGGGGTGCGAGCGCGGCGGTCATGCGGGGGCGTCCTGGAATTCGATTCGCCGGATCTTGCCGACGACCACGGTGTAGGCCACGACGGTCACGAGCGCGTTCAGCCCGACGAACACGAGCGCGAGGTTGAACGAGCCGGTCGTGTCGACGATGTAGCCGATGACGATGGGCGTGACGATGCCCGCCGTGTTGCCGAACATGTTGAAGATGCTGCCAGCGAGGCCGACGACTTCCCGCGGCGCGGTGTCCGCGACCACGGCCCAGCCGAGCGAGCCGACGCCCTTGCCGAAGAAGGCGAGCGCCATCAGGCCGACGACCAGCCATTCGCTGTCGACGTAGTTGCACAGGATCAGGCTCACCGACAGCAGCATGCCCGCGATGATCGGCAGCTTGCGGGCCGCGGTGAGCGACCAGCCGGCCCTCAACAGCGAATCGGAGAGGAGGCCGCCCAGCACGCCGCCGACGAAGCCGCACAGCGCCGGCAGCGACGCCATGAAGCCGGCCTTGAGGATCGACATGTGCCGCTGCTGCACGAGGTAGACAGGGAACCAGGTCAGGAAGAAATACGTCAGCACGTTGATGGAGAACTGGCCGATGTAGACGCCCAGCAGCATGCGGTTGGCCAGCAGGCGCTTCAGGTAGAAGAACGTGCGGCCCTGCTTCATCGTGCGCGACTGGACGGGCGCGTCCGGCGCGGCCTCGCCCATGTCGATCAGCCCGCCGCCATCGGCGATGTGCTGGAGCTCCGCGCGGTTGACCGACGGGTGCCTGGACGGACTCCGCATGAAGCGCACCCACAGGAGCGCGAACACGATGCCCACGGCGCCCATCGAGACGTAGACCATGCGCCAGCCGAACCAGTGCGTGATCGCGGCCATCAGCGGCGTGAAGGCCATCGCCGCGAAGTACTGCGCCGAGTTGAAGATCGCGGACGCCGTGCCGCGTTCGACGGTCGGGAACCAGCTGGCGACCAGCTTCGCGTTGGCAGGAAAGGCCGGGGACTCCGCCAATCCGACGGCGAAGCGCAGGACGAACAGCGTCGTGACCGCGCCCACGCCGCTCGCGACCGCCGAGCCCCATCCCGTCGCCGCCTGCAGCAGCGTGAACAGCGACCACGCGAAGATGCTGCAGGCGTAGACGCGGCGCGGACCGAAGCGGTCCAGCAGCCAGCCGCCCGGCACCTGCGCGAGGACGTAGGCCCAGCTGAACGCCGAGAACATGTAGCCCATCTGCACCGCACCGAAGCCGAACTCGGTGCGCATCGCGGGGCCGGTGACCGAGAGCGTCGCCCGATCCGCGTAGTTGAGCGTCGTGATCAGGAAGATCGCGGCGAGAACGCCGTAGCGGATCCTCGTGGCGACGCCGGACGAGACCCCGGCCTGGGCAGACAGCGCAGAAGTGTTCGTCATGACCGGGCCCGCCGGACCGGATGCGCGCTCGGCGCGTCGCGACAGGCATCACGCCTGGCGGACGGTGAAGCGTCGCCGGATGTCTCGATGTGGAAGAAAGTCATATGTTGTCCTACAACTTGATCGCACTATCCGTCAGGTATCGACAGCTATGGAATAGGCGTATTCCCGGTGATTCTCAAGCAGCGCCCGCTGAATCAGCCGTGGTGCCGAATCGCTATGTTGTATGACATCCTATGACAATTGACGGCAGGGTGCAGCACCAGACGCCCTGTACAGGCACGCCCGCAGCACCTGATGGCGGCTGACTTGCGTTGTCGGCCACCTGCGGTCGGTCGCGACCGACCGGTCTCGGGAAGGCTGTCGCGGAGGCTCCGCCAGATGGAGACCGCATTCAGGTACGAACTATGATCGCTGGTCGGCGTGGCGGAATTTGGTAGACGCACGAGCCCCACTCGTCCCTCTCACGAGGGTGCAGGTTCAACCCCTGTTGCCTGACGCGCCTCGGAGGCACTCGAACAGACGCTACGCCCGGCTGGATGCGACGGCAGGCGTCATTCGGCCCCGCCGGTCTTCGATGAGGATGAACAGCAGCCCGAGGAAGGGAACGACCGCTGCCGCAAACGGCACGACCGCGGCGCCGTAGTGGCTGTCGACCACGCTGCCTCCCACGATGCCGCCGATGGCATTGGCGATGTTGAACGCGGAGATGTTGGCCGTCGCGGCGAGTTCCGGTGCCTGGCTGCCGAAACGCATCACACGCATCTGCATCGGCGGCACATTCGCGAACGACGCGACGCCGAAGACGAACGCGGCTGCGAGGAACGGCCACTTCTGGGTCGCGACCAGGCCCACGAGGAGCAGCGAGGCGATCATCGCGGCCGGCCACCAGAGCAATGACAGCCGCAGATTGGAGTCCGCGCTGTGGCCGCCCACGTAGTTGCCCAGTACCAGGCCGGCGCCGACGACGACCAGCACCCACCAGATGTCGGCGGGAGGAAAACCGGCGATCCTCTCCGCAACCGGCGCGATATATCCGTAGAAGCACATGAAGCCGGCCCAGCCGAGGATGGTGATCGTCAGGCCCGAAAGCAAGTCACGGTTGCCGAAGACCGTCAGCTGACGACGGACGGAGATCGGCGGCTCGGCGCCTTGAGGCCTGATCGCGGCGGCGATCGCAATTGCGGCGGCGATCCCTGACAGGGCGACGACGCCAAAGGTGAGGTGCCATCCGAACATGTTGCCGATCCAGGCACCGGCCGGTACGCCAAGGACGTTGGCGAGCGTCAGGCCCGTGAACATCAACCCCACGGCCCTGCCTGCCAACCTGGGAGGAGCGAGGCGAGTGGCGACGACGGCACCGATGCCGTAGAAGGGCCCTTGCGTCAGTCCCGCGATGACTCGACTCAGAAGTAGCGTCCCATAGTTCGCGCTCAATGCTGCGACCAGGTTGCCGACGACGAAGAGCGCCATCAGGGCCAGCAGCACGGCGCGCTTCTCGAAGCGCGCGAGCCACAGGGTGAGCACCGGGCCGCCCAGGACGATGGCCAGCGCGTAGGCGGTGATGAGGCCGCCGGCGCGACCTTCGGAGACGTTCAGGCTGGAGGCTACCCGCGGAAGAATGCCCGCGATGACGAATTCGGCCGTGCCGATGGCGAACGCGGAGAGGGTCAGGATCCAGATCTGGACGGGCATCTTGTCGTTGGCTGGCATGGCGGCACCTAGGCGATCGTGCGGACGACGCCGCCGTCGACGCGCAGCGAAGCGCCGGTGGTGGCCGACGCCTGCGCACTGCAGGCGTAGACGATCATCGCGGCCGTTTCGTCGGGGGTGGCAAAGCGCTTCAGCAGCGATGACGGGCGAGTGCTCGCGAAGAATTCCCTTTCGACGGTCGCGACGTCGACGCCGCGTTTGCTGGCCATCTGCGCGACGAAGGCCCCGACGCCCTCGGATGCCGTCGGCCCGGGCAACACGCTGTTGACCGTGACGCCGGTGCCCGCGAGCGTCTCCGCGAGGCCGCGGGCGACCGCCAGTTGGGCCGTCTTCGTCACGCCGTAGTGGATCATCTCGGTCGGGATCTGGAGCCCGGACTCGCTCGAGACGAAGACGATTCGTCCCCAGTTGCGGGCCGTCATGCCCTTGACGTAGTGGCGCGAGAGACGAACGCCGCTCAGGACGTTCGTCTCGAAGAACCGCATCCAGTCCTCGTCGGAGATGTCTCCGAAAGGCTTGGGCTCGAAGATGCCCATGTTGTTGACCAGGACGTCGACGTCCGGCAGGTGCGCGATGAGGCGCTCGCATCCTGCCTTCGTGCCGAGGTCTGCCGCGAAGCCGTCGGCCGTCGCGCCGGGCACACTCAGGCGGAGAGCCTTCAACGCGGCGTCGATGCGCTCCGCACTGCGGCCATTCACCGTGACCACCGCCCCTTCGGCCAGCAGCGCTCGAGCGACCGCGAGGCCGATCCCCGCCGTCGATCCCGTCACCAGGGCACGTTTGCCCTTGAGTCTGTAGTCCATCTCTCTCTCCTTGATGTGTGCATGCCGTCCAGGCGACGAGGCCGTATGCCCGGGATGCGGTCGGTCAGAGGCTCAGCCCGCCGTCGACGATGAGCTCGGAGCCCACGGCGAAACGCGTCTCGTCCGATGCCAGGTAGACCACGGCCTTGGCGATCTCCGAGGCGTCGCCGAAGCGGCCCGCCTTCACCAGGCCGAGGATGCCCTGGGCGGTCTCGTCGAGTTGCTCCGGCGTCAGGCCCAGCTTGCCGTACAGCGGCGTCGAGATGGGGCCGGGACTGACCGCGTTGACGCGGATGCCGCGCCCGATCAGTTCACCCGACAGCGTCCTGGCCAGCGACAGCAGCGCCGCCTTCGTCGCCGCATAGACGCTGGAGTTGGGCATGCCGATGTGGGCGTTGATCGAGGCGTTGAGAACGATCGACGACGGATTGGCCAGCAGTGGCACGAGTGCCTGCAGGAGGAAGTACGGCCCGCGGATGTTGATGTTGAAACTGCGATCGAACGCCGCCGCATCCCAAGCCTCGATGGGCCGGAATTCCGCGACGCCGGCGTTGACGAAGACGACGTCGAGACCGCCCAGCGACGTCTCGATCTGCCGGGCCAGGCTGGCCTGGGCATCGATGTCCGAGGCATCGGCTCGCAGGATCAACGCCTTGTCGCCGAGCACCTTGGCGGCCTCCTCGAGGTTGGCCGGGTTGTTGCCCGTGATGACGACTCGCGCGCCTTCCGCGATGAATTCGCGTGCGGTCTCGAGGCCGATGCCGGTGGTGCCGCCGGTGATGAGGGCACGCTTGCCTTGGAGTCGGGTCATGGTGAGTCTCCGCGCGTGCTACTTGTTGAGGAAGTCGACGAGCTTGGGCACGACCTGGCTGGTCGCTTCTTCCATCAGCCAATGGCCGGAGTTCCTGATGATCACGCCCTCGACGTTGGTGTCCACCAGCTTGGCCTGGGTGATGAGCGTCTGTCCGGAGGCCTTTTCGCCGGTCAGCACGAGCATCGGCATCGTCAGCGGCGTCTTGGCGAACTGCGCGAAGTCGACGGCGTCCTGCGGGAACGCATGGAAGACCTCGAAGCCCGCGCGCATCCGGCCCGGCTTGGCGTAGACCTTGGCGTAGTAGACGCGGTCGGCCTCGGGGATCGAGTGCGAGGGATCGGCGGCGAAGTCGTTCCAGAAGTGCTCGAAGTAGATCCGCTCGCGGCCGTCGACGAGGGCGAGCGGCGTCTTGCCGTAGAAATGGAAATGCCAGAGGTCGCGCAGGAGCCACACCGACTGCCAGTCGCCCACGCCGGGCAGGAATGCGTCCATCAGGGCGATGCGGTCGACCTCGCTGGGGTACTGCGCCGCATAGGCGTAGGCCACCATCAGGCCGATGTCATGGCCGACGATCCGGACGTGGCCGAGGTTCAGCGACGTCGCCAGCGCATGGATGTCCTGCGCCATCACCGCCTTGGTGTAGTTGCTCTCCGGCATGCTGGAGTCGCCGAAGCCGCGCAGGTCGGGCGCGATCACCAGGTGGTTCTTCTGCAGTTCCTTGATCAGCGGCAGCCACATGTGGCTCGTCTCGGCGTAGCCGTGGACCAGGATGATCGGGTCGCCCGAGCCCGCGACCAGGTAGTGCAGCTTGACGCCGTTGACATCGGCGAACTTGCTCTGAGGCGCCTGCGCGGAGGCCGGCAGGGAGAGCGCCAGCGAAAGCACCGCGACGATCGAGACGGCGACGGCTCGAGCGCCGGCCAGCAGCCTGGCAGTGGACACGAGTCGAGGGAACAGAAGCGCGAACATGATGAGGTCCTTTGCGTAGGGAAAGCGGGAAACAGGGTTTGAGAAACGTGGGCAGCTCGGATCGACCGGCTCCCCGCGCCGGGTTCATGGGCGAGGCGCTTCGCGCTCGCGGTCGTCGTCAGCGAACCTGGTACGAGTAATCGTGGCGCAGTCGCCTGGACTGAACGACGGCACCGACCAGGAAGGCGACCAGCAAGGCGAGGTAGACGGCCTTCAGAGAGGGCGAGTCCGGGCTGTCGACCCACGGCGCGCCGGGCGGCAGCCGGGTGGCCGTCTCGGTGACGGCCGGGATCATGTGGAACAGGAATGTGGCCGAGTAGCTCAAGGTCTCGACATGGCGCGCGCCGCGGCCGAAGATTCGCGTCGCGCGTGCAAGTGCCGCGATGGCCAGCATCACGAGCGTGAGCACCGCCACGATGTGCGGCGGCCCGAACCCGCCGTGATGGAAGATGAACAGCGCCGTGACGCAGCTGGCGATCGTGAACACCGTGTAGGTCTTTCCCAGCCGGTCACTCCACGAGATATGTCCTTCCCGGAAGAAGGAGATCACGCCGGCGATGACGGCGACAAGGCTGATGAGCGTGTGAAAGATGCCAAATGGCGTCATGGCGTGCATGGCGTGCATGGGAACCTCCTGAAGGACGCGGACCGGGATCGCCAGGTCGACGCCCGGCGGCAGGGAGCGGCGGGGTTTCGACCGCATGCAGCCATGCTCGCGGCAGCGCGCCGGCTCGCCCAGTTCCCATCGGAATAGCGCCGCCTCCTTCCACCGGGAGCGATCAGGCCGCCAGCTTCGCCGCGATCGCGGCGACGTGGGCACCCTGGCTGCGTGCCATCGCCAGCTCGTGCTCGCTGGGCTGGCGCGAGCCATCCGGCCCCGCGATGGTGGTGGCACCGTAGGGGCTGCCGCCGCTCACCTGGCTGTTGTCCATCAGCCGCGCCTCCGAGTACGGCAGGCCGACGACCACCATGCCGTGATGCAGCAGCGTGGTGTGGAAGCTGGTGATCGTCGTCTCGTGGCCGCCGTGCTGCGTGGCGGCGCTGGCGAACACGCTGCCGACCTTGCCGATCAGCGCGCCGCGCATCCACAGTGGGCCGGTCTGATCGAGGAAGTTGCGCATCTGCGCGGCCATGTTGCCGAAGCGCGTGGGCGTGCCGAAGATGATCGCGTCGTACGACGCCAGTTCGTCGACGCTCGCGAGCGGCGCCGCCTGGGCGGTCTTCATGCCGGAGCGTTGCGCGACCTCGGCCGGCACCAGGTCGGGGACGCGCTTGACCACGGCATGTGCGCCGGCTGCGCGCGCACCATCGGCGATTGCGCCCGCCATGGTCTCGATGTGGCCGTACGACGAGTAATAGAGGATGAGGACTTGGGTCATGGGGACACCTTGGATCGTTCGGGTTGAAGGACGGCTGCATCACCCGACGTGACGCGGCTCGGGAATTGAAATGGCCGGGTCTCAGGCCGCGGTCGGCCGGCGCAACAGGCACCACAGCATCGACAGCGCGAGGCCAGGCAGAAGCAAGGCGTCGAAGCCCAGCGTGCCGCAGCAGACGCCGGCGGCGACCGCTCCGATGGCGAAGGCCGCGATCGGGGGCCACAGCCGGCCCATGCGCGCGACGGCGTCCGCGCGCGGCACGTCACCGTGCAGCAGGTCGACCAGGTCCATCGTGACCTGCGTGACGTTGCCGGTCATCACCGTGGTCGGACTGAGCCGGACGAACACCGAGCGCGCGGCGGCGTTCTGCACGGCCATGGCGGCGACGCCGACCAGGCCCGTCAGGATGGTCGCGCTGGAATCGGCGTCGCGGGCAACGCCGACCAGGTGCCCGCACGCCATGAACAGGCCCAGTCCGATCAACTGGATGAGCACGAGTGCCCGGGCCGACTCGCTCTCGCCGCCCGCCCGCCGGCGCTGGTACCAACGCGTGGCGGCGACCGAACCGACGAACACGGGGAGCGCGAGCAGCTTGCCGAGGACGCCCGCATGGCCGTGGCCTGCCAGCGCGGCACCGATCAGCACGAAATTGCCCGTCACGTGGGCCGTGAAGAGTCCGAACAGCATGACGAAGCTGAACGTGTCCACGTAGCCACCCACGAACGACAGCAGGAGCGCCGGCCACAGGCTGCCGGCGTCCGGCATGGTCGTTGGCGCAGGTGTCGCGCTCATTGCGCAGGCCTCTCGCGCCAGCGCGCGAGGATCGCGGCCAGGGCCAATCCACCGATCAGGCCGATGTGCTCGAGAAAGGTGTTGAATTCACGGAAGTGAGCGGCGGGATCCTGCACGGTCCAGAAGTCGTGGGCGACGAGCGTCGCGGCAGCGGTGAACACGGCCAGCGCGCCAGCCGCGAGCCATTCCAGCTGCCCGACGATGAGCAGACCGCTTCCGGCCAGCTCCACGACGATCGTCATGACGGCGATCGGCTGTGCCGCGCCGGCGCCGAAGAAGTGCGCCGCCTCGGCTGTCGCACCTTCGAAGTCGACCAGCTTGGCCAGGCCGCCCCACCAGAAGGCGCACGTGAGGGCGACGCGCGCCACCAGCGCGAGCGTGCTCGACTCCAGCAGGCGGGCAATGGGTCGTGGACTCTGCGTCGAGGCCATCTCAGACCGCCCAGCAGCCGCAGCCGAACGCCCCCCAGAAGCCGCGCGCGTCGGCGGCTGGCGTGCCGCGGCGGACCGCGGCCGTGTGGTCGTGCCCGTGCACCGCGCATCCCGCGGCGCAGCCACAACGGGCCGTCATGCGCGCATCGCCGGGTTGGCCGAGCCGGCGCGACTGGTAGCCGCCGAAGCGCTTGACCGGCGACCAGTCCGGCAGCACGGGCGGTGCGGGCGGCGCCATGCCGGCGAATTCGTCCTCGCCCCACACCACTCGTCCGCCCAGCAGCGTCAGGACCGATCGCGTGTGGACGATCTCGCTCTCCGGCACCGCGAAGTAGTCCTGCGACAGCACCGCGACGTCGGCCAGCTCGCCGACGGCGATGCGGCCCTTGCGCCCCTGCTCGTTGGAGAACCAGGCATTGGCCTGCGTCCACAGCCGCAGTGCCACGTCCCGGGAAAGGCAGTTCGACGCCGGATACATCGACGTGCCGCCCACCGTGCGGCCCGTCACCAGCCAGGACAACGAGACCCACGGGTTGTGGCTCGAGATGCGCGTCGCGTCGGTGCCGGCGCCCACCGGCACGCCGGACGCGAGCATGCGTGCGATCGGCGGCGTCGCCTCGGCCGCTAGTGCGCCGTAACGCTCGATGAAATACTCGCCCTGGTAGGCCATGCGGTGCTGGACGGCGATGCCGCCGCCGAGCGCGGCGACCCGATCGATGCTGCGGGGGCTGATCGTCTCGGCGTGGTCGATGATCCAGTGCAAGCCTCCGAACGGCATGTCGCGGGCGACGCGCTCGAAGACGTCCAGCGCGCGGCTTATCGATTCGTCGTAGGTCGCGTGCAGCCGCCAGGGCCAGCGCTTCTCGACCAGCAGCCGCACGACTTCCTCGAGGTCATGTTCCATGCGCGGCGGCAGGTCCGGGCGGGGCTCGCGGAAGTCCTCGAAGTCCGCGGCCGAGAACACGAGCATCTCGCCCGCGCCGTTCATGCGATAGCGGTCGTCGCCCTGGCCGGGCCCGACCATCTGCGTCCACTTCTCGAAGTCGCCGTGCTCGCCGCCGGGCTTCTGGGTGAACAGGTTGTAGGCGATGCGGATCGTCAGCTCGTCGTCCGCGTGCAGCTCCTCGATGATGGCGTAGTCATCGGGATAGTTGTGGAAGCCGCCGCCCGCGTCGATGACGCTGGTGACGCCGAAGCGATTGAGCTCCCGCATGAAGTGGCGCGTCGAGCTGAGCTGCGCGTCCGGCGCCAGCGCGGGACCCTTGGCGAGCGTGGCGTACAGCACGTTGGCATTGGGCCGCGCCAGCAGCAGCCCGGTCGGCTCGCCGGCGCCGTCGCGCACGATCTCGCCGCCGGGTGGAGCCGGGGTGTCCCGCGTGTAGCCCACGGCGCGCAACGCGGCGCGATTGAGCAGCGCGCGGTCGTAGAGGTGCAGGATGAACACGGGCGTATCGGGGGCGACCGCGTTCAGCTCGTCCAGCGTCGGCAGGCGCTTCTCCGCGAACTGCATCTCGACGAAGCCACCGACGACGCGCACCCACTGGGGCGGCGGCGTCACCTCGACCTGCGCGCGCAGCATCGCCATGGCGTCGGAGAGCGACTCGACGCCGTCCCAGCGCAGCTCCATGTTGTAGTTGAGGCCGCCGCGGATCAGGTGGATGTGGCTGTCGATGAGGCCCGGGATCGCGCGCCGGCCGCCCAGGTCGACGACGCGCGTCGACGGGCCACGCCGGGCCATGACGTCTTCGGCCTGGCCGACGGCGCTGAAGACGCCGTTCGTGATGGCCACGGCCTCTGGCGACGGCTGCGCCGGGTCGTTGGTGGTGAAGCGGCCGTTGAGGAGGACGAGATCAGGGTGCATGGCTGTTTTCCGCAGGGTCGTTCGACGAGGTGGAAGTGGACGGGGACACGACGGCATTCGCCGCCTTCGGGCTGCCCGGCATCAGCAGGAACGCGAGCCCGACGCCTTGTTCGCCGATCAGCATCCCCAGCAGTCCGACGAGGGCGATGACGGGTGGGGCAGGCGATCTCACACGAAGCAGCGCGTAGATGGCGCCGACCAGGACGCCGACGGCCAGGGAGACGAGATAGGGCTTCATGGGCTGCGATCGGTTGGTTGCGACGCAGTGTGCGCAGATCCCGTGCGAACGACCTGTGGCGGAGGGCTTGCAAGGCGCTGGCGACTACGGGAGGCGGCGGCCTGTTCCCGTCGAGACAGATGCAGACCCGTCGATGTTGCGATCCGTGCCTCCCGCGCCAAGCACAGGCCGGCGGCGATGGGGATCCCCACACTCGATGGCGACCTGACCCCCGGCCCTTCCGCTCACCAACCGCCGCATCGAGGCTTCCATGACCATCACCCTGGCGACCCGTCCCCGCGAGTTCGCTCCAGGTCGCGACCGCTGGCCGTCGGAGCGCGCGTTGCAGGCCACCTGGGACATCGTCCAGGAACGCCGCCTCGCCGCGCTGGGCGCGGCACTTGCGCGTCACGGCGGCCTCGTGCCGGCCGACCAGCTTTGCTGTCTCCTGCGCATGCACTGGGATCAACCGCTCTCGCGAATGGCGCGGTGGATCGTCCGACGCGAGGTGGTCAGCGTCAGCTGGCGGACGCAGATCTGGCTGCCGACGTTCCAGTTCGAGCGTCCCTCGCTGGACATCCGGCCCGCCGTGTCCGAGGTCATCGTCGCGCTGCGCCAGGTCTACGACGACTGGGAGCTTGCCGAGTGGTTCGTCCGGCCGCACGACCTGCTCGCGCGTCGCATGCCCGCCGCCGAAATCGCCTGCAACCCCGGGGCCGTCAAGGAAGCCGCCCGCCTGGATCGTTTCGTCAATCGCTGGTAGCCAATCCGGCCTCAAGGAGTTGTTTCATGATTCGACACGCTTGCCCGTTGCGCCTGGAAACGCGCCCCCTTCCGCGCCGGATCCGGCGCCCGAGCCTGGTCGCCGCGGCGCTGCTCGCGGCATGCGGCCTCGCGCTCGCCGGCCCTATCAGGTCCGTCGGCCCCCTGGTCTTCGCGGGCAGTGATACGTTGGTGGTCGCCGACTGGCGCGCCCAGTCCCTGCACGCGCTGAAGCTGCCGCCGGCAGCGGCCGCGCCGGCCCGACCTTTCAACCTGCGCAACGTGTCGACGCCCATCGCGAATGCGTTGCACGTTCGACCCGAGCAGGTCAGCTTCGAGGACATGGCGTTCCGACCCGGCGCCGAGATCGCCTATGTCTCGGTGTCCGTCGACCGAGGCGGCAGCGCGCCGGCGCCGGCCATCGTCTCGATCGACTCGAGCGGCAAGGTGGCCGTCCTGCCGCTCGACAGGCTGGCGCAGACCGCGGCCAGGATCACCAGCGTGCCCGCCGCGGACCGGAAGTTCTGGCGCGACACCCCGGAGGCGACGCTGACGGTCACCGACCTGGTGTTCGACGGCGGCAAGCTCTATGTGGCCGGACTCAGCAACGGCGATTTCGCGTCCACGCTGCGGATCTACGACTTCCCGTTCGACGACCATGCGACCGCGACCAGCGTCGAGATGTACCACCCGGTGCACGACCAGCTGGAGACCCGCGCGCCGATCCGCAAGATGGCCGTCGTCGACCTGGACGGCGTGCCCAGCCTCGTGGCGGCGTACACCTGCACGCCCCTGGTGGTGATCCCGCTGAAGGATCTCGTCGACGGCGCGCACGTCAAGGGCACGACCGTCGCCGAACTCGGATGGGGCAGCGCGCCCGTGGGCATGCTGGCCTTCGACACCACCCAGGGGCCGCAGCTGCTGCTGGCCAACTCCGCGAAGTCGGCCGACCTGATGCCGGTCTCGGCCATCGCAGCAGCGGCGAAGCTGCCGTCGCTCGCCACGCCCATCCAGGTGCCGGCCAACCCGTTGCTGGGGCTGAAGTCCACATACCTGCCACTCACCGGCCTCGATCAGCTCGCGATGCAGGACGCGCAGTTCATCGGCGCCCTGCGCCGGCAGCCGTCCACGGGCGCGATGCAGCTGGTCTCGTTTCGCGTCGGCGCCTTCCTGCGCGTGAGCGACTTCGTCAACGAGTACGACTTCGACGACTTCCACTATCGGGCCGGCGATCCGTTCCGCAGCGCCCACCAGGTCATGCGCACCGATGAGGGCTACCCCGAGCTCGCCGCGCGCTCTGCGCCGTGACGGCGTCTGCTCGCCGTGCCGGCAGCGTCGCCGTGATGGCGGCGGCCGCCGCGGCCCACGTCGCCGTCGCCGCCTCGGTGACGCCCTCCGGCGACAGCGTGCCGGAGAACCTGCTGCGCATCGAGCTTCATCTGGCGCGTCCGCTGTCGCACGCCCTGGCGATGACTCACGTTCGCCTGGTCGACGAGGACGGCGAGCCGATCGCCGGCGCCTTCCTCGATCTCCCGCTTCGCGGCGACGGCGGGCGCACGATCACGCTGCTGTTGCACCCGGGGCGGGTCAAGACCGGCGTCGGCGCCAACGTCGCGATGGGGCGTGCCCTGCGCGCCGGCCACGACGTCGGATTGGTCGTCGACGATCCCCAGTTGCCGGCGCCGATCCGGAAACGATGGCACGTCACCCGGACGCACGACGAGGGCCTGCTCGCGCGCGATTGGCGGTTGAGCCTTCCGGCGGTCGGTTCGCGAGCGCCTCTGCGCGTCACGCTGGATTCGGCGCTGACCTCGTCGAGCGCCGGCCTCATCGCGGTGCGGGCGCCCGGCGGCGAGCGGATGGCCGGCGTCGCCTCGCTGCGCGAGGGCGAGACCGTCTGGGAATTCGTGCCAACGCGGCCCTGGCGCGCGGGACACCATGCACTGGTCGTGCACCCGCGCCTGGAAGACGTGGCGGGAAACCGGCCATGCACGCCGTTCGAGACGGTCGGCCTCAGCACGATCCCGTGCACCCTGGAGGAGCGCGGCTTCGACCTGTCGCGGTGAGCGCGGCACCGGCCGCGCTCCGGGCTCAGGCGGCGACGCCCTGCGTCTCGCGCAGCAGCCCGCGCCGGCGCGCCACGGCGGCGGCTTCGGTCCGGCTCGCGACATCGAGCTTGTCCAGAACCGAACGCATGTGCGTCTTGACGGTGCCGATGCCGATCTGCAGGCGCGCCGCGATCACCTTGTTGGCGCAGCCGGTGGCGACCAGCTGCAGCACCTGGGTCTCGCGGCCGGTGAGCGGCTCGTGGAACATGCTCTCGGCGAGGCGATGGGTAGCCACAGGATCGAGGTGGCGCAGGCCCTGGCGCACGGCGCGGACGGCGTCGGCGACGCCGTCGACGCTGCAGCCGACGATCATGTACCCGTCGACCCCCTGGGACAGCGCGCACCGGATGTCGAGCTCGCTGTCCCGCCGCGTCAGCACCACGACGCGCGGGCCGGCGCCGACCGCGGCGTTCTGGCGCACGTGGCGCAGTCCGGCGCTGTAGTCCGTGACGACGACGTCGACGGCCGCGTCGGCGTCGTGTGCCAGCACCAGGTCGGCGAAGCGGGTCAGCAAGGCGGCCAGTCCGGCCTGCAGCAGGATGTCCTCGTGCTCGACGAGGATCTTGATCGGGTCGTTGGTCATGCAAAGCTCCTGGTGTGTCGTCGCGGATGGGAAGTCGGCTCAATGGCCCTCGTGCCCGCCGAACATGCGCCTGGCGTAGTTGAGGCCGATGCCGTAGCCGCCGCCGAAGCGCGTGGCGACGCCGACGGTCCTGCCGTAGGTCTCGGAACGCGCCCAGTCGCGCTGCAGCTCCAGCAGGTACTGCAGCGAGGTCATCGGCCGCACGCCGGCCTGCACCATGCGCTCGACGGCGCGCTCGTGGGACTCGCGGGAGACGTCGCCGCAGGCATCCGTGATCACGTAGACCTCGAATCCCTGGTCGAGCGCCGACAGGGCCGGCCCGACGATGCACACCGATGTCCAGAGGCCGGCGAACACGAGGCGCGCCTTGCCGATCGCGTTGACCTGCGCGGCGATGCGCGGGTCCTCCCACGTGTTCATCGAGCTGCGGTCGATGACCTCGGCGCCGGGAAAGGCATCCAGTACTTCGTCGAAGAAGGGCCCGGAGAAGCTCTTCTCCGCAACGCTGGTGACGATCGTCGAGACGCCGAATTCCTTGGCTGCGTTGGCCACCAGGCCTGCGTTGTTGCGCAGCTCGACGATGCTGATGGACTGCGTGGCGAACGCCATCTGCGACTGGAAGTCGACCAGGATGAGCGTGTGATCGTGCGGGCTCAGCAACAGCTGGCCGGGAACAGGCTTGGCTTGCGGCATGGGATTTCCTTCGAGGTCCGGGGGTGGCGTTCAGGCCCGGGTGATGGAGGCGCCGCCGTCGACGAGCATCGCGGTGCCGGTCATGAACGACGAGTCGTCGGACGCGAGGTACAGCACCGAGCGGGCGAGTTCGTCGGAAGAGGCGACTCGCTTGAGCGCGTGCAGGTTGGTGATGAACGCCTGCGATGCCTCGCTGTCGTTCATCGCGCGGTACATCGGCGTGTCGACGGCGCCCGGCAGGATGGCGTTGAAGCGCAGGCCCTGGGGCCCGTACTCGGCGGCGAGCGCCTGCGTCAGTCCGACCAGGCCGGACTTGCTCGCGGCATACGCCGCCACGCCCGGGAAGGAGCACGTGTACCCGACGAAGGTGGACGTGAAGATGATGGAGCCGCCGCCGCTCTCGAGCAGCGCGGGGATCTGGTGCTTGGCGCCGAGGAACGCGCTCGTCAGGTTGGTGGCCAGCGCCTCGTTCCAGCCCGCTTCGGAAACCCCGGTGGTCGGGCCGGCCTCGCCCAAGGTGCCGGCATTGTTGAACGCGATATCGAGGCGGCCGTAGGAGCGGGTCGCCCGTTCGACCAGCGCGGCGGCGAACTCCTCCGAGCGGACATCGCCCGCGAGCGCAACGGCCTGGCCGTCGGCCGCCAGGATCTCCGCCACCAGGCGGTCGAGTTCCTCCTGCCGGCGCGCGGCCACGACGAGCTTCGCGCCCTCCGCGGCGAACAGCTTCGCCGTCGCCCGGCCGATGCCCGAACTCGCGCCGGTCACCAGCGCCACCTTGCCTGCGAGTCGTTTCATGACAGTCTCCAATCCGGGGCTGCGCCGGACCGCGAAGAGCGGGAGGCCGGCAGGTTGATCGATGCAGGGGCGTCTCGTTGCCCCGGAATCGATCATTCGCCCTGGCGTAGTGAATCGCCAGTGAATCGGCGTGAAATGCGGTGAACGGGGGCGGCTCGTTTGTGAACCGGTTCCATGGCAGGGCGCCAGCCCGTTCTCGACGAAGGCCGCCAACACCCTCGGGTTCACCGCTCGCTCGGCCGACAGGTATATTTCAGTGTCAGCCCGGAGGCATCCCGCCTCGACGACCGGGCCCCCGAACAGGCGAAACGATCCAGATGGAAGCGCGTGAAGTCCTGCCGACGCTTGCCTTCGGAACGTTCATTCTCGATCGCACGCGCAAGCAGCTGCTGGAGAACAACCGGCCGCTACACCTGGGCGGTCGCGCGTTCGACCTGCTCGCGGCGCTGACGGAGCGCGCGGGCGAGGTGCTCAGTCGCCAGGAGCTCGAAGCCAAGGTCTGGCCGCACACGATCGTCGAGGAGACCAGCCTGCGCGTGCACATCTCGGCGTTGCGCAAGATCCTGGGCGACGGCGTCGGCGGCGCGCGCT
>JAEKKH010000149.1 GCA_019510465.1 Burkholderiales bacterium
GCTGTCCGCCGACGAGCTGCAGCGGCTCGACGGCCTCGTCAGCTCGCGCCGCAACGTCAGGCGCGGCGAGGCCCTGTTCCGCGACAACGACCCGTTCACGTCCCTCTACGCGATCCGCGCCGGCTTCTTCAAGACCTGCGCCACCTCCGAGGACGGCCGCGACCAGGTCACCGGCTTCATGATGGCCGGCGACCTGATGGGCTTCGACGGCATCGGCCACGACCGCCACCGCTGTGATGCCGTCGCGCTCGAGGACTCGCAGGTCTGCGTGATTCCGTACGCGCAGCTCGAGGAGCTCTCGCGCGACGTGCCGCAGCTGCAGCGCCAGCTCAACCGCATCATGAGCCGCGAGATCGTGCGCGAGCACGGCGTGATGATGATGCTCGCCGGCATGCGCGCCGACGAGCGCCTGGCGGCCTTCCTGTCCAACCTCGCGCGGCGCCTGGAGATGCGCGGCTTCTCGCCGTCGGCGCTGGTCCTGCGCATGACGCGCCAGGAGATCGGCACCTACCTCGGCCTGAAGCTGGAGACGGTCAGCCGCTGCTTCAGCCGGCTGTGCGACGAGGGCATCCTCGACGTGCGCCATCGCAACGTGCGCATCCTCGACCCCGCGGCGCTGCAGCGGCTGGTCGCCGGCGGGCAGCGAAGCCGCGCTTGACGGCGCGCAAGCCGGCGCCGGGCCGGCCACCGCACGATGGCGGCATGTCCACGCAAGTCATCTCCATCCTGCCCGATCGAAGGATTCCGCCCGAGCCGGTGCTGCGCCGCATCGACGGCCCCGGCCCGCGCTACACGTCCTACCCGACCGCCGACCGCTTCGCCGACGGCTTCGCCCCCGAGCGCCTGGGCGTGCTGCTGGACGAGCACCGCCAGGCCTGCGACCGCGGAGAGCACGCGCCCCTGTCGATCTACGTGCACATCCCGTTCTGCGAATCGCTGTGCTACTACTGCGCGTGCAACAAGATCATCACCAAGCACCACGAGCGCGCGGGGCCCTACCTCGACGCGCTGGAACGCGAGATCGGGCTGGTCGTCGCGCGGCTGGGCCCGGGCCGCGCCATCTCGCAGCTGCACTTGGGCGGCGGCTCGCCGACCTTTCTCGACGACTCCGAGATCGCGCGGCTGATGGGCCGCCTCGGCAGCGACTTCCAGTTCGCGCCGGACGCCGAATTGTCGATCGAGGTGGACCCGCGGACCGTCACCGCCGAGCGCCTCGCGTTCCTGCGCGGGCAGGGCTTCAACCGCGTCAGCTTCGGCGTGCAGGATTTCGACGCCGACGTGCAGCGCGCCGTGCACCGCGTGCAGCCCTACGAGAGCGTGCGCGAGGTCATCCGCGCCGCACGTGCCTGCGGCTTCGAGTCGATCAACGCCGACCTGATCTACGGCCTGCCGCTGCAGACGCCACAGAGCTTCGCGCGCACCATCGACCAGATCATCGAGCTGCGCCCCGACCGCATCGCGCTGTAC
This sequence comes from Burkholderiales bacterium, assembly GCA_019510465.1. GTDB lineage: Bacteria > Pseudomonadota > Gammaproteobacteria > Burkholderiales > Burkholderiaceae_C > Scleromatobacter. The sequence continues at coordinate 1,468 of JAEKKH010000149.1, forward strand.
GCCTACGCGCACCTGCCCTCGCGCTTCAAGCCGCAGCGCCGCATCGCGTCACAGGACCTGCCCGCCGCTTCCCAGCGCGTGGACATGCTGGCGCTGGCGATGGCGCGCTTCCTCGAGCGCGGCTACGACTACATCGGCATGGACCACTTCGCGCTGCCCGGCGACGCGCTGGCCGTCGCGCGGCGCGAGGGCCGGCTGCAGCGCAACTTCCAGGGCTACAGCACGCACCCCGACTGCGAGCTGGTGGGGCTGGGCGTGTCGGCCATCGGCCGCATCCGCGACAGCTACTACCAGAACGCGAAGACGCTGCCCGAGTACTACGAGTCGCTCGGACAAGGCCGCCTGCCCGTCGTGCGCGGCATCGAGCTGACCGCCGACGACCTGCGCCGGCGCGACGTCATCATGGCCCTGATGTGCCACGGCCGCGTCGCCTTCGCCGACATCGACGCCCGCCACGCCGGCCGCATGCGCGAGGACTTCGCGCCCGAGCTCGCCGCGCTGGCGCCGTTCGTGGCCGACGGCTTCGTCGAGCTGGGCGAGCATGCGGTGCAGGTGACGCCGCAGGGCTGGTTCGTGGTGCGCGCCGTCGCGATGGTGTTCGACCGCTACCTGCGCGACGGCGCCTCGCGCGAGCGCTTCTCCAAGGTGGTCTGACGGGCCCGGCGGGCCCTCAGGACATCGTCTCGACGAGCACGGCCTGCACGAGGCGCAGCAGCGTCTCCTCGGGCGGGCAGCAGCCGGGCTGGGCGCCGGCGAACTCCGGCAGCAGGCGCTGCAGCGGGCCGGCGTCGCCGCCGAGGTCGGCATAGACGGGCACGCCGGCGACCTCCTGCAGCTCGCGCACCCGCTCGGGCGCGAACGGCAGGACGTCGACCGCGTCGTACAGGCTGCCCAGCATGCGCGCCGCGTGGTGGGCGCGTTCGCGGCCCTCCAGCAGCGCGGCCGCGCCGATGCGCGACACCCGCGCCCCCAGGCCCGTGGCCGCGCGCTCGAACAGGCGTGCGGACGGCGTGTCGTGGTCGTCGCCGGCGATGGCCACGTGTCGTCCGCTCAGCGGCAGCGACCCGCCGGCCTCGCGCAGGCGGCAGGCCGCCTCGACGATGGCCCGCACCTCGTCGGAGCCGAGTGCGTCGCCGGCCAGCAGTCGCCGGGAAAGGGAGAAGGACATCGCGATTCGCCAATGGGCCATGGGAGCGGTCCGCGAAGGTTAGCCGCCGCCGGATCGGGCGCCTTGCGCCGCGTCAAGGGCCGCCCCGGGGCGAACCCGGGTTGCGCGACTGTCACCGTTCGTTCACCGGACGTTACCGAGTGACGCCGGCAGGTCGTCGTCCGCTCATGGGCGTCGCCCAGAATTCTTCCATCCGCTGAAGAACGCCCCGAACCGAAGGAACCCCCATGCTGTACGACGCCGCCCCGACGCCCCGCCAAGCCACCCTGCCTGCTGCGCGCGCCGTCGCCCCGGCCCCGCGTCGCGACGCGCGGCGCGACCTGGCGGACGCCGACGCCCACAACCGCGCGATCGGCGAGCGCCTGGCGCTGGTCGCGTCGTCGGTCGAGGTGCAGCGTCACCTGATGCGCGCCGACCAGAAGGTCTACCGCGCGGGCGACCGCTTCACGCACCTGTTCGTCGTCAACTCCGGCTTCTACAAGATCGTCACGCTGTCGCCCGACGGCCGCGAGCAGATCGTCAGCTTCAAGTTCCGCGGCGACTGGCTGGGCCTGGACGGCATCGCCGAAGGCGCGCACGTCTGCGACGTCGTCGCGATGGACATCGGCGAGGTCTGGGCCATTCCCTATGCCGCGCTGTTGCAGTCCTGCGCCACGCGCCCGGCGCTGATGGCGGTGCTGCACGAGGGCATGAGCCGCGAGATCACCGGCGACCGCAATTCGCTGATGACCGTGTGCACGCTGCCCGCCGACGCCCGCGTCGCCGACTTCCTGAGCAACTGGGCCGGCGCGCTCGCCCGCCGCGGCCTGCGCAACGACCACATCCAGCTGCACATGACGCGCGCCGAGATCGGCAACTACCTCGGCATCTCGCTGGAGACCGTCAGCCGCGCGCTGTCGAAGCTGGTGCGCGAGGGCCTGATCGGGTTTCCCGACAAGTGCCGCCGCGACATCGTGATCGACGACGTCGCCGCCCTCGACGGCTTGGCGCGGAGACAAGCGCAGTCGCGGGATCCGCCCGCATCCAAGGCGCCTCGGCCTGCGTGGATCCTGCGACTTCGCGCAAGGATCACCGAGCTGGCGTCTGGGCCGCCGAGCCTCAACCCGCCACGCCGCCCAGCGCGGTCGCGATCGCCCCGCTCAGGTCGTTGCGGGAATACGGCTTGGGCAGCAGCGCCCAGTCCGGCGGCGCCACCCGGTCCACGTCGATCAGTTCCGCCGAGAAGCCCGACACCAGCAGCACGGCCAGCCCCGGCCGCCGTTGCTGCGCCTGGCGCGCGAGCTCGGTGCCGCGCATGCCGGCGCCCAGCGCGATGTCCGACAGCAGCAGGTCGAACGGCGCGCCGGCGTCGAGCGCGGCGAGCGCCTCCTCGCCGTTCACGCAGGCCGTCACGCGCGCGGCCAGCGCCTCCAGGAACTCGAGCGCCACCGCGCGCACGGCGGAGTCGTCCTCGACCAGCAGCACGCGCAGGCCGCGCGGCACCGGCCGCGGCGCCGCGACCTCGTCGACGGCGGCCGCCGCGGCCAGCGCCGTCGGCTGCGGCAGCAGCATCGTGACGGTGGTGCCCGCCCCCGGCGCTGAATCCAGCGTCACCATGCCGCCGGACTGGGTCGCGAAGCCGTAGACGGTGCTCAGGCCCAGGCCGGTGCCGCGGCCCGCGCCCTTGGTCGTGAAGAAGGGCTCGAACGCACGCTCTCGCACGCCTTCGGGCATGCCCGTGCCCGTGTCGGCCACCGCGATCGACACGAAGCCCGGCGCCTCGCCGCGCGGCGTCGCGGCGACCGCGACTCCCTCCGGCAGGCCGCTGGCGCCGCGCGCGCGGAACACGAGGTCGCCGCCATCGGGCATCGCGTCGCGCGCATTGATGGCGATGTTGAGCAGCGCCGACTCCAGCTGCACCGGGTCGGCCAGCACCGGGGGGCAGCCGGGCTCGACGTCGATCGAGATGCGCACGCGCTGGTCGAGCGTGCGGCGCAGCATGTCGGCCAGCGAGTGCAGCATCGCGCCCACGTCGACGGCGCTGGGCTGCAGCACCTGGCGGCGCGAGAAGGCGAGCAGCTTGCTCGTGAGTTCGGCCGCGCGGCGCGTGCCGCGGCTCGCCGCGTCGAGCAGCTTCTGGCCGCGGACGTCGGCCGCGAGCTGCGGCAGCGTCTCGAGGATCTGCAGGTTGCCCTGGATCACGGTCAGCAGGTTGTTGAAATCGTGCGCGATGCCGCCGGTCAGCTGGCCCACGCTCTCGAGGCGCTGCGAGTGGTTCAGCGCCTCCTCGGCGCTGGCGCGCTGCAGGCTGGTGGCCAGCAGGCCGCACACCGACTCGAGGAAGCGGATCTCGTCGGGGCCGAACGGCTGCGCGCGGTCGGCGTGCACCGTCAGCGCGCCGATGATGCGGCCACGGTCGCTCAAGGGCGCGGCCGCGCCGCCGGTGAGCCCCGCCTCGCGCAGGCGCGGGTGCAGCGAGACCGGCGCGCCGGCGTCGTCGGGCAGCACCACGGTGCGGCCCTGCGCCAGCATGAGGCCGGACAGGGTGTCGGGCGTCGCCGGCAGGCGCGCGCCCAGCGGCAGGCCGGACGGCAGGCCCACGCCCGCCGCCACGCGGAACTGGCGCCCACCGTCCTCGAGCAGGTGGACGATCGCCGACGGCAGCTGCAGCGCCTCGGCCACGATGCGCGGCGCGTGGGCCAGCACCGCGTCGGAGCTGCGCTCGTCCACCGCCAGCCGTCCGAGCTGCGCCAGGTGTTCGCTGTAGCGCGCCTGCTTCAGCGCCTTCTTCACGCGCGGGTACTCGCCGATGTCGCGGATCGACGCCACGACGAACGGCAGGCCGTGATCCTGCAGCGGGCTCAACGCGATCTCCACGCGCACCTCGCTGCCGTCCTTGCGCAGCGCCGCGAGGTCGGTCTGGTCGCCCATCGGGCGCGGGCGCGGCGCCTGGCCGTAGGCCGCCCGGTACGACGCGTGGCGTCCGCGGATGCCGTGCGGCACGAGCGCGTCGACGCTCATGGTGGAGAGCTCGTCGGCGCTGTAGCCCAGCAACGCCTCGGCCGCGGGATTGCACATCACGATCGCGCCCGTCGCGTCGACCAGCAGCATGGCATCCGGATGCGCGCCGAAGATCGAGCGGAAGACGCTGCGCTCGTCGAAGCCCATGAACGACAGTGGCTTGGCGTGTTCGCGGCGCATGCGGGGTCCTTCAGGGCGCGGGCGTCACCGCCGGCACCAGCACGTAGCCGGCGCCGCGCACCGACTTGATCAGCTCGGGTCGTTCGGGGTCGGCCTCGATCTTGCGGCGCAGGCGCCCGATCTGCACGTCGATCGTGCGGTCGAACGGCGCGGCATCGCGGCCCCGCGTCCGCTCCAGCAGGAAATCGCGCGACAGCACGCGGCCCGGATGGCGCACCAGCACGCCCAGCAGGTCGAACTCGCCGCCGGTGACGGGCACTTCGGCACCGCTCGGGTCGTGCAGCGTGCGGGCGGCGATGTCCAGCGTCCAGCCCGCGAACGCGAAGCGCTCGCGCGCGGCGGGCGCGGGCGCGACGGCCTCCCGCGCCGTTTCGGGCGCAGCGGCGATGCGCCGCAGCACGGCCTTCACGCGCGCGGCCAGTTCGCGCAGGTCGAACGGCTTGGTCACGTAGTCGTCGGCGCCCACCTCGAGGCCGACGATCTTGTCGATCGAATCGCCGCGGCCGGTGACGATCACCAGGCCGCAGCGGTGATGTTCGCGCAGCTGGCGTGCGATGGCGAAACCGTCCTCGCCGGGCAGGCCCAGGTCCAGCAGCACCAGCGCGGGCGGATCGGCGCTCATCACGGCGAGCAGGTCGCGACCGCGATGCAGCTGCGTCACGCGGTAGCCCTGGCTGCCGAAATAGCCGGCGAGCAGTTCGGTGATGTCGGCCTCGTCGTCGAGGACGGCGATGTGCAGGGGGGTCACGTTGGCGGGAAGTCCTGGGGCGCGGGATGGCGACAGCCCCGACTTTACACATGCCACCGGCGCCATCCGCCCTCGCGGGGCTTGTGGCCCGCCTTCCGTCGCCGCGGCGCGATGCCGCTTGCGCCGCGTCAAGCCCGGGCCCGCCGCGCGCGGCCATGATGCGGCCATGACCGCCCCGTCGACGCCCGGCCCGCGCTGGCTGCGGCCGTGGCTGGACGGCGAGCCGCACCGCCTCGCCTTCGCGGCCGGCGCGCTGCTGCTGGCCGCCGTCGCGGCGTGGTGGTGCGCCCGCGTGCTGGGGTTCGTGTCGGGCGGCGCGCTGCCCGCCGCCGAATCGCACGCGATCCTCATGACCTTCGGGTTCATGCCGCTGTTCTTCGGCGGGTTCCTGGCGGGCGCCGGATCGCGCTGGCTCGGCCAGCCCCCCCTTCCCGCACGCGAGCTCGCGCCCGCCGTGCTGCTGCAGCTGGCAGGCTGGCTGGTCTTCCTCGCAGCCACGGCACTCGACGCCGCGGGTGCGGCGGCCGCGACTGCAAGCGCGGCCCTGCTCGCGGTCGCGGCCGGCCAGGCGATGGCGTGGCGGCGCTTCGCCGCGCGCGTGTCCGCCAGCACGCGGCCCGACCGCGTGCACGCCGGCGTGATCGCGCTGGCCGGCGCCATCGGCCTGTTCGCGCTGCTCGCCACGGCGGCCGCGATGGCGGTGCACGACGTGCCGCTCGCGCGCGCCGCCGTGCGTGCGGCGCTGTGGATCCACGTCGGCTGCACCTTCGCGGCGGCGGCGCATCGGATGATCCCGTTCCTGGGCGGCGCGGCGTGGCCCGCGTTCGACGCGCGGCGGCCGCGCTGGCTGCTGGAAGCGCTCGCCGCCGTGTTCGTGCTCGAAGGCGTGGCCGACGCCGCCGACCTGCTGCGCGGTGCGACGCCCATGCCGCTGCAGCTCGCGCGCACCGTGGTCGAGGCGCTGGCCGGCGCGGGCACGCTGGGCATAGCGCTGCGCTGGGGCGTCGTGCAGGACCTGCGCATCCGCCTGCTGGCGATGCTGCGCCTGGCCGTCGCCTGGCTGGCCGTGTCCCTCCTGCTGGCCGCCCTGTCGCACGGGCTCGCGCTGGCCGGCCACGCCGGGCTGGGCACCGCGCCGCTGCACGCCTACGCGATGGGTTTCCTCGGGTCGACCATGCTGGCGATGGTGGCGCGCTTCATCGCCGGGCACGCCGGTCGCACCGTCGCGGCGGACGCCCCGCTATGGCGCCTGTTCGTGCTGCAGCAGGCCGCGGTGGCGGCGCGCGTGGCCGGCGGCGTCCTCGACGCGCTGGGCATCGCCCAGGCACATGTCGCGATCGCGTTCGCCGCTGTCGCGTGGGCCCTGGTCTGCGTGCTGTGGGTCGCGCGCTACCTGCCCCTGCTGGCCGGCCCGCGGCTGGAGCGGCCGCGGCCAGGCCGCGCCGGCGATGCGCCGTCCGCTTGATGACCGGTCGACAGGGCGCCCCCTTGGCGCCGGCGCCGGCGGACGTCGGACGTCGGGAGCCGGAGTTGAATAGGGATTTGCGCCGACTGGCGCCGCACAGTGCCATCGGCGCCACGGTGCCGGCCCGGATGCACGCCGCGCGCGCAGCCTGCGCAGCACCTGGCGTTCTATAGTTCCGGAATGCTCGAAGACACCGCGTTGACCCAGGCGCTCGGCGCGGCACTCGCCAGGCTGCTGCGCCCGCTCGTGCGGTTGATGCTCAGGCACTCGTTCTCGTACAGCGCGTTCGAATCGGTGGCCAAGCGCGTCTACGCCGAATGCGCGATGCAGGACTTCGCCCTCCCCGGCCGCAAGCCTTCGGTCTCGCGCGCGGCCGTCCTCACCGGCCTGACGCGCAAGGAAGTCAACACGCTGCTGACCGAGCCATGGAGCGGCGTGAACGCGGACAGCACCCACTACAACCGCGCCGCGCGCGTCGTCACCGCATGGGTGCGCGATGCGCGCTTCAGCGGGATCGGCGGGACGCCGCGCGCCCTCGCCATGGAAGGCGCGGACGGGTTCAGTGAACTCGTGCGCCTGAACGGCGGCGACGTCCCCACCCGCGCCGTGCTCGACGAACTCGTGCGCGTGGGCTGCGTGCGCCCGCGCCCTGACGGCAAGGTCGAACTCGTGCAGCGCGGCTTCGTCCCCAACAAGAGCATGGTCGCCAAGATCTCGTTCCTCGGCTCGGAGGTCGCCGACCTGGTCGAGACCATCACCTTCAACATCGAGCAGCCCGACGCCCAGGCGGCGCGCTACCAGCGCAAGGTGATGCATGTCGGCATCCCCTCCGAGGCGCTGCCCGCCTTCCGCGCGCTGAGCGGCAGGCAGGCGCAGAAGCTGCTCGAGGGCCTCGACGCCTGGCTCGCGGAGCACGACCTGTCCGGCGTCCCCGAGGAAGACTGGGGCAGCACCGCGCGCGTGGGCGTCGGCATCTACTACTTCGAGGAGATCGTCCCCGCACCGCAGCCGGACGCGATGCCCTGAGGCGCGTGCCGACGGCGCGCTGCCGTCCCCGTGCAAGGGTCGGCCGAACCACCGGATGCAACCGAAGAAGGCGCCGTCCCCGGCGCGGGTCGCAAAACTTCTTCACGAAACGGCATTTCCCCACGCTTCCTGTCAAGACAGCGCAAGACAGACGGGCCACAATCGTTGCAAGAGGGTGCAGTCCGCACAGGCCAGCCGACAGAGCGAGGCCAGGCGACATCAGGCTTCGTCAGGAGCTTTCGAGCACCGTGGTGCCCACGGGCGACCACATTGAGCAGGGCGGTTGATCGTGAAGACGATTGGACACGTGTCGTCCGAGTGGCGCGGACGGGATCTATTTCTCCGCTGCAACAACTGCGGCCAGACCGAACAGGTCGCCGAGTACGCCGATGGCGGCAAGCCCCGCCTGTTCGGCTGGTCCGAAGCCGCCCGCGGGCAGTTCGGATTCGCGAAGTGCCATCAATGCCTGATGGTGTATGACCGCAGCGCGGATGAACCGGCCGAGGTGCGCGGGCTGCGCAGGCCCGTCTACCGATAGGCGCTCGTCACCCCGCACGGATGCCGGCGAGGATCACGCGCGGCGAAGCAGCTGCAGCAGGCGAGCCCACCGCGTCAGGGGCGTCAAGGTGGGCAGCGTCCGACGGCTGCGCAAGCGCCGGTGCGGGCGCCGGGGCGAGAGCGGCGGCAGCGATCCGGGCAGGCGGGGTCGGGAACTGAACAGGTCTGGCAACACGCGTACTCCGTCGGCCGGAGGCCTCCGGCGGATCAGGTTCAATGGGAGGCGGGATCCCACGGCTGGGTGTCGGCAAAGCCGCTCCCGTCTTCCCGGCACTCGTCGCGCGCCTGCACCTCCGGGTTCCGCGGCGCGTTGGCCGCTGCGGCCGGCGTCGAAATGCGCAGGCCGTGGCGATCCCACCGCTTCTGCTGCTGCACGATCTCCTTCTTCAGCAGCAGGACTTCCTGCTTCAGGACATCCGAGCGCCTGTGCGCGTCGGCGAGGCGCTGCGCGGTCACGCCGATCTGCCGCTTGTGCAAGGCGGCCAGCCTGTCGATCTGGTCGCGATGGCGTCGGCGCAGGTGGAACCAGCCGGCGACGCAGACGATCGACGCCAACCCGACGCCCGTCAGGAGCGAGGAAGCGTCCGTCATGCCGCCGGCCCGCCTCCCGCGCGATGGCAGGGCGGCGGGCAGGGACGGACTTCGGCGACATCGTGCATCGGACGACTGTACGGTCGCCGCCCCGCGAAGTCTTGACGAACCGATGACGTCCCGCGCCGCCGGCCTCAGCCGTCGATGTGCAGCAGGAGTCCGGTGGCGGTGTAGGTCGGCGTCACCTTGAAGCCGGTCACTTCGATGGCGGAAAAGCGGCCCTTGAGCGCGCCCGCGCCGATCACCTCCAGCGTGTCGCCGACCGACGGGGCGTGGCCGGTGGCGAACGTCACGTCGAGCGTTCCGCCGGCCAGCGTCAACGTCCCCGTGACGGCGAGGCGGCCCGCGCCGCCGCTGCCCAGGTCGAGCTCCAGCGTGCTGCCGGCGAGCTGCGTGAATGCGCCGTGCACCGCGACGGCCGAGGCCGCACCGCTGGCCAGCGTGCCGCCGGCGAGATAGACATCGCCCGTGCCGAGCGCGTTCGCCGAGGCCGCCTGGAGCGTCCCGTCGTCGACCTCGAGGCCGCCGCTGAACGTGTTGCTGCCGGCCAGCGTGAGCGCCCCGCTGCCCTTCTTGGTGAGCTTGCCGCTGCCGGAGATGTCGTTGCTCCAGCGGTCGGCCGCCGAGAAACCGCCTTGCGCGGCATCCATCGTCACGACCGTGTCGCCGTTGAACGCGCCGTAGCCGTCGGCGGCGTCGAACAGGTTCAGGCGACCCCAGCCTTCCGCGTCGTCGAGCACCGGGTAGCCCGAAGGCAGCGCCGTCGTCCTGAGCACCACGCGGCGTTGGGCGGCATCCAGGTACGGCAGGCGCGTCTCCAGCAGGCTCTCCGCCCCCTTGGGAACGACCGCGGGCCGGGTCTTGTCGCCGATCTGCGCAAACCCATAGGTCAGGCGGCGCCGGAAATCGACCTTGTTCGCCGCGTGGTCCGCGAAGCGGTCCGCGCTCACCGGCTGCGCATGCGCGAATGCGTTGAACGCGGCCGGGCTGCTGGCGCCGACGGCCGCCATCAGCGCGGCGTGCGCTTGCGCGTAGGCCGGCGTCGTGAGCCTGGAATCGGCGCCCGTGGCGATGCTGGCCGTCGCGGCCGCCTGCGCCTGCACGCGTCCGGCCATGACATCCAGCGGGGAATGCATCCCCGCGAGGATGCGGTTCTCGCCCAGTTCGAGGGCGCGGCCCAGCAGCTCCTGGTAGCGCTCCGGGACGACGTAGGCCATCGCGATCGCATCGCGCATGGCCTCCGCGGCGTGGCCGCTGATGAAGCCGCCGTCGGTCGCCGGCGTCGAGCTCTTCGCGGGAACCAGCGCCGGAACCACCTGCACGCCGGGGCTCCAGCGCCAGGGGCGCGCGTACTTGTAAAAGCGCTTGGCCGGTTCGGTGGAGGCGTTCTCGCCTGCGTTGTTGACGAAGTCGACCACGCCACCGAAGGCCGTGTTGCCGGACGCGCTGCCGACGCCCGTGTTGTTGCCGCTGTCGTTGTAGAGGACCGCCGTCGCATCGGCCGGCACGCCCGTGATCGACGTCGTCTGCTGCGCCGCCGCGCGCCAGGCCGCCGTCAAGGGGCCCAGGCCATCGGTGACGCTGTAGCCCTTGGCGCGGCGGTCATCGACATAGGCCGCGGCCGCCTGATCCGGACTGCGCGCCGCGGTGGCGTCGACGACGTACTGGACGTTGGCGTCCAGGACCGCGCGGTTGAGCGCGGTGCCGTCGGTCGCGTCGCCGGGAATGCCCGTCCAGGCCGCTGGCGTGACGGCCGGAAAGCTGCCGTTCGCGGGTGCGGTCACGCCCGCGTCCACGATCAGCGTGCCGGGCTTCCACAAGTCCAGGAAGCCGGACACCACGCGGACACCCGCGTTCGTGGACAGCGTCGCATAGCGCGCATCGCCACGCTGGTTCGTGTAGGCGTTGTCGACATACGGCGGCACGGCCGCCGGGTCGGCGACGGGAGCGCTGTCGGTGCTGCCGATGCCCACGGGGGGCGCGGGGATCGTCAATGCCGTGTCGTCGTTGCCTCCGCAGGCAGACAGGGCGGCGGCGGCAAGCAGGCCGGCGAGCGAAAGCGGGTGGCGCTGGAACATGGGCGATGCATCGGGAAGAAGGGAGGTGGCGGGACGGAGGTCGACGCCGACCGATGCCAACGGGCGCCTGGCATGACGTGACACGTCCCTTCGAACGTCGCGCGACGGTTCTCGCGACGGGCAGATGCAGATCTGCCACGGCAGCGTAGGCGTCCGCTGTGACGTCGTCATGTCACGACAGCCGGCCGGCCGGCGCCGGCGGCGAAGCGTCGGTCCGTCGCTCGGCGCTCAGCGCGCCGGCCGCCGTTCGCGCAGGAGCGCCAGGAAGGCGGCCGGGTCCAGCGGCTTGGGCAGGAACGCCACGTCGGGGTCCAGGCCGCCGCGCCGCTCCAGTTCCTCGGGCTGCAGGAACGACGTCGCGATGACCAGGCCGGGGCGATCGGCCTGCGTCGCGACGAAGCGCAGCATCTCCAGCCCGTCGATGTGCGGCATCACGATGTCCGTGACCAGGATGTCCGGCGTCACGCGGCCCAGCGCCTGCAGTCCCTCGAAGCCGTTGCGCGCCTTGGTGACGGCGGCGCCCGGAAAGGCCTCATCCACCAGCATTTCGACGAGCTCGATCGCGGCCGGGTCATCGTCGACGATGAGGACGCGCGGCGACGAGCCGCCCGGCGCGGCCGGCGGCTCGCCGCCACCCGCGCGCATGGCGTCGATCAGCGCCTGCGCGGAGCCGCCGTCGATCTTGCGGTGTCCACTGGGGGTCTTCCAGGCCTTGAGCCTGCCGGCGTCGACCCAGCGCTGGACGCTCTGGACGGACACGCCCAGCACCTGCGCCAGTTGTCGTGGCGAATAGGACGACTTGCTTGCACCCATGTGTTGATCTGCCGCTGCCGATCGGCCGGCGCTCCCCGCCTCGATTCTGCCGCAGCGAAATGGCCTACCCGAAATGACCATTTCAACCGATCTATCCATTTTGATGATTCCTACACTGCAAAGCAGGGCCGGACGCTCCTGGACCAGCGCCCGCCCCACCCCGCGCGGGGGCCGCTTCCGGCCTCGGTGCCACCCGGGACTTCCCCCGGACGTCGTCGCTAGCAGATCGGAGACATCATGGACATCCTCAGGAACTGGACTATCGGGACCCGCCTTGCCATCGGCTTCGCCGCCGTGATCGCATTGCTGGTCACGATGGCGGCCGTCGGCATCTCGCGGATCGAGGCCGTCGACGCCAACACGGACGTGATCGTCAACGATCGCTACGTGAAGATCTCCCTGGCCAACCTGATCCAGGACAAGGTCAACCTCCGTTCGCGCGCACTGCGGACGGCGCTCATCGCGACCGATCCCGAGGTCATCAAGGAAGAGCTCGCCAAGGCCGTGTCCGTCGGGCCCGTCGTCGAGGACGCCCTGGCGAAGCTCCAGGCCACCATCCGGACGGCGGACGGGACGGCGGCCCTGAAGCGTGCCCTGGAGACGCGCAAGCCGTTCATCGACTCGAGCAACCGCCTCGCCGACCTCGCCCTGGCAGGCCGGCGCGACGAGGCCGCGTCCTTCCTCCTGAAGAGCGTGATTCCCGCGCAGAACGACTACCTCGCCGCGCTGGACGGACTGGTCGATTCGCAGGTCAAGGGCATGCACGGTTTCGCCGCCGATGCAGCGGCGCAGGCGCGCGGCGCCACGCTCCTGATGATCGCCCTGTCGGCCACGGCGACGCTGCTCGCGGCGGCGCTCGGCTTTGCCATCACGCGCTCCATCACGCGGCCCATCGCCCAGGCCGTGGCGCTGGCGCAGACCGTCGCTTCGGGCGACCTGAGCGCACGCATCGAGGCCACGAGCCGCGACGAGACGGGCCAGCTGCTCGCGGCGCTGAAGACGATGATCGAGAGCCTGGTCGCCGTCGTCGGAAAGGTCCGCCACAGCAGCGACTGCATCGCCACGGGCTCGAGCCAGATCGCCACCGGCAACGCCGACCTCTCGCAGCGGACCGAGGAGCAGGCGTCCAACCTGCAGCAGACGGCGGCGTCGATGGAGCAGCTCACGTCCACGGTGCGCAACAACTCGGACACGGCCCGCCAGGCCACCCAGCTCGCCGGATCCGCGGCGGCCGCGGCGACGCAGGGCGGCGCCGTGGTGGACCAGGTCGTCACCACCATGGGCGACATCGACGCCTCGAGCCGCAAGATCGCGGAGATCATCGGCGTGATCGACGGCATCGCCTTCCAGACCAACATCCTGGCCCTGAATGCCGCCGTCGAGGCCGCGCGTGCCGGCGAGCAGGGGCGCGGGTTCGCGGTGGTCGCGGGTGAAGTGCGAAGCCTCGCGCAGCGCTCGGCGGAGGCCGCCAAGCAGATCAAGGGCCTCATCTCGGACAGCGTCGAGAAGGTGCAGGCGGGCACGCTGCAGGTTGCCGAGGCGGGACGCGCGATGAACGACATCGTCGCCCAGGTGCGCCGGGTCAACGACCTGATCGCCGAGATCAGCGCGGCGACGCTCGAGCAGACACAGGGCATCGGGCAGGTCGGCGACGCGGTCAGCCAGCTCGACCAGGTGACGCAGCAGAACGCGGCGCTGGTGGAGGAAAGCGCGGCCGCGGCCGAAAGCCTGAGCCAGCAGGCGACGCGCCTCGTCGAGGCCGTCGGGGTGTTCCGGCTCGGCGACGACCACGAGGCGGGACTGCTCGCCTAGAAGATCCAGGTCAGCGACAGCAGCCGGCCCATCTCGGCCACGAAGGCCTGGAGGTCGATCGGCTTGGGCAGGAAGGCGTCGGCCCCGGCCTCGCGGCACTTCGCCTCCGTCTCGTCGCTCGTGCTGCCGGACGAGGCCATCACGGGAATCCCCGCGAGGGCGGGAGACTGGCGGATGCGGCGCGTCGCCTCCAGGCCGTCCATCACGGGCATGGTCATGTCCATCACGATCAGGTCCGGGCGCACGCGCTCCGCGCAGGCCAGCGCCTGCTGGCCGTCGACGGCCTCCACGAGGTCGAAGCCCAGCACGTTCAGGCAGTCGACCAGCACGGCCCGGTTCTGCGGGACGTCGTCGACGATCAGCACGGTCCGGCGCCGGCCCGCATAGCCCGCGGGCCGACCGCACACCGCGGGCTCGAGGCGCCGGTCCGTCCCGAGCGGCAGTTCCACGTCGAACCAGAACCGGCTGCCCTTGCCGGGCTCGCTGCTCACCGTGATGTCGCCTCCCATGAGACGCACCAGTTCGCGGCTGATGGCCAGGCCCAGGCCGGAGCCGCCCTCGCGCCGCTTCGCCTCGCCGACCTGCTCGAACGGCTTGAACAGCCGCTCCTGCTGCGCGGAGGTCATGCCGATCCCGCTGTCGCGAACCTCGAAGCGCAGGCTCGCCTTGCCCGCCGCCCGACCCCTGATCGAGACGCCCAGCAGCACTTCGCCGCGGTCGGTGAACTTGATCGCGTTGGACAGCAGGTTCAGCAGGACCTGGCGCAGGCGCTTCTCGTCGGCGCGCACGCTGGCGGGCAGGTCCGGCGCGAAGCGCTCGACGAACAGCAGCGACTTCTCCTCGGCCTTGACGCGGACGATGTCCGTCACGATGGCGAGGAAGCTGGGCAGCGCGATGTCGACCGGGTTCAATTCCACCTTGGCCGCGTCGATGCGCGCGAGATCCAGGATGTCGTTGATCAGCGTCAGCAGGTGCTGCCCGCTCTCGCGGATGATCCTGAGGCCGCGCGTCTGGCGTTCATCCAGCCCCTTGTCCTGCTGCAGCAGCTGGGCGAAGCCCAGGATGCCGTTGAGCGGGGTGCGCAGCTCGTGGCTCATCTGCGCCAGGAAGGCGCTGCGCTGGCGCGCCAGGCGTTCGGCTTCCGCCAGCGCGGCCTGGTGGGCGGCCTCGGCGGCCTTGCGCTCGCGGATGTCGCGTGCCACGCCCACCGTCCCCAGCACGCTCCCGTCCTCGTCGAGCACCGGCACCTTGTAGGTTTCGACCCAGACATCGCCGTCGACCGTTCCCAGCATCTCCTCGACGGTCTTGCGCCGCAGCGACGTCATGATCTCGACGTCGTCGGCCTGGAACGCCGCCGCCTGCTCGCGCGGCCAGAAGTCGGCGTCGCTGCGGCCTTCCATCTGCTCCACGGTCGTCCCGCGCGCGGCCGCCGTCGCCTGGTTGACGGTCAGGTAGGTGCTGTGCGTGTCCTTGAGCCAGACGAACATCGGCAGCAGGTCGATCAGCGTGCGCAGGTACTTCGCCTGCTGGCGCTGTTCGTCGGTGCGTGCGCGCAATGCCCGCTCGGCCTGCGTGCGCCCGATCGCATAGCGGACGGCGCGCGCCAGCGCGGCGCCGTCGACGTGGCCCTTGATGAGGTAGTCCTGCGCGCCGGCCTGCAGCGCCTGCAGCGCCACCTCCTCGTCGCTCGATCCGCTCATCACCACCAGCGTGGGCACGTCCGTCTCGCGGCAGACGACCCTCAGGGTATCGAGGCCCGTGCTCTCCGGCAGGCCGAGGTCGAGCAGCACGACGTCGTACCCGCCGCCGCGCAGCCGTTCGATGCCCTCGGTCCGGTTGTCGACCCAGTCGCACTGGATGTTCACCGCCCACGATTGCTCCAGCATGAGCTTGATCAGCCTGGCGTCGGCCGGGCAATCCTCGATCAACAGCAACCGGATGCGATCCGCGTTCATTTCGGTGGCAACGTGACGACGTTGAGCCAGAACTCCTCGATGGTTCGAACGATGCGCATGAACTGGTCGAAGTCCACGGGCTTGGTGACGTAGCAGTTCGCGTTCAGGTTGTACGCGCGCAGCACGTCCTCCTCGGCCTGCGACGTGGTCAGGATCACCACCGGGATGGCCCGCAGCGCGGGGTCCTGCTTCATGGCGGCCAGCACCTCGCGGCCGTCCTTCCTGGGCAGGTTCAGGTCCAGGAGCACGAGGTCCGGGCGGACGGCATCCTCGTAAGGCGCGTTGCGTCGCAGGTAGTCGAGTGCCGCGACACCGTCCTCGACGACGTTCAGGCTGTGAAGCAGCTTGCTGCCCTTGAGCGCCTCGCGCGTCAGGCGAACATCGCCGGGGTCGTCCTCGACCATCAGGATGTCGATCGTTCCGACCGTACGTTGTCCGACCATGTCGCGCCTCCTCGCAGCGCCCGTCCACCCGCTGCCGATTTCACTATAGACCGAGGGTCGGGCCGCGTACAGGCGGAGTTACATCCCCGGCGCCGGCGCTGCGCAGCTCGGAGATCCATTCGAGGATGGCACGCGACTGGAAGCGCTGCGCCAGGTCGCGCAGGCGGCGGGCGAAAGGCTGGTAGTCCGGGTTGACGCCGGCCAGGTGATCCGCTCGCTCGCCGATGCTGCGCATGTTGCCGATGCGGGCAAGTTCGTGCAGCAGTTCGAGTTCCTCCGTCCCCGGCACCACCCAGGCGGGCGATGCGTCGGGAGCGGGCTCGGCGGGCGCGGAGGGACCGGCCCCCGCGGACCGGCGCTGCCGCAGTTCCCCGATGGTGGCCGCGAACACGGCGACGTCCAGCGGCAGCGGCAGCACCGCGTCGGCGCCGGAGTCCGCGAGCTCGTGCGCGGCCGCGGTCGGTGACAGCGCGATCAGGGCGATGCCGCGCAGCAGCGCGTCCTCGCGCAGGCGCCGGATGGCCGCGAACGCCTGCGCCGGCGGCATCCTGGCGTCGACCAGGATCAGATCCGGGACCTGCCGGCGCGCCTTCGCCACCGCCGACGCTGCGCCATCGGCGAACGCCAATTCGAATCCGCAGGCCTGCAGCCGCTCCGCCAGGTCGGCATCGCGCGGCGGCGCGGCTTCGACAAGGAGGATCCTGCGCCAGACGGCGGCAGGATCCGCGCCGCCGCGACGCGGCACAACCGCCGCGTCGGCGTCGGCGAGCGCCACATCGATCTGGAACCGGAACAGGCTGCCCGCCCCGGGCCGGCTTTCGACCTCGATGTTGCCGCCCATCATCGCGACGATCCGCTGGCTGATCGCCAGGCCCAGTCCGGTGCCGCCATGCAGGCGCCGCGAGTCGTCCCCTTGTTCGAACGGCCTGAAGAGCGCCGCGAGCTGCGCAGGCGCCATGCCGACCCCGGAATCGGCCACCTCGAACCGGATGCACGCGCGCGCCGCGTCCGTCGATTCCAGCCGACGCAGGCGAAGGCTGACCTGGCCGTGATCGGTGAACTTCACGGCGTTGTCCAACAGGTTCAGCAGCACCTGCTCGAGGCGCTTGCCGTCGACCTGCACCGCGGCCGGCAGGTCGGGGTCGACATCGCTGGCGAAGGACAGGCCCTTTCGTTCGGCGGCCGCGCGGATCGCGCCGCAGAGGGCGCCGAGCAGGCCCGACAGGCGCATCGGCAGCGGCTGGAGGTCCAGCTTGCCGGCCTCGATGCGCGAGAGATCCAGCACGTCGTTGATCATCGCCAGCAGGTGTTCGCCGCCGGTGCGGATCTTGTCCAGCCGGTTGACCTGGAACTCGCTCAAGCCGGGCTCCGACAGCAGGATCTGGGCGTAGCCGAGCACGGCGTTGAGCGGGGTGCGCAGCTCGTGGCTCATGCTCGCGAGGAACCGGCTCTTGGCGCGGTTCGCGACCTCGGCCGCCGCCTTGGCATCCTGCGCCTCGGCGAAGATCGACTCCAGGTGGCGGATGGTCTCGGACAGCCGTGCGGTCATGGTGTTGATGCCGTGGGCGAGCACGCCGACCTCGTCGCTCGATTCGACCTCGGCCCTCGCCTCGAGATCCCCCGCGGTCACGCGCTCGGCCACGCGGGTCAGGCGGTGCAGCGGGAGCACGACGCGGCGCCTGAACACATAGGCCATGGCCACGGCGATGACCACCGCGACGACGCCGGCGACCGCCGCCCCCACCTTGACCGAGGACAGGCCCGTGCGCGCATGCGCGAGGCTGCTGCCAAGCTGCGCCTGCTGGCGGTCCGTCAGGTCGGCCAGGCGCCCGAGCAGCACGTCCGCCTGTGGCGCGACCTGCGTCCGGTACAGGTACAGGTCCTCGTAGGCGCGCTCCCCGCTGACGACGGACACGATCCGCAAGGCCAGGTCCGTCACCTCGGCTCGATTTCGCGCGATGACCTCCAGCAGCTCGCGCTGGCGGGCGTCGAGCTGTCCGCGCCGGGCCGACAGCGCCTTCCAGGCCGCGGCGTTGGTCGCCAGCTGCGGGCCGTAGGTCAGCTTGAAGTTCACCTCGCCCGAAGCGCCGTAGGCCATCAGGTTCGTCGCCATGGCGTCGAACGAGGTCTGGAAGTTCAGCAGGTCGGCGAGCAGCTCGCGGCTGCGCACGTCGCCTTCGCGCAGCTTCTGCCGCTCCACGATGCCGTCGACCGCGTCGAGGATGCGAACGAGCCGGGTCTGCACTTCGACCCGGGCCAACCGGAGCGCGGGGCGGTTCTTCAAGGGGCTGTCGTGAAGCTCGAACAGCTGCTGCGGCAGTTCCGCCCATGCCCGGTAGCCGTCCACCAGCGCGCGTACCGCCCGGGCGTCCTCGGCCTCCGGCCATTGGTTCGACATCGATTGCAGCGCCGCCATCTCGGCCTCGAACGACTTTCGCGCGGCACGGTATTGCTCGATGTCCGCCGGGTCGCTGAGCACCAGATAGCCGCGCACGTGCAACTGCATCCTCAGCAGGTCGGCCTGCGCCCGCGCGCACGCGAGCGACGCGGGGCGGCGCACCACTTCGCTCAGTTCGATGTCGTCGGTCACGCGCTGACCCGCGCCCCATGCCAGCGCAACGACCACGAAGGTCATGCCGGCCAGGGCGGCGAACGCCAGCGTGAGCTTGGCGCCGATGCCCGGCGCCCCGAAGCCTGGCCATGCCTTCATTGCCCGAGGCCGAGGGAGGCCCTGTAGGAGCGCAGCTGCCGGTCGCGCTTGAGGCGGATCGTGATCTCCTCGAAGTCGACCGCCGCCGCGCGCAGCGCGGCCTCGGGCGTGGACTGGCCCGCGACGGCCTCCGCGAGATGGACGTCGAGGGCCTGCCAGTAGCCGAAGGCGCCGGGAATCCGCAGGTAGGGGAACTGCAACGGGTTGCTGAAGTTCTCGAAGTACGCGTGCAGGTAGGGGCGGACATCCGCCTCGTCCCAGCCCGCACGCAGGTAGGTCTGCAGGTCGCCCGTGCCGTCGGGCGGCAGAAAGTGGAAGACGCGGCCGGGGTCGATCCCGTCCCACCCGCGCACGGCGTAGACCCTGGACTTCTCGCGGGTCGCCATCATCGCGAACAGGAAATAGGTCGCCTCCGGCGACTTCGAGTATCGCGAGATGACGCCGGCCCAGGATCCCCCGGTGGTGTTGCCCACGACGTTGGGCCGGCTCGTCCTGATCCAGCGCCTGCTCGCGAGGCTGTAGTACTCGCTGGTGCCCGGCATCGGCGCGCAGCCGACCTTGCCCTTGACGCGGCTGCCTTCGTCCTGCGCCAGTGCGCCGAGATCGCCCCACGTGAACGTCAGCGCCGCATGGCCGGCGAGGAAGTAGTCCCAGCTGCGGCCCAGGTCCCAGTTGAGCATGTCGCGCGGCCCGAACTTCACCAGCTCGACCAGCGACTGGAGCGCACGGACATGGCCCGGGCTCTCGATCAACGGCTTCATCGTCCGCGGGTCGAACCAGTAGAGGTCGGGGTTGTCGGGGCCGATCACGAACGGCGCCGAGAACGACATGAAGTGGAACATGCCCTGGGCGCCGAC
The DNA here is from genome assembly GCA_019510465.1 of Burkholderiales bacterium. Taxonomy (GTDB): domain Bacteria; phylum Pseudomonadota; class Gammaproteobacteria; order Burkholderiales; family Burkholderiaceae_C; genus Scleromatobacter. The sequence continues at coordinate 20,872 of JAEKKH010000149.1, forward strand.
CTTCAGGTGCATGGTCAGGCCGTGGCCCGGCACGCCGTCGCCGCCGAGATCCTTGCCGTCGAAATACTCGGCGACATCGCGGAACTGCGCCCAGGTGGCGGGCACGCCCAGCGGATAGCCGTACTTCGCCCGGAACGCCGCGCGGTGCGCCGGCGCCTCGAGCAGATCGCGCCGGTAGTACATCACCTGGCCGTCATGGTCGTTGGCGACCATGTACTTGTTGCCGGCGTAGCTCAGCAGCCGGCGCGGACCGGGCAGCACGTCGTCGACCTTCCATTGCGGAAAGCGCGGGTCGCCGTAGAACTTGTCGTAGGACAGCAGGTAGCCGCCCGACACCAGCTCGCCCAGCCACCAGGCCCCCGCGTAGGCGGCGTCGTACTTGCCCACGCCGTTCGTCAGGTCCGACATGAAGTTGGGGAACAGGTCCTGGTGCTCGAGCTGGACGAGGTCGAGCTTCGCGCCGGTGGCGGCCTCGAACTCCTCCTTGAGCTCGCCCAGCGCGCCGCCGTTGCGTTCCTTGACCATCAGCACCGTCACCGTCTGGCCGGCGAAGGGGCACCGGCCCGGCACGCAAGGCGGCGCCACCCGGGGCGGGACGAGCGCCCCCTGCTTGACGACCGAGGCCTTGTAGTTCTCGACCACGGGCGGCTTGGCCTCCTGCGCCGAGGCCGACAGCGCGGCCGCGACGAGCAGGCCTCCGGTCCATTTCAACGCGTCTTCCATGGCCGACACCTCCTGGCAAGGCCTCGAGTGATCATTGCAGGGCCGGCAATGTCAAGGCGAACGTCGAGCCCTCGCCCACGACCGAGCGCACCTCGATCCGACCGCCGTGCCGCTCGACGATCTTCTTGCAGATGGCCAGCCCGATGCCCGTGCCCGCGTACCGGGTGCGCCCGTGCAGGCGTTGGAAGATGACGAAGATGCGCTCGAAATATTCGTCGGCGATGCCGATGCCGTTGTCGCTCACCGTGAACCGCCAGAACGCGCCGGCAGGCTCGGCGGTCACCCGCACGACCGGCGGCTCGTCGCGGTGGAACTTGATGGCGTTGGAGATCAGGTTGCGAAACACCTGGGACAACTGCGTCGCATCGCCCATCACCATCGGCAGGTCCGCGATGTCGACGCGCGCGCCGCACTCCTCGATCGCGAACTGCAGGTCCGCCAGCGCCGTCCTCACCAGGAGCATGCAATCGGTGGGGGCGAACGGCCTGGCCTTGGTCCCCACCCGCGAGTACGCGAGCAGGTCGTTGATCAGTGCCTGCATGCGCTTGGCGCCGTCGACCGCATAGCCGATGAACTCGTCCGCATCGGCGTCCAGCTGGCCCTGGTAGCGCTGGGACAGCAGCTGCAGGTAGCTGGCGATCTTGCGCAGGGGTTCCTGCATGTCGTGCGACGCGACATAGGCCAGCTGCTCGAACTCCGTGTTGGATCGCTGCAGCGCCGCCTGCGTCTCCGACCGCACGGCGATCTCCTGCTGCAGCTGGGCGTTCTGCGCCGCCAGCTGCCGGCGCAACGCGTAGAGCGCCAGGTGGCTCTCGATGCGCGCCAGCACCTCGGCGCCATTGAGGGGCTTGGTGACGTAGTCGACGGCGCCCGCGGCGAACCCGGCGAGCTTGTCGGTGGTGTCCGCCAGCGCGGTCATGAAGATGACGGGGATGGCGCGCGTGCGATCGCTGGCCTTCAGGCGCCGGCAGATCTCGAAGCCGTCGGTGCCGGGCATCATGACGTCCAGGAGGATCAGGTCCGGCTGCACGTACTCGGCCCGCTCGATGCCCTCGTCCCCGCTCAAGGCCACCACGGCGCGATAGCCCTGGCGCTCCAGGTGGTTGGTCACCACTTCCAGGTTGGCCGGCATGTCGTCGACGATCAGGATCGTTCCACCCGATGCCAGCTGCGCAGGAGCGTCCATGTCGCATCCCTCCGTCTTCCTGGCCGGAGTCTAAGCCTGCCCGGCGACATTCACCACCCATGAAATGGCGCCACGGGCCAGACGCGCACCCCGATCGACGGCGGCAGCAGCCAACGACGTCCTGGGTCTGGCGCAACGCGGCCGATTGCGCTTCAATGCGGACATGTCACGCTCGCCGTGCCCGCGCCGTGCCCACTCGCCTTGGCGGCGACTGTCGCCGAGAGGATCGGCTTGTGCGCTGTGCGCGGCGGTCGGCTGCGCATGCCAGGCCGACGAGGCGCCGCCGCAGCAGGTCGAGATCGTCGGCATCCGGGCAAGCGCCGATGCCGCCGCCACGCTCAAGAAGCAGCGCGACGAGATCAGCGACTCCATCGTCGCCGACGACATCGACAAGCTGCCTGACGCCAGCGTCGCGGAGGCGCTGCAGCGCGTGGCGGGCGTGCAGATCGCGCGCGACCGGGGCGAGGGCACGACCGTCGTCGTCCGCGGCCTGAGCCAGGTCGAGACGACCCTCGACGGACGCGAGGTCTTCAGCGCCGGCACGGGACGGACGCTCGATTTCGCGTCGATGGCCTCGGCGCTGGTCGCGGGGGTCGACGTCTACAAGACGCCCTCGGCCGACCGGATCGAGGGCGGCATGGCCGGACAGGTCGACCTGCGCACGCGCCGGCCGTTCGATTTCCGGCATCGCGCCTTCGAGGTCACGGCGCGCGCGCTGCGCGCCCCGCTGGCCGGCGACAGCGCGATCCAGTTCTCCGGCCTGGCCTCGACCCGCTTCGCGCTGTCCGGAGGGCAACTCGGCTTGCTGGCGGCCGTCGCCGTGGAACCGCGGCCATGGCGCGAGGACCAGAAGAGCGTGGGCACGCCGGCCAGCCGCAGCGACCTGGTTCCCGGCAGCACGGTCGTCGCGCCAGGCGGAACGTCGGAGACGACGAGCATCGGCCGGCGCGACCGCGACACGGCGCAGCTCGCCGTGCAATGGCGCCCCACGGCCGAATGGGACTGCCTGCTCCAGGCCAGCGATACCCGGCTCAGGACCCGGCAGGACTCCTACCAGATCAACGTCGGCGCATCCAGGACCTTCGATCCCGCGAGCGTGGTCCTGTTCGCCGGCACGAAGGACGTCGAGCGCATCACGTGGACCAACGCGCCGATCTCGGTGCTGAGCTTCGCCCGCGACACGACCGAGCGGACGCGCCAGGTCGCGGCCAGCGGCCAATGGAAGCGCGGCGCCACCATCGTCAGCGGCGACGTGTCGCGCACGACCAGCAGGAGCTCGCTGTTCTTCTCCGGGCCGTTCTTCGGCGGCACCGCCGCTCGCTTCACGCAGGACCTGTCCACGGGCGTTCCTTCTTCCGTCGTCGAGGGAACCGACCTGCTGTCGCCGGCGACCTACGCCTATACCGGCGTCGCCTATCGCGTCCAGCCGTTCGGCGGCGACCTGAACGCGGCCCGGCTCGACCTGGACCAATCGGTCGACCTGCCGGGCGTCCGCTCGCTGTCCGCCGGAATGCGCTGGGCCGGCCGGTCGGCGAGCGACGAGGACGGGCTGGTGTTCGGCGACGTGGCCCTGAGCGGGCCGTCGGTCGCCGCCCTCCCCGGCCGGGTCGAACCGAATCCGTACCGGGACTTCCTGCCGGGAAGCGCGGCGCCGAGCCTGCGCGACTTCCTGGTCGGCCAGCTCGCCGACGCGCGCGATCCGGTGGCGCTGCGGTCGGCCTTCGGCATCACCACGCCGCTGCCCACGCAGGGCAATGCGCTGGGGCGCTGGCGCATCGGCGAACGGACGTGGTCCGGCTATCTGAAGGCCGGCATCGAAGCCTTCGAGGGTCGCCTGGGCGGCAACGCGGGCGTGCGCCTGTCGCAGACCAAGGAAGCGGTCGACGGGAACGCGAGCGCGCCGCCGTCCACCGCGGCGGCCCCGGTGTCGCGGTCGAGCCGCTACACCGACCTGCTGCCCTCGCTGAACCTGCGCTACGCGTTGGCGCCCGACCAGTTGCTGCGGCTGGGCGCCTCGCGCACGCTCACGCGGCCGAACTTCGACCAGCTCTCGCCGTCGTTGACGCTGCTGCCCAACTCGGTGAACCCCAGCCTGAACCAGGGCAGCGCGGGCAACCCGGCGCTGCGCCCGATCCGCTCCTCGGGCCTGGATCTCGCGTTCGAGAGCTACGGCGCCGCGGCCGCATCGATCGCCGTGTTCTACCGGCACGTCGACGGCTTCGTCACCACCGTCAGCGCCCCCGAGACCTACGGCGGCATCACCTACCAGGTCAGCCGCCCCCGCAACAGCCTGCCGGCCGACATCCACGGCATCGAAGTCGGCTACCAGCAGTTCTACACGTCGCTGCCCGGCTGGCTGGGCGGATTGGGCCTGCAGGCCAATGCCACGCTGGTGAGCAGTCGCACGCCCAACGCCGCCGTCGGCGGCAACGTGCCGCTGTCCAACCTCTCGCGCACGAGCGCCAATGTCGTCGGGATCTACGATCGCGGCCCCCTGGCAGTGCGCGTGGCGTGGAACTGGCGCGACCGCTACCTGAGCGGCGTGACCCAGGTCGTCGGCGTGGGTGCGCTGCCGAACTACGTGCAGGGTTTCGGCTGGCTCGATGCGTCGCTGGCCTGGCGCATCGATGCACACACGACGCTTCGCCTCGAAGGCGGCAACCTGCTGGACACCGTCCGCCACTCGAACTGGGGCCGCGCGACCCGCCCACAGAGCACGTGGCAGAACGGCCGCCAGTTCGGCGTCGCGCTCGCCCTGAAGGTCTGAGCTGAGGACGGGCGATTTCTGCTAGTCTGGCGCGGCCAGCGGAGGGCTCGCTGGCTGCACCGTCGATGAGGGTCAGCATGGGCGCCACGATCGGTCGTCTCATCGAACGCAGGGCTGCTGGCTGGCGTGCGGCGAGCGTCGCATTGGCCCTCGCCGCGGCGGCGGGCACCGGCATGGCGGCCGATCTCCCGGCCTGGCGTGCGCAGGTGGATGCCGCGCGCCTGCTCGCCGACAACGATGTTCCTCGCGCCGCGCGGCAGATGCAGGCGCTCTGGCGCGACATCCCGTCCGGTGCGACGCCCGCCGATCGCGTGCACGCCCTGAACGTCCGGTCGCGCATCGAGAACTACCTCGCGCAGACCGAGGTCGCGGCGGCCAGCGCCCACGAGGCCCTCGCGCTCGCCACGCGCGTCGGCGACAGCGCGGGACGCGCGGAGGCCGACCTGAACCTGGCCCTCATCACGGTCAACCAGGCGGACATGAAAGGCCTGGTCGCCGTGACATCGGACGCGCTCACCAGCCTGGAGGGCGCCGATCGTCCGGAGCTGCTTTCCGAAGCCATGCTCCGGGCCTCCATGCGCTATCTGCGCTTCGGCGATCTCGAGCAGTCCGTCGCCATGTCCGTCCAGGGCCTGGAGATGGCCCGCCGCTCGGACAACCCGCGCGCCGTCGTCTTCGCGCTGCAAGGCATGGGGATCTCCTTCAGCACCGCGGGCAAGCACGCCCAGGCGCTCGACTACTTCACCCAGATGCAGATCGAGGCGCGGCATGCCGGCTCGCTGCTGATGGAGGCCGATGCCACGGCCGGGATCGGGTCGGCGGTCGCCGCCATGGACGACCTCCAGGGTGGCGAGGCCTACCTTCGCGAGGCGGTCAGGCTGTACCAGCGCGCCGGCGGGCCGTTCTACGTCAACTTCGGGTTGTTCAACCTGGCGACGAACCTGCGCAAGCAGGGCCGGCATGCCGAGGCGATGGCCCTGCTCGAACAGGTGCGGACCGGCTACGAGCAGCACCCGAATCGGATCGGCCGCTGGTACACCCTGACGGCCCTGGGCGAGGAGAGCGCATCGCTCGGTCGCACGGCGGCGTCGCAGGCCTTCGCCAACGACGCCTACGCGCTCGCTCAGCAGATCGGCTCGCCGGTCTACATCGCGCAGAGCGCGCGGCGCTTGGCGGACATGGCCGCGGCGGCCGGCGACTACCGGCGCGCCTACACGCTCGGCGACGAAGCGGCCACGAACACCGCGCGCCTGCAGCAGGACAAGGGCGGCGACCGCATCGTGGAGCTGGCCCAGCGCTACGAGCGGGAAGGCCGGCGCCGCGAGATCGCCGCGTTGACGCAGCGCAACGAACGCCAGGCCGCCGAACTGACGCGGCGCGCCCTCCAGCAGCGCTGGCTCTGGACGCTGGCCGCGGCGGGCGGCATCGCGCTGCTGGGCGCCGCCCTCTTCATCTGGCGGCAGCGCGCCTCGAACCGGGAACTCGGCTCGCTCAACGCACAACTGGCGCAGTCGCGCAGCAGCTTCCAGGACCAGGCCGAGCTGCTGCGATCGATCCTCGACAGCATCGCCGACGGCGTCACCGTGGCCGACGCCTCGGGCAACATCATCCTCCTGAACCCCGCGGGACGGGCGCTGGTCGGCGTCGACGTCGAACCCGCGCAGGGCTACCAGGGCTGGACCGATCACTTCGGCATCTTCCGGCCGGACGGCGTGACGCCTTTTCCGTCCGAGGAGCTGCCGCTGCGGCGCGCCCTGCTCGGCGAGCCGAGCGACGGCGTGCTGATGATGATGCGCAACGCCGCCCTGCCGGAAGGTCGCTGGCTCCTGGTGAACACCCGCCCGCTGCTCGACGCCACGGGGGTGGTGCGCGGTGGCGTGGCCATCTACACCGACGTCGGCGAGCGCAAGCGCGCCGAGGAGTCGATCCGCGCCGCCAACGCCCGGCTCGAGGAGCGCGTCAGCGAGCGGACCGCCGACCTGGCCCGCGCGCGCCAGGCGGCGGAAGTGGCGGCGGCAGCCAAGAGCGAGTTCCTCGCCAACATGAGCCACGAGATCCGCACGCCCATGAACGCGATCCTGGGCATGTCCTACCTGGCGCTGCAGAGCCCGCTTCCGGCCCGCCAGCGCGACCAGATCGCGAAGGTGCACCGCGCCGCCGAATCGTTGCTGGGCATCATCAACGACATCCTCGACTTCTCCAAGATCGAGGCCGGCCGCCTCGAGCTGGAATCGACCGTCTTCGACCTCGACCAGGTGCTCGAAGCCGTGGGCGCCCTGACCGCCCTGGCCGCCGACGAGAAGGGGCTGGAACTCCTCATCGGGCGCGGCGCCGGCGTGCCCACGCAGCTGGTCGGCGACCCGCTGCGCCTGCGGCAGGCGCTGCTGAACCTCGTCAACAACGCCGTGAAATTCACGGAGCGCGGCCAGGTCGCGCTTCAGGTCGACGCCGCCGGCGAAGACGATGGCCGGGTGCGCCTGGCGTTCTCCGTGTCGGATTCGGGCATCGGCATGCGCGAGGACCAGGTCCGCCTGCTCTTCCAGCCGTTCTCCCAGGCCGACGCATCGACCAGCCGGCGGTTCGGCGGCACGGGCCTGGGACTGGCGATCACGCGCCGCCTCGTCGGCCTCATGGGCGGCGAGGTGACCGTGCGAAGCCGCGAAGGCGTCGGAAGCCGGTTCGGCTTCGCGCTCGCGTTCCAGCGCTCGCAGGCGCCGCAGGACGCGGCTCGCCAGGCGCGGATGACGACGCTGGCCAACAAGCGCATCCTGGTCGCGGAAGCCGGTGCGGCGGCGCGCGGCGTCGCCCGTGACTACGCCAGCGCCGCGGGGATGATCGTGCAGGATGCGGCGAGCGCGATGGAAGCGGTGCAGGCGATCGAAGCCGCGGCCTCGTGGAACGCGGTCGATCTCGTGCTCGTCGGCACCACGCTGCCCGACATGTCCGCGCTGGACTGCGCCCTGCTGCTGCGCCAGAAGTCGCCGGGCCGGCCGCCGGCCGTGGCCATCGTCTGCCCGATGCCGCAGCAGGAGTCGCTGCAGGCGGGCATCGACCGGTGCGGCCACGCATCGATCGGCATCGTGGCGCGGCCATTGACCTTCCACGCCTTCGTCGACGGCACTGCGCACCTGATCGACCCGCGGCATGCGCTGGCGGCGCCGCCCGCCGTCCATGGCGAGAGGCTGGCGGCGAACCGGGCCGCGGTGCGGGGCGCGCGCGTGCTGCTCGTCGACGACAACGCGATCAACCAGGAACTCAGCCAGGAACTGCTCGCCGCCGCGGGGGTGTCGGTGCGGGTCGCCAGCAACGGCCGCGAGGCGCTGGCCATCCTGGCGCGGGAGCGCTTCGACGGCGTCCTCATGGATTGCCAGATGCCCGTCATGGACGGCTACGAGGCGACCCGCGCCTTGCGCTGCCTGCCTCATCTCGCCCGGCTGCCCGTGATCGCGATGACCGCCAACGCGATGGTGGACGACATCCGTCGCGCGCTGGAGTCCGGCATGAACGACCACGTCGCGAAACCGGTCGCCGTCGAGCCGTTCTTCGCGACGCTCGCGCGCTGGGTGAAGCCGTCGGTCGCCTGGCCGGCGCCGCGCGGCGGCGATGCGCCGCGCTCCCCCGGCGCACGTCCGGAGCTGGCGGGCGTCGATGTCGACCGCGTCCTCGACAACCTGGGAGGAGACGTCGCGCTCTACCGCCGGATGCTCGCCATGTTCCGCGACGCCGAGCGCGACTTCCCGCAGCGCCTGCAGGCGGCCGACAGCGCGGGCGACCGCGGCGCCGCCATCGACATCGTGCACGGCCTGTGCGGATCGGCGGGCAGCCTGGGCATGCGCGATCTCTTCGCGCGTGCCGGCACGCTCGAGGGCGTCCTGCGTGACGCACCACCGCACGCCACGCTCGACGCCGTGGCTGGCGACGAGCTGCGCGACGTGCGCGACGCCCTGGCCCGGGTCTTCCTGGAGCTCGATCGGGAGACGGCCGTCGGCGACGCCTGATCGGCGCCGGCGCGCCTCACGACGGCGTGCCGATCGTCAGTTCGATGTCCTTGTAGGAGGGCACCGGATCGCCGCCCTCGATGCCGGGCGTGAATCCGGTGGCCAGGAACATCCGGCGCACGCGTTCGGCGACGTCGTCGGCCTCCGCGCTCTGCAGGATGCGGGCGTCGACCACGGTGCCTTGGGCGTCGATGAACAGGCGCAGGCGCAGCGGCAGACCCGACCAGGGCAGCCCCGCGAGCGCCGCGATGTCGGGCGCCGAGCGCGTCCGCACCGGGACGTCCAGCATCGTCGCCGCGCGGTAGATCCCGATGGCCGCGGTCGGGTCGGGCGGCGGCGTCGACTGGTTCGGCGACGCGGCCTGCGCGCCGGCGGTCGCGCCACCCGCCACCGCGGGCGACCGCGGCTCGAGGCGATGCGCCGCCATTCCCGCCGGGGACGCCGCCACCGCCCCTGCAGGCGCAGGCCCGGCGTCCTGCCTCGGGGCGGCGAGCGCGATCCAGTGCACCGCGGCCGGATTCGTCCGGGCGAGGGCGGCCGTCGATCCGTGTCGCGCCAGGCCCAGCAGGAAGGCGGCGTGCAGGAGCGTGACGACCGCCGTGACGGCCGGGAGCCGGCGTCCGCGCATGCCCGAGCTCAGTTGGTGCCGGGCACGTCGCGCCAGTTGATCTGCTTGATGGCGCCCGCGCTGTCCTGCTGCAGGTTGTCGCGCTTGACGTTGCCCTTGCTGCTGCCGGACGTGACCTCGGCCTTGCCGTCGACGTTGACGATGGCGACGTCCGTGCCGATGCCGCTGAGCGCGGCCGACGCGGCGAGGGTGACCAGGTCAGCGCCGACCAGCGTGGTCTGGCCGGTCGCGAACCGCAGGGCGTGCAAGGTCCCGTTCCCGCTGGGGCTGCAGGCGGATCCGTTCGGCTGGTTGCCGATGAAGGCGACGACACCCTGGCTGGCGATCGGGTCCACGTTCACCCGCTCGGCGATGCCGCCGCTGACGGACAAGTCGAGGTACCAGCCCATCGCGGAGCTCGGCGCGCTGCCGATGCCGGTCAGCACCGACGTGTCCTGGTTCAGCTGGCTGCGCGTGATGGGGAAGGACACGCCGGAGGGCAGTGGTTGCGACGGCGCGCCGTAGAACGCGCCCGACGCCGACAGGCCGTCGACGAAGGCGTAGAAGCTCTGCTGGGCACCGCTGCTGATGTCGCTGTCGGCCAGCAGCCTGCCGGTGCCGACGAGCACGTAGCGCGTCGACGAGTTCGGCGCGACCTCGACCAGCGGCCGCGTCGTGATCGGCTGGACATTGCCGCGGGCGTCGGTCAGGCTGGCGATCCGGGTGGGCGCCGGATAGGGCTGCGTGACGTCGGTCGCGCTCAGGTCGAGGCGCCAGACGTTGCCCTGCAGGTCGCCGGCGTAGATCGCGTCGGCCGTCATGTCGGCGTAGTTCTCGATGTAGGCGGTCGCCTGGCCCATGTTCAGGGGCGACGAGGTCGACCCCGTGCCGGCGGCCGTGGCCACGGCCTCGAGCAGGGCGCCGCTGGACGGGTTCACGATGAAGAAGTAGCCGCGGCCGTCCGCGTTCGAGTAGCCGGAGGTGAAGATGACGACCCAGCCGTATTTCCGCGTCTTGGCCACCGTGGGCGTTCCGTAGCCGTAGCCCATGCGCGAGTCCGTGAACTCCCACATCACCTTGCTCGCGACGGTCGCCTCGTCGCTCCAGCTCGACGGATCGGTCACGTCCAGCGCGTAGTAGCCCTTGCCGCCCTTGCCCAGCCCCCCGATCAGGAGCGTGCGCCAATCCGGGTCGCCGGTGGCGCCGCTGGTCCGGTCGAGGTCGATGTCGAACGCCCCGGGCGTCGCGTCCACCAGGTAGTGGTGGCTGAAGCCCGGGTTGCCCAGCGCGGCCAGGCCGGTGGTCGCGGCGCTGCCGGCGTTGCCGTAGACGAAGCTCGGGATGTAGGCGAACAGCTCGCTGCCGGAGACCGGACTGGTACTGCCGGCCGTGCCGTCGAACGCGTGCAGCATGCCGTCGTTCGCGCCCGCGTAGACGACGTTCCGGCGATTCAGGTAACGCGTCCTGAAAGCCGCGTAGCCGGCGTTGTAGGTATCGTAGAAGCCGGAGTTCGGCGGGCCCACGATGGCCGGCTTGGCATCGACGATGTCGCCGAGGCGGAACTTGCGGGTGCGGTAGACCCCGCCATTGGACGTCTCGTTGCTCTTGTCGCCACGCAGGTAGGCGATGTAGTTGGCGATCGACTGCGACGCCGCGGCGACGCCCGGGACGTTGCCGAACGACGCGTAGTACGTGCGCGCGTCGAGCGACGCCGCGCGCAGGCTGGCCAGGGTGAAAGGCAGGCCCGGCGACGCCGCGTCGAGCGTGCAGCAGGTGACGATCCGGCGGGTGTCCGCCGTCACGTTCGAGGCGCTGAGCAGCGCGCGGGCGTCCCACTGCTGCGTGACCGTGGACGTGCCGTCCGCGTTGAAGGTCACCGTCGAACCGATGACCTGGCCCGTCCACGACGTCGGATCGTAGGTGGACGAATAGCTCATCGTGCCGCTGGCGCCGACGTTGGGCGTGGGCAGCGACAGCGCGGTGCCGTTGGCCGCGTTGTTCTCCGAGACGATCTTCGCGAAGGCGTTGGTCAGGCCACTCTGCATCAGGGTGGCGTTGCTCGCGGTGAAGTAGTTGTCCGGCTGCTTGTTGCCGCCCAGCGTGTTCGTGCTGTTGTACCAGCTGTCCGCCGGCAGCGCGCCGCCGTACGCGTAGCCGGTCGGCACCGTGAAGCCGCCGTACTTGGTCGCGTAGTAGTACTGGTTGTTGTCGACGTAGGCCTGGTACTCGAGCACGTCCAGCCAATAGGTGCTGGCCGTGCTCACCGTCGTCAGTCCGGTGGCCGCGTCGGTGAAGGTGCGCACGCCCTTGCCTGCGATGGGCAGGTGGGCGTCGTAGGCCAGGCCGGCAATGTAGTACGTGCCGTGGTCGCCCGTCGCGACGGTCGATCCGAGCTTGGTGTTGGCCGGGTTCTCCAGCGTGCCGACCAGGTTGGTCGAGGTCGTCACGTCGACCGCCGCCGACCCGCTCGCATCGGCCGTGATCTCGGGCGGCCGGGCGGGTTCGGCGCGGCTGCGCAGCGAACTGCCGGGGAGGTTGGCGTCGCGGTGCGTGTTGACGTCGCCGATGCCGAGGATGAAGTTCTTCTGGCAGGCGTAGATGATCGGATCGGTCGACCAGTCGGTCACGACGGGGAAGCCGTCGGCCCAGGTGCCGGCGTCGGCGGCGGAGGCGTCCGACATGTCCGCGTAGGCGGCGACGTTCGCCTGCCCCTTCAGGTATCGAAGCGACGCGTAGTACAGCTCGCTCACGGGGTCGTAGGTCTTGTAGGTGCCCGAGGCGTAGCCGAACTTGTTCAGGTAGTTGAGCACGCCGCTCTGGCTGACCGCCGTCCGGTTGCTGGTGGACGTGTTGGTGGCGGTCGCGTCGGCGGGGTCGGGGTTGGCGATCATCACGCCGGTGCTCGCGTCCCATTCCGGATTCGGATTGCTCGTGGCGGCCGCGCCCGGCTGCGGGACCTTCGGGCCGATGTAGGCCATGCGCGCGCGCATGACGCCGCCGTCGCGCGTCGCCGAACTGTCGTTGAGGTACGCGAAGGCCGAATAGCGCAGGGAGCCCGCGTATTGCTGCATCAGGCCCTCGGGCTTGGACTGGTTGCCGTAGGCGACGCAGTTCGCCTCGAGGCTGACCGCGGCATCGCAGACACGCACGTTCATGTACAGCGCATACACGGCGCTGCCATCGGGCGAGCCGTTGGCCATGAGCGAGTCCTGGTAGTCGACGGCGGTGATGCTGCTGGCATCGAGGTCGGCCGAACCGGTCAGCCAGAGCTTGATCCCCGCGCCCCAGATGCGCGACTTGACGCCGTTGGCCCAGCTGAAGGGCGTCGAGCCCGTCTGGTCGGCGAACGGAATCTTCTTGTTGGGCGCGTCGCCCGCACCGCCCTGGCCGGAATGCGTCGCCTTCTGCAGGATGGTCGTGCCGCCGGTTCCGGCCGTGTCGACCAGGCGGTTGCCGCCCGTCATCACCCACCTGAAGATGTCGAGCGACTGCATCGCCGCGTAGTTCAGGTAGTTGCCGCTCCACAGCGGCTGCGAACTCGAGCTCGCGCACTGGTGGCTGGCCGATGCCGCGCTGTACGACTGGAAGTAGCTGTTGGCGGGCGACGCGCCGTCGTACAGGTAGCGATAGCACTTCGCGCCGTCGAAGTAGCCGAGGTACAGCGTTGCGGACGCGTAGGGCGTGGTGCTGAAGTAGGCCGAGGTGTTGGCCGTCGGATATTCCACCGACAGCGACAGCAGCAGGTTGCCCGGCACGCTGGTGGTGGAGAACAGCGGCTTGTCGGCGAGGTCGACGCCTTGCGCGCACGCCGCGGAGGCCGCCAGCAGCGCGAGGGCGAAGGCGATCGACGATGACAGGCGCGAACGGGCCCGGGTGGACGAGATGGATGGCATGGATCAGCCCGCGGTGGTCTGGATATAGGCTTCGGTGTTGCGCGGGCCGGTGACCCGCACGCTGATGCGGAACACCGAGTGGGCGCCGCCGCTGGGCTTGCGCGTCAGGGAATGGGAGCTGCCTCCCGCGTCCTTGGGGTCGCTCAGGTACGCGCACGCGTTCGTCCCGAAGGTCGATGTCCCTGCGACGCACTGGCGATCGATGACCCAGCGGATCACGATGCCGTCGGCGCCCGGCGCCGAACAGTTCGGCAGCGCGACGCCGGCGCCGTTCATGCACGAATAGCCGGCCGTGTCGTAGGCGGAGTTGCTGACGAGGACCGCCGGCACGCCGATGCCGCCGGCGGGCGACGCGAGGCGGATCGCCGAATAGTGCGCCGACGCCAGGTTGGCGCCGCGCGCCGTCTCGGCATGGACGGCGCCGCCCGGATTGAGCGCCGCCTTCGCCTGCGCGATGGCCAGTTCCGCCCGGTTCGTGAGGTCGCGCCGGAAGGCCAGGTTGCCGACGACGCTCGACGCCGTGTCGACGCTGCGCACCACCGCCACGACCGCGATCATCATCAGCACGAGCGCGATCAACGTGAACACCATGACGATCCCGCGCTGCGCGCGGAGCGGCCGCACGCGGCGTGAGCGGTGGGCTCGAACAGGGGAAGTCGGCGAGCGCATCAGAATCCGTTGTTGCGAATGGGGATGGTCGTCTCGACGACGCGGTAGCGGAAGTGCTGTTCGGCCGAGGTCAACGTGCGTGTGACCGCCAGGCCGGACAGGTCCGGGAACATGGTCAGCGCCTGCGGGGTGACGGCGCCCTTTTCCGGCAGCGACGTGCGCAGGACCAGCGCCACCCGGACGGCGCGGATGTTCTTGAGCCGCGTCATCGCGGCCATGCTGCCGTCCGAGAGCGCCGCGACGGAATAGCCGCTGGACGCGCCGGTGCCGACCCACTGGTCGATCTTGTTGTCGGCGCTCCCGGTGGAATCGATGCCGTAGACGGCGTGCATCTCGAACACGCCTTCCGCCTGGGCCTGCGCGCCGTCGCCCGAGACCTGGAGCAGGTCATAGCCGTACAGCGTGTCGTTGTCGCCGACGCCGATGAGCTGGAACACGGGGGGCTGGCCGGTGCCGGACGCGGTCGGCGCCCCCAGGTCGAAGGCCACCGGATCGTCGGTGAGGCTCGTGATCGCCGCGCTGCCGATGCGCTCGCCGTCATAGGTGCTGCCGGAGCCACCGAGGGGCAGCGTCGTGCCGGTTCCCGTGCTGGTCAGGGAGGCCGACGCCTGCGCGATCATGCAATCGGCCGGACCGCCGCCCGGCGACTTGTGGTGGTCGGCGACGAGAAGCACGTCGCCCGGCGAGAACTCCGTCAGGTTGGCGGTGGCGAGGTGGTCGGCCGACGGCGGCGCCGACAGCACGGAAGGCACCTGCGACGCATCGTTGCCGGCCGACATCACCACCAGCACGTCCGAGGCCTTGCCGCTGATGTTGGGCGTCGTCTGCCCGGGCAGGATGAGCACCGGGGCCAGGCGGAACACGCCGCTCGAACCCGGGTCGACGGACGCGAAGGGGGCCGGCAGCGGCCCGGTCGCCGGCAGGATCTGGTGACCCGACTTCGCGGCGTACAGCGTGCAGCCGTAGGCGAAGCCGCTGCCCTGGCCCAGGCCGGTGCCCGCGCTGCGGATCCAGCGATCCAGCTGGAACATCGCGAGTGCGCCGGACTGGTCCAGGTCGGACGTCGAGCCGAGCGTGCGTCGCCGTCCCTCGAACGTCGACAGCACCATCATGACCGCGATCGACAGCACCATGCCGATGACGAGCGCGACCATCATCTCGACGAGGGTCAGGCCGGCTTGCGACTGGCGGCCGCGCTTCATTGGATCACCACGGTGGTCGTGTACCGGTTGGACGCGGCGGCGGCCTTGGCGGACGGCGCCTTCCACGTGATCGTGATCACCGCGCAATTGGCCACGCCGGCGCAGGCGGCCACCGTGCCGGAGCCGTTCGGAAGGCCGGAGACCGCCGGCGTGGCGACCTTCGCCCGCCATGCGGCCAGATCGCCCGGAACCGGCGTGGACGACTGGGCCGCCCACAGCGTGCTGACCATCTCGTTGGCCAGGAGCCCGGCGCGCGAGCGGTCGCCGTTCTGCGTCGCGGCCTGCACCGCCACGGCCTGCATCGCGGCGGCCCCGAGCAGCCCGAAGGAGAAGACCAGGATCGAGATCAGGACCTCGATCAGCGTGAACCCGCGCGTCGAACGGCGCGGCAGGGGTGCGCGGCGTGGCTGCATGGTCAGCATCCGTCCGGATCGGCGCTGGAGATCGCCTTGGCGGCGTCGCACATGCGCACGCGGCCGCCGGCATAGACGAGCACCTTGAAGTAGCGCGACGCCCCCGCGTCGCGCGAGACCTGGAAGACCGCCGGGTCGGCCGCCGTGCAGGCGGTCGACAGGCTGTTGGCCGCCGCGGCGAGGCTCGTCTGGCGGCCCAGCGCGTTGAAGCAGACCAGGGCCGGACCGCTGACCGTCACCCGGTGCTGCGTTCCCTCGGTCGATTTCAGGATCAGGCCCATCGAGGCCTTTGTCTCGTCGGAGCCGCCGAGCACGTTCAGGGTCGCGAACCAGTTCTGCGCGAAGCCCGCCGGCGTGGAATTGACGGACGGCTGCGCGTCCGCGGTGAGCGCGAACAGGCCCGTGCGCCCCTTGGCCACGGCCGTCGCCTGCGTGAGCCGGATGGCATTCGTCAGCGACTCCGCGGCCGCGCGCACGTGCGCGTCCGCCGTCCAGGTGCCGTAGGCCGGGATGGTCATCACCAGCAGGATCGCGATCAGCGTCACCGTCACCATCAGCTCGATGAGGGAGAAGCCGCGCGCCCTCGGCGTCGTGCGCCTCAGCACGAGTCGCCCTTTCGCATGATCCAGCAGGTGTTGCCGGCCGGCACGCTGCCCCACGGCGTCGGGAACGAGACGGTGGCCATGCCGTTGGCCTGGTCGATCGTGTAGACGGCGCCCGCGACCGTGCCGATGCCGGTGGCGCGCAAGGTGTACGTCGTGGCCGTGGGGACATCGGACGCGGCCGAACAGCTCACGTTGAACGGCGTGCCGTTGCTGGCGACGACGGCGTTGGCCACGCAGGGCGTCACGATGGCCGGCGCCGAGACGGTCGCGTAGGTGCGGTTGTCCTGGTAGTACTGCTCCATCTGCGTGCGCATGTTGGCGAGGGCGTTCGTGCCCGCCACGAGCTTGCCGCGGATGACGTAGTTCCTGTACGCCGGCAATGCGATCGCCGTCAGGATGCCGATGATCGCGACGACGATCATCACTTCGATCAGCGTGAAGCCGGTTGGCGGCGACGTGCGGCGCTTGACCGTCCTGGAAAGGTGGGATGACATTGGGTTATAGACAAGAATCTACGTTGTAGATATAACTCTACGACTTGAACCGTGCCCACGCAAGCCCGGCCGGCGGCGATCTCGTGACGAAATGCCTGCGTCGTGCGATGCGATGAAAGTTCCTGCGATGTCGAAACCCAGAACGGGCGAGTCCGCCAGCGAATCCCGGCGTCTCTGGCAGCGCGTGTCCGAGTGCCTGCAGCAGCACGTCCGGCTGCGACGCAGCGGCCTGGGCTGGCGGCTGGCGCTCGAGCCCGCCAACGCGTGGCGCGCGACCCTGCCGATGCCGCGGTCCGTGCGGCGTCCGCCACTTCCTCCGATGCCCGGCGCGCATGCGTCGGCGGCGCGCCACGAGCTGCGCATCCTGCTCGATCACGTGCCCGGCGCGCGTCGCGTCTGGCCGTCGCTCGCACTGCTGGAGCGGGTGCTCGGCTCCGAATGCACGGACAACATCCATCGCGTGGAGGCCGCCGTGCTGCGCCATGCCGCGCGAGCGCTGGACCAGTTGGGAGACGAGTTGTTCGGCCCGGGCCTCGTCGTGCTGCGGCGGCGCGTCGAGCTCGTCCTGCGCCGCAAGCACGGCGACCGCCCTTCGCACTGGGCGCGCATGCCGCCGCCCGTCGGGGCGGACCAGGCCGCGCGCTTCAGCGACAGCCTGACCGACTACATCGACATGGACCGGATGCCGCTCGTCGCGGCCGCGGCCACCGCCTCCGCTCCCGGGGCGACGCCGCGTGCGGCCCGCCCGCGGCGAGGGTGAATGTAGCGTAGTGTAATATCTACATCCAATCAGAACCCCCGACCGCCGCGGCGGTCCGGGCCGCGTCGAAAGATCCCCCATGACCTCCCCTGCCGCCGCAGCCAGCCCGAAGCATCGCATCCTCGTCGCCGATGACCATGCGCTCGTGCGCGAGGGCATCGGCAAGGTGCTGAGCCTGGACGAGCGCCTCGTGGTCGCCGGCGAGGCCGTCTCGGCCTCGGACGTCCTCAGCCGACTCAAGCGCGGCGGCATCGACCTGGTGCTGCTCGACCTGCTCATGCCGGGCGCCACCGACGTCGATCTCATCAAGCGCGTCGTGGCGGCCCATCCCAAGCTGCCGGTGCTGGTACTGACCATGCACGCCGACCCGCACATCGCGCGGCGTGCGCTCGAGGCCGGCGCGCTCGGCTACCTGACGAAGGACGCCTCCCCCGAGCTCCTGGTCGACGCCGTCCACCACGTGCTCGCCGGCCGCAGCTACGTCGATCCGTCGCTCAGCGGCGCGCTGATCCGCGGCGAACCCGCGAGCCCGCGCGAGCAGATGGAGCAGTTGTCCACGCGCGAGCGGCAGGTGCTGGTCGCGCTCGTCACGGGCCGCTCCGTGATGGACATCGCCGAGGACCTGCAACTGGCCCCGAACACCGTGAGCACCTACAAGGGCCGGCTCATGGAGAAGCTGGGACAGGCCAGCCTCAGCGACCTGGTGCGCTATGCGATGCGCCACGGGCTGGTCGACTGAGACCCATCCGGCCGAGCGGCGATCACGCGCTCGCGCCTGCCCGGCTGCACGTCCGGCGCCCGGCGCCACGCGCCAGGCGTCAGGCGCGGCCTTCCGAGGCACGATCCGGCGCGGCAGCCTCGGAAAACGGCAGTCGCAGGCGGATGTCGGTGCCCTGGCCAGCCCGGCTGTCGATGGTCAGCGTGCCGCCGAGAGCCCGCGCCCGTTCTTCCATGCCCAGGATGCCGAAGCCGGCGCTTCGCCCCGAAGGATCGAATCCCCGGCCATCGTCGCGCACGTGCAGCTCGCACCCGGCGCCGGCCCGGTGCAGCTGCAGCGAGACCGTCGACGCCGACGCATGCCGGCGGACGTTGGTCAGCGACTCCTGGGCGATGCGAAAGACCATCGCCGCGGCGTCCGCGGACAACAGGCCGGCACACGCGTCGACGTCGGCCCGGCAGGCCAGTTGCGTCTGGCGCCCGAAATCCGAGACCAGCCAGTCGAGCGCCGCGGCCAGTCCGCCGTCCAGCGCGGGCGGTCGCAGCTCCGCCACGATGCGGCGGACGCTGACCACGAGTCCCTCGACCCGCCCGATCAGCATGCCCAACGCGGCGTCGATCGCCGGATGTCCAGCCCCGGCCGGCCCCTGGCGCAGGACCGCGATCTCCATGCGCAGCGCCGCCAGCTGCTGGCCCATCTCGTCGTGCAGCTCGCGCGCGACGCGCCGGCGCTCCTCCTCGAGCAGCCTCGCGTTGCGCGCACCCAGGCTGCGCACCAGCTCGCGCGAATGCTCGAGCTCCGTCGTGCGCTCGGCGATCGCCTGCTCGGCCTGGTGCCGCCCGATCGCGTAGCGGATCGCGCGCGCGAGCTGGCGCCCGTCGATCTGCCCCTTGATCAGGTAGTCCTGCGCGCCCCCCTGCAGCGCCTCGACGGCGACGTCCTCGTCATCGAGCCCGCTCAGCACCACCAGCGCCGGCAGGCGCAGGCCGGACGCGACGAGGCGCTGCACCGTGGCAAGACCTTCCGTCTCCCCGAGGCCGAGGTCGAGCACGATCACGTCGGGCCGCCGCGCGCCCAGCATGGCCAGGCCGTCGGCCAGCGTGGCGGCATGGCGCAGGCGGAAGTTGCCGGCGGTCGGCGAACTCTCCAGCAACAGGCCGAAGAAGCGGGCGTCGGCCGCGTTGTCCTCGACGAGGAGGACGTCGACAGGCGGCGTTGTCGTCGGCTGCGAGCTGGGGGGCGTCGCCCGGTCCATGGATGTGCGCGATCGAGGGCGTCTGGAGATAGGGGCATTGTGAACCGCGGTCCGCCGCCCGTCACCGGGCGCAACCCGGGCGCCCCGACGCCGGGCCGGACGTGCCCCGACGTGCCCGCCGTGCGGTCCGGCAGTGACAAGCGTCACGCGCCGGCCCGCCGGCGCGCGAGGGCCATCGTGCCGTCATGGCGTGATCATGACCTGCGGCCGCACCGCGCACGACCATCCTCGCCAGGACCGGATCGACGGCGATCCGGCGGCAAGGGAGCGGGTGCATGGGCGCCGGATCGACGATTTTTGGATGTTCTTCACGTGGCCGCGCAGCGGGCTTTTCCTTCATCGAGATGATGCTGACGCTGTCGGTCGGCGGAATCGTCCTGGCGCTCGCCGTGCCCTCGTTCGGCCGCGCGATCGCCGACATCCACACCCGCAGCAAGGCACAGCAGCTGGCGGGCGCGCTGCGGCTCGCCCGGGTCAGCGCCGTGACGAGGAACCGCCCCGCCGCGTTCATGCTGACGGACGCGGCGCCGGGATCCGACGCCTCGGCCGTCGTCAAAGGCAGCCAATGGCTCGTGAAGTTCCTGCCGTCGTCGCCGGCGCGCGAGGCCGCGGCGGGCACGGAGCTCATCCTGGCCGCGACGGCCGCTTCGCAGGAGCGCGTGATCCTCACCGGACCGGCCCAGGTGTGCTTCGACGCGCAAGGGCTGCAGATGTCGCCGCCGGACACGTCGGCCGGCATGCCGAGCGCCTGCGCCTCGCCCGGCGGCGACGTCGGCGGCGCGACGTCCTATCTGGTCTCCCGCGGGGACGCCACCCGCCAGTACAAGGTTCGCGTCTACCGCACCGGGCGGGTGGACATCTGCGACACGTCCAGGACCCACGGCAAGGACCTGGACGGATGCCCTTGACGACGACACGCGCCGCACCGCATCGGGGCCGGCACGCCGTCCCGCTCTCGACCGTGGCGGAACCGACATCGAGGCGGCACGCGTGCCCGGCGCGCGCAAGCGCCTCGCGCTTTCCTGTCTTCGCGCGGCAATGCACGTTTTCGCGGCGCGCAGCGCGGTGGTCAGAAGCGCGTCATGCATCGCGCGGCGACCTTGCCTACATTGGATTTCCTCGACTAGCAGGACAGGCCGCATGAGCATCGAAGTGGATCGGCACGGCAGGCGCACCGCCTGGCTCACGGCGCGTCTTTGCACGGTGCTGGGCGTCATGCCCAACGAAGCGCGCGACTGGTCCATCGCCGCCTTGACGCACGACGTCGGCAAGCTGGACCTGCCGCAGGAACTGCTCGCCAAGCCGGGGGCGCTCGACCCGGACGAGCGCGGCCTCGTGGAGCGACACTGCATCGCGGGCGCCAAGCGCATCATGGCGCACACGCGGCCGGACGGCGACGACACGACGACGGCGGCCATCGCCGTCGCCCTGTCCCATCATGAGTGGTGGAACGGACGGGGCTATCCGTTCGGGCTCGCGGGCGCCGCGATCCCGCGCTGCGCGCGCGTCGTCGCCGCGGCGGACGTGCTGGACGCGCTCACCAGCGTACGCGCCTACAAGGCCGCCTGGCCCCTGCAGGCCGCCGTCGACGAGATCCTGGCCCAGCGCGGCACGCACTTCGACCCCGAATGCGCCGACGCCGTGGAGGTCGTCGCGCGCACGCTGCCGGCCGACTGGCGCCGTACGGCCCAGGCCTGGGGGCTTCAGGTGACGCTCGAACTCGGCCGCCCGGCCAGGGTCGCGCTCGACGCCGTCTGGGCGGGTTCGCGTCGGGTGGCGGCGTGAAATAAGTTCCGGATGGGGTGGTGGGTCGTGTAGACACGTGTAGATATATCACTACACAATGTCATCTACGCCACTACACGAGCCCGAGTCATGTCCATTGTCGCGGTCCCCACGCCTCCTCGCGAGTCCACGCTGCCAGGCCATGTCGATGACTTGCCGACGCTCGCCCGCCACGAACCGGTCATCCGGTTCGCGCGCTGCGAACTTCGCACCGGCCGGCGCGAGCTGTTCGTCGACGGCGTCCGCCGGCGCCTCCAGTCCCGCCCCTTCGACCTGCTCGTCTATCTCGTGCAGAACGGCGACCGCGTGGTGACGAGCGAGGAACTGCTGTCGCAGGTCTGGGGGGACGCGCGCGTGCAGCGCTCGTCGCTGCCGGCCGCGATACTGCGCCTGCGACGCGCCCTGGGCTCGGACCACGAGGGCGTCATCCGCACGTATCAGCGCGTGGGATATCGATTCGTTGCGCCCGCCAGTTCGGCGTCGATGTAACCGGAGCCCGATGCCATGACCACCTGGAACATGCACCAACCCCTGGGCGCGAGGCCCCGCCTGCCCGGCGCCCCCGACGACGCCGAGGCCTTGTTCACCTCGCCGCCGCTTCCGGCGCCGGCCTCGGCCCTGCGCGCGCGCGGGCCGCGCGACGTCGCGTTCGGCCGATGCGAGGTGTCGGTGGCCCGGCGCGAAGTACTCGTCGACGGCCAGCTGCGCACGCTCCAGCCCCGCCCGTTCGACCTGCTGGTCTACCTGATCGAGCATCGCCACCGGGTGGTCTCGACGGACGAGTTGCTCGATCACATCTGGAAGGACGAATTCGTCCAGCCCGGCTCGCTGGCCGCCGCGGTCATGCGCATCCGCAAGGCGCTCGCCGGCGCCGGCCACGAAGCCGGCGCGATCATCCGCACGCACCAGGGCATCGGCTATCGCTTCGTCGCCGCGCTCGACGACGATGCCCCGCGCGCTCCGTCCGCCCACGCCGATCAGGCCGCCAGTGCCGGACGTGCGCCGTCCACTTCGGCCGTCTGTCGCTCCTCCCAGGCGCGCTCGATCGCCATGAACTCGGTGATCGTCGACTCGAGCACCTGAACCTCCGCGGGCCGCACGGCCTGCCACGGCGTCTCGGCGGCGATCGCGCACCCGTGGACGACGCGCAGCACGCGCTCGATGCGCTCCAGGAGCACGACGATGCCGTGTTCGCAGAGTTCATCCATCAAGCGGCTCAGCACCCGGGCCGCGTCCTGCAGCACCTGGGGCGACAGGCGCTCGATGCCGATGGCCCCGTGCCGCGCCAGCGAGCGATCGACGAGGGCGATCGACGGCCAGATCGCGGGTGCCGCGGGGTGGCAATCGAGGATCCTGCGCATGCTCTGGCGCGCCTCGCGCAGCCGGTCCGCCGCCATGGGAGCGAGCCGCCCCGCCGGCGCGGCCCCGGATCGCGGCGCCGACGACGACCCACGCCGCTTCGCCGCGGCGGTCGTCGCCGCCGGATCGCCCGCCGTGCGCGCCGGGACGCCGCCCCCCGATCTCACGGCGCCGACGAGGCGCCTGAGCTGATCGCGCAACCGGCTCGATGACCCCAGGAGCCTGGACAGGACGGGGCTGCGGGACGGGCCCCCGGCGAGGGCGGCGGATTCGATGGGCATGGGATTCTCGAACGGTGAGCGCATGCGCGGGACGGACGCCGTCTCGCTGTCGCCCGAGATTAGCGATGGCGCGACTCGAGGTCATGACGCCGTCGCGATCATTCGATGACCGCGACCGCAGGCCGCGGCCAGATGCGCGCGCCACGCATCGTTGCATCGGGCAGGCATGGGCCTTGCGTGGCTTGTATGCAAAGGACGCATCCAAGCGTCGTATGCACCACGACAGGGCCCCGGGCCCCAACCCGCGCATGCCGAGCACCACATCCGTTCCCGATCGTTCCAGCGCGCCGCAGATCGCCAGCCAGGTCGTCGACGCCATCCTGTGCGGGCGCATCGCGCCGGGACAGCGCCTGGGCGAGCAGGAGCTGGCCGACGTCTTCGGCGTGAGCCGCACGCTGGTGCGCGAAGCGATGGCGCGACTGTCCGCGCGCGGCATGGTGGAAGTCAGCAGCCGGCGCGGCTGGTTCGTGGTGCAGCCGTCGCGCGCGGAAGCCGCCGAAGCGTTCTCCGCGCGCATCGCGATCGAGACGGGGATGCTCGGTTCGCTGGACAAGCCGCTGGCGCGCAGCAAGCTTGCGCGCCTGAAGGCGCACCACAAGGCCGAACAGGCGGCCATCGCGGCCGGCGACGCGGGCAACCGCAGCTTTCTTCTCGGCGACTTCCACGTGTGCCTGGCCGAATGCGTGAGCGGCCCGCTGCTGGCCGACATCCTGCGCGACCTGACGGCGCGCACCACGCTGGTGGCCACGTTGTTCCAGTCGACCCACGATGCCGCGCTGTCCTGCAGCGAGCACCTGGCGATCGTCGCCGCGCTCGAACGCGGCGACGCCGCCGCGGCAGCCGAACTGCTGCGCGCGCACATCGGCGCCGTCGCCGCCGCCCTCGGCCCTTCGGCGCCGCGGGCCGATCCGCTCGCCCCCTTGCGCAAGGCCCTGCAGCCTCGCGCGCCCGACGCGCCGCCCACGCGCGCGTCACGCGGCGCGCGACGGCTGTTCACGGACCTGCTCTCCCCTCACCCGCCCGCAACACGCGCGCCGCACCGGCGCCTCAAGGAGAACTGAATGAGCCTGCAACGACGTCCCCTGTTCGCACTGGTGCTGGCCGGGCTCGGCGTGTTCGGCGCCTCCCCGGCCTTCGCGGACAGCGCGCTCGACACCATCCTCGCCAAGCGGTCCATCGCCATCGCGATCCCCACCGATTTCCCGCCCTACGGCTTCGTCGGCACCGACATGGCGCCGCAGGGGCTGGATGTCGACATGGCACGCCTCATCGCGGCCAGGCTCGGGGCGACGGTCGAACTCGTGCCGGTCACCAGCGCCAACCGCATCGCCTACCTGCAGACGCACAAGGCCGACCTCGTGATCTCGACGCTGGGCAAGAACCCCGAGCGCGAGAAGGTGATTGATTTCACCGCCGCCTATTCGCCTTTCTTCCAGGCCGTGTTCGCGCCCCGGGCGATGGTCCTGAAGTCGCCGGCCGAGCTGGCCGGCAAGTCGATCGGCGTCACGCGCGGCGCGATCGAGGACATGGAATTGACGAAGATCGCGCCCGCCGGCGCGGACATCAAGCGCTTCGAGGACAACAACGCCACGGTCTCGGCCTTCGTGTCCGGCCAGGTGCAGGTGATCGCCACCGGCGCGTCCGTGGCCGGCAACATGATGGCGCGCAATCCGCAACTGGGCGCGGAGTTCAAGCTGCTGCTCAAGGACTCGCCGAACTTCATCGGCATCGCCAAGGGCGACGACAAGCTGCGGCTGAAGGTCAACGAGATCATCGCGTCGGCCCGGACCAGCGGCGAGATCGACAAGCTGTGCGTCAAGTGGCTGGGCCGCCCGGCCGGCGACCTGCCGAACTGAAGCGAACCGGCACGAGGAACCAGGCCATGGTGCAGCTCGACTTCGCCGCCGTCCTCGCCGACTGGCCCCTGCTCCTGCGCGGGGCGGCGCTGACCCTGGCGCTGACGGCGGTCGCCGCGGTGCTGGGCGTGGGTGCGGGCATCGCCTGTGCGCGCGCGCGCACGCACGGCCCCCCGGCGGTGCGCGCGCTGGCGGCCGGGTACGTGGAGCTGGTGCGCAACACGCCCTTCATCGTGCAGCTGTTCTTCATCTACTTCGGGCTGCCGAGCCTGGGGCTGCGGCTGTCCTCGGAGACCGCGTCCATCATCGCGATGACGCTCAACCTCGGGGCCTATGCCGCGGAGATCGTGCGCGCCGGCATCGACGCGACGCCACCCGGCCAGCTGGAGGCCGCGCGCAGCCTGGCGATGACGGAGCGCCAAGTCTTCCTGCGGGTCGTGCTGCCGCCGTCGCTGGGGCGCGTCTGGCCCGCGATGGTCAGCCAGGTCGTCATCGTCATGCTGGGCTCGGCGGTCTGCGGGCAGATCGCGGCGCAGGAACTCAGCTATTCCGCGAGCCTGATCATGAGCCGCAACTTCCGCTCGTTCGAGGCCAACTTCGTCGCGGCCGGGTTGTACCTGGCGATGGCGGTGCTGCTGCGGCAGGCCCTCGCATGGGCCGGGCCGCGGTGGCTGTTCGGGCGCATCGCGCCGACGGGGAGATGACGTGATCGAGTTCTCCGTCTGGCAGATCCTGGGCAACCTGCTCCTGGCGGCACGCTGGACCGTGGCCCTGTCGCTTCTCGCGTTCGTCGGCGGCGGGCTCGTCGGCCTGTCGCTGCTGGTGACGCGGCTGCGCGGCTGGCCCGGCGCCGCGACGGCCGTGTCTGCCTACGTGCACGTCTTCCAGGGAACGCCGCTCCTGATCCAGCTGTTCCTCGCCTACTTCGGCCTCGGGCTGTTCGGCATCGACGTGTCGCCGTGGGTGGCGGCCGGCGGCGCCCTGACGCTGTACGCCAGCGCCTACCTGGCCGAGATCTGGCGCGGCTGCGTGCAGGCCGTCCCGCGCGGCCAGTGGGAGGCCGCCGACAGCCTGGCCCTGAACTTCGGCGAGAAGCTGCGGCACGTCATCGCGCCGCAGGCCCTGCGAATCGCCGTGGCGCCCACCGTCGGCTTCCTGGTGCAGGTGATCAAGGGCACCGCGCTGGCCTCCATCATCGGCTTCGTCGAGCTCACCAAGACGGGCACGATGATCACCAACGCCACCTTCCGCCCATTCACCGTCTATGCCTGCGTCGCGCTGATGTACTTCGCGCTGTGCTGGCCCGTCTCCGCATTCAGCAGGCGACTCGAGAGGAGCATGCGCCGTGACCATTGAAACCCCGTTCGCCATCGTCGACATCCGCCAGCTGCGCAAGCGCTTCGGCAGCAACGAGGTGCTCAAGGGCATCGACCTCGATGTCCGGCGCGGCGAGGTGATCGCCATCATCGGCAAGAGCGGCTCCGGCAAGAGCACGCTGCTGCGGTGCATCAACGGCCTCGAGGAGTTCCAGGACGGCACGCTGCTCGTGGACGGCCAGCCGCTGAAGCACGGCGACGCGAAGGCGATGCGCGAGTTGCGCCAGCACGTGGGCATGATCTTCCAGGGCTTCAACCTGTTCCCGCACCTGAGCGTGGGCCGCAACGTGATGCTCGCGCCCACGCTCGTGCAGAAGGCGAACGCGGCCGAGGTCGACGCCACGGCCCGGCGCCTGCTGGCGCGCGTGGGGCTGGCCGAGAAGTTCGAGGCCTGGCCCGACCAGCTCTCGGGCGGCCAGCAGCAGCGCGTCGCGATCGCCCGCGCGCTCGCGATGCAGCCCAGCGTGCTGCTTTGCGACGAGATCACCTCCGCGCTCGATCCGGAGCTGGTGGGCGAGGTGCTCAAGGTGGTGGAGAGCCTGGCCGACGAGGGCATGACGCTGCTGATGGTGACGCACGAGATGGGCTTCGCCCGCAAGGTCAGCGACCGCGTCGTGTTCATGCACGCCGGTCGCATCCACGAGATCGGGCCGCCGGAGGAGATCTTCGGCGCGCCACGCACGCCGGAGCTGCAGCAGTTCCTCTCCAGCCTGCACTAGGACGGGTCCGGGGGCGCTGCACGCCACTGCGGCAGCAGCGCCTCGATCGCCGTGCCGAGCCGGCGCGCGATCGACGCATGGTCGGCGCGGGACGGATGCCAGTTGCATGCGTCGAGCGCGAGCGGGCCCAGCGCCAGCACGTCGCCCACG
>JAEKKH010000142.1 GCA_019510465.1 Burkholderiales bacterium
CCGCCGTTGCTCATGCACAGCACATGGTCGCCGGGCTTGGCCGCCTTGGCGACGGCCGCCACCAGCGCGCCGATGGTGTCGCACACCCGGGCCTGCTCGCCCAGCGGCGCCAGCGCCTCCTGGGCGTCCCACGACAGGCCGCCCGAGTGGCAGAACGACAGGTCGGCCTCCTCCAGCGCCCACGGCAGTTGCGCCTTCATCGCGCCCTGCTTCATCGTGTTGGAGCGCGGCTCGAACACGGCCAGGATGCGCTGCGCGCCGACCTTGCGGCGCAGGCCGTCGATCGTCGTGCGGATCGCGGTCGGGTGATGCGCGAAGTCGTCATAGACCTTCACGCCGCCGGCCTCGCCCTTGAGTTCGAGCCGGCGCGCCACGTTCTCGAACGACGCCAGCGCCTTGGCCGCCGCCTCGGGCGCGACGCCCACGTGCTCGGCCGCGGCGATGGCGGCCAGCGCGTTCATCTGGTTGTGCTCGCCCAGCAGGTGCCATTCGACGTGGGCGATCTTCATCGAGCCGCGCAGCACGTCGAACGCATGTGGTTCGCCGCGGGCGCGCAGCGCGCCGGGCTCTTCCTTGCGCGCGCCGAAGCGCTGCACCTCGCTCCAGCAGCCGCGCTCGAGCACGCGCTGCAGCGATTCCTCGCGCGCGTTGACGACGATCCGGCCGTGTGCCGGCATCGTGCGCACGAGGTGGTGGAACTGGGTCTCGATGGCCGCCAGGTCGGGGAAGATGTCCGCGTGGTCGAACTCGAGGTTGTTCAGTACCGCCGTGCGCGGCCGGTAGTGCACGAACTTGCTGCGCTTGTCGAAGAAGGCGGTGTCGTACTCGTCGGCCTCGATGACGAACAGCGGCCGCGCGCCGCCGGCCGTGCGCGCCTTGCCCAGCCGCGCCGAGACGCCGAAGTTGCGCGGCACGCCGCCCACCAGGAAGCCCGGCTCCAGGCCGGCCTGCTCGAGGACCCACGCGAGCATCGCGGTGGTCGTCGTCTTGCCGTGGGTGCCGGCGACGGCCAGCACGTGGCGGCCTTCCAGCACGTGCTCGGCCAGCCATTGCGGGCCGCTGGCGTACGGCAGGCCCTCGTCGAGGATGGCCTCCATCAGCGGGTTGCCGCGCGAGACGGCGTTGCCGACGACGAACAGGTCGGGCGCGATCGCCACCTGGTCGGTGCCGTAGCCTTCGATCAGCTCGATGCCCAGGGCGCGCAACTGGTCGCTCATCGGCGGGTAGACGTTGGCGTCGCAGCCGGTGACCTCGTGGCCGGCCTCGCGGGCGAGGGCGGCCAGGCCGCCCATGAAGGTGCCGCAGATGCCCAGGATGTGGATATGCATAAGGATGTCTGCCCCAGTCTGCGGACTACCGCAGACAGCCCCCGAGGGGCGTGCGGCCTGAGCGAAGGACGGCCGAGCGCGGCGGCCGCACGCTTGCGCCCTTCGCTCGATCGACACGCGTCTTGGTCGCGGATTGCAGGAAACGTACCCGCGGGCGGCGACTGCCGGCCCGCACCGTACCTCGAATTGTGAGCCTCACCGGATCAAGCGGCGATCAGGGTCTGCATGCCCGCCCATTCCTCGCCCGGCGCCAGGGTGACCGGATCGACGACCCGCGCCGCCTCGACGCACAGCATCTTCTGCCAGTCGTCGTCGGGCAGGTCGTTGAGCTGGGCGGCCTTCCCGGGGCCCGGGTTCCAGACGACGACGTCGGGGAAGCCGGCGTGGGCGATGGCCAGCCTGCGGCCCATCTCGCGCAGCATCAGCTCGCCCGGCACCTCGTGATAGAGGCGGTCGATCTCGCCGACGACCTGCGTCACGTCGCCCCACTGCTGCTGCCACTGCCCGGTGGTGTTGTCCTCGAACTTCACGCCCTGCAGGCCCTCGAGCTGGGCCTTGAGCACGTCGTTGGTGCGCAGGTAGGTGTGCAGTGCGGCGGCGAACTCGAATGGTGCGTCGCCGGAATTGACCACCAGGAACTCGATGTCGAGCTGCTGGCCGATGAGGCTGAAGGTCATCTCGGCCTCGAAGTCGTGCGGCCACTGCTGGCGCGTGGCGTCGTCGGCGACGAAGCGCAGCACCGCCTGGGCGTGCTTGCCGTGCGAGGCCGTCTCCAGCAGCTTCCAGCCGCGCGTGCGCAGCAGGCCGTGGCGGGGCAGGGTGCCGCGGGTGGAGAACTGCGGGAAGATCACCGGCACGCCACCGCGCACGGCCTCGCCCTCGCCGTAGCGGCTGGTGGGCGAGACGTACAGCTGCTCCTGGCCGCCGGCCGGGATCCAGCTGACCAGGTGGCCGCCATGCAGCAGGACGGTGGCGCGCGCGCCGTCGTCGGAGGTGAGCGCCACGGCGGGGTGGCCCATGTATTCGGTGGGACGGGACGTGGCCACGGGGGTGTCAGGCGTTGAGTGCGGAAAAGGCGGCGCGGGCGGCCAGCCGCGTGTGCTCGATCTCGGCGGGGCCGTGCGCGGCGCTGACGAAGCCGGCCTCGTACAGCGCCGGCGCCAGGTAGACGCCGCCGTCCAGCATGGCGTGGAAGAAGCGGTTGAAGCGCTCCTTGTCGACGGCCACCGCGGTGGTGTAGTCGTGCGGCAGGCGGTCGGCGAAGAAGAAGCCGAACAGGCCGCCCTCGCTGTCGACCGTGAGCGGGATGGCCGCGGCGTCGGCCTCGGACTTCAGGGCTGCCATCACCTCGCGCGTGCGAGCGCCGAGCGCTGCGTGGAAGCCGGGCCGGGAGATCTCGTGCAGCGTGGCCAGGCCGCAGGCCGTGGCCACCGGGTTGCCCGACAGCGTGCCCGCCTGGTAGGCCGGGCCCAGCGGCGCGAGCTGCGCCATGATCCTGCGCGACGCGCCGAAGGCCGCCAGCGGCATGCCGCCGCCGATCACCTTGCCGAACACGCTGATGTCGGGCGCGAAGCCGGGAATCTGCTGCGCGTACAGGCTCTGCGCGCCGCCGAGCGCGACGCGGAAACCCGTCATCACCTCATCCATGATCAGCAGCGCGCCGTGCTGGTGGCACAGCTCGCGGAGCCGCTTCATGAACGCGACGCTGGAGCGCACGAAGTTCATGTTGCCGGCGATGGGCTCGATGATCACGCAGGCCAGCTCGCTGCCCTGCGTGGCGAACGCCTGTTCCAGCTGCTCGATGTCGTTGTAGTCGAGCACGGTGGTGTGCTGGACGACTTCCGCCGGCACGCCGGCCGAGGTCGGGTGGCCGAAGGTGGCCAGGCCGGAGCCGGCCTTGACCAGCAGCGCGTCGGCGTGGCCGTGGTAGCAGCCTTCGAACTTGATCAGGCGCGAGCGCCCGGTGGCGGCGCGCGCCAGCCGGATCGCGCTCATGCAGGCCTCGGTGCCCGAGCTGACGAGGCGCACCTGCTCGACGCTGGGCACGTGGCGGATGATCTCCTCGGCCAGGTCGATCTCGCGCTCCGTGGGCGCGCCGAAGCTGAAGCCGTCGCGCGCGGCCTTGAGGACGGCCTCCAGCACGGCCGGATGCCCATGGCCCAGGATCATCGGCCCCCACGAGCCGATGTAGTCGACGTAGCGCTTGCCCTCGGCATCCACCACGTAGGCGCCCTCGGCGCGTGCGATGAAGCGCGGCGTGCCGCCGACCGCACGGAACGCGCGCACGGGCGAGTTCACGCCGCCGGGGATGACCTTCTGGGCGCGCTCGAACAGCTGCTCATTAGTGGACACTGCGCGAGCCTCCGACTTCGGTCGGATCGTCCGACAACGCGTCTTCCACGGTCTGCTCGCCGTCCTCGTCCTCGCCGGGCGGCAGCGCCCAGAAG
>JAEKKH010000121.1 GCA_019510465.1 Burkholderiales bacterium
CGTCCTTGCATTCCGCCCGACCTGCGCCGGCACGCGCCTCGAACCCGAGCAAGATTGCTTGCACGCGTTTGCCCGTCCGCCGAGTTCATCCAGATCGAGGACGTCGGCGGCACGGCGGTGCCCTGACTAGCGCTGCAGCGGATCGACGACACCGCGACCGCTGTCGCCTCGCCGCAGGGCGTCGACGCGCTGGTCGACCGTCACTGCGAACACGGCTGCACGACATCCAGCGAATTCAACGCCCAGTTCAAGGATCGCGAGTGGCTGATACCTTGGAAGGACGGTCACCGCACGCCTCACCTGCCCGTCGTCGCCCAGGGCGGCAAGCCTTGGAGCGAGCGGCATTGCGTTCCGCAATGCGCTGCTCAAGGGCTCGGCACTCTGGCATCGCGACGGAGCCCTCAAGACCGTACTGACTGCGGGGCACCAGGACGCTAGCGAAGCCTGCAAGGATGCGAGGTCCGCGTTCGTCGGGTCGGCGAGCCAGGGCGGGCGTCGCCGCCGAGGTCTCTGGGCGCGCCGTTCAGGGATAGAGACAGTACACCTCCGCCACGACGTCGCTGGCGGTGGGGGCGCCGCTGCCATCGGTCAGGGAGATCGTCCATCCTTGGCCCGTCCACGTGGCGTTGCGATTGAGGACGGGATTGCCCACCGTTTCGGAGTCGCTTTGCGGCAACAGGAAGATGGTGGCCTGCGGCGCGATGGGGCTGGCCGTCGCAGGACAGCCGGTGGGCAAGGCGACGGCGGCGGCGATGTAGTCGCCGTGACGGACGGCGAAGCCGGCCATGTACACCCGCGACGAGGTCAATGCCGACTGGCTCGCGTAGTACCCGCCGCGACAGATCAGTGCATCGGCGGACACCGCATCGACGGCCTGCAGGCCGGCGGTGGCGCACGCGGCGCCCAGGCTCGCGTAGCGGGACGTCGCGCGAAAGGTCGCTCCCCGGCAGGTGGCGAGGCCGCCGCTGGCCATCAACGCGACCTGGCCCGGCGTGCAGGCATCGCCCTCGTCGACCGTTGCCGACAAGGTCAGGCGCTGCGCTTGCAACGTCCCGCCGGCGACCAGGTCGTGGCCCGCGATGACGTCGCCGTTGCTGGCGACGCGCAGCAGCGCCGTGCCGGCCGGATTGCGCACGAACAGGTCACCCGCCTTGACGACCACCGCCTGTGGATCGTCCGGGCCGAACGCCGTCATGGCGGGCGTCGACAGGCCATCTTGCGCGGTCACGCCGCCGTTGGTCACCAGCCCCGCGCCAGCGAGCGTCGACACATGGCCGGATGAGTCCCTGAACACACCCGTCGTCGCCGACAGCGCCCCGTTGCACAGGATGTCGATCGTGCCGTCAGGGCGCAGGGAGACGCAGGCCGCACCGCCGGCGTCGCGCAGTTCCACCGGCTGGGCGTCGACCTGCAGCCGGGAGCGGAACTCGCTGCGCGTCGTGCCATCGCCGAACAGCGTGTTGCCGGCCACGGTGAGGTTGCCTTGCAGGTTCGGATCCCGCGTGTCGCCGATGCGGATGAACTGGCCGAAGCTCGAGGATGTCGTGCCGACGCGAACGGCGACGACGCCCGCCGGCTGGCCGGGCACCGGGTTGTCCGCGCGCCAGGTGTTGCCGAAACCCTGGATGTGGCTGGGATCCGTCGGCAGCGAGACACCGGAATCGGCGCCGATGCGCGTCAGGATGGGGCCGATCACGGTGCCGTCGCTGCCGCTCGCCCCGGCGAGGATCGGGCCCTGCAACACGACCAGGCCCTCGACGTTGCAGGCGGACGGCGCGCAGCCGGCGGGCACGCGCATGAAGGCGATCGCATACGGGGCCGCGTTCAGGCTGGACGCCGTCGCCGTCCATCCGGCCGGCAGGTAACCCATCGCCGCCAGCTCGGTGACCGTCGGCTTCCAGGCCAGGTCCCCGCCGGTGTCGACGGGCGTGATGGTCACGCCGTTGCGGCTGAAGGCGACGCCGTTGCGGATGGCGGCCAGGCTGTCGAAGATGGCGTCGTTGGTGGCGCTGCGCAGCTTCTCGAGGACGGTCGCCTCGCCGCTGCCCGCCGCCTGCCGTGCCTTCAGCCGATCGGACTGGATCATGCCGGCCGCGCCGAGCGCCGAGACGAGCAGGCCGAGCAGCGCGAATACCAGGGCGTTGCCACGCTGGCGGCTGCGGCGAGCCCGGGAACCGGGTGAGCGGCGCGGCGACATGGACTCAGGTGCGGCCGAACACGAAGTCGATCGCGACGTTGCCGGCCGAGGTGCATTGCGCGTTGACGCGCGCCACGTCGATGGCGCCGTCCAGCGGCTTGACGTCGGTCGTGCCGATCGTGACGCGCCGCGCCAGACTTTGCGCGCCGTTGACGAGCTGCGTGCATTGTGCGGCCGGCACGTTGGCGTAGGTGAGCTTGGCGGTACTGGGCGTGGTGGCCGAGTTGTCGACCAGCGAGATGGCCCCCGAGTAGCTGTTGGTGGCCGTGGCGCCGCCCGCGTCGGCGCGCGTGTCGGGAATGACGCGCGAACCGACGGCTACCGCCGTGGTCAGACCGGCGTAGCCGTATTGCCCGTAGTTCTGCTGTGCGCCGCCGATGATGGCGCTGATCTCGCTGATCGTGCCTTGCACCTGGGCGTTGGTCTGCGCGTTCTGGTAGTAGCTGATGCCCAGTGCGAGAACGATGCCGCCAATGACGAGGCCCAGCATGCTGAACACGAGGGCGTTGCCGTGCTGGCGGCGGCGCGCACGAGGCGCGGACACGGGGCGGCGTTGGGGCTGGGACATCTTCGGTACTCCTCTGTTGGGGGTGGCGTGGACGGAACGTCGTCCGGACGTTGCACGCGGCGCGGTTCGCGAGCGTGCGCGGAAAGCTCGGGCGGCCGCGGGCGGCGCGCGGGTCAGGGCGTCGAATGCCTGGCGTCGTACATCGCGCGCAGTGTCATCAGGTTGGATGGCTCCATCAGCGACGCGAAGGTTCCGGGCACCGTCATCGACGCGATGCCCATGAAGGTTGCCACGGAGCCGAAGAGACCGACCAGCGCGAAATTGGCGATTACGGCCGCTCTTTTCACGCGGGCCAGCACGCGCTCGCCCTCGGTCGTGCCAAGCTGGATCAGCACATCGGAGAAGGAGGTGCTGGAGCGGTTCAACGTGGCCGCGCGCGACAGCAGGTGTGCCGACAACAGGCCGCGCCGGAACGCGTCGATCGTGCCGGTCGGGTTCTCTTCGAGCGCATCCACGACGCGACCCAGGTGCCAGCGCATCCACGGCGAGGCGCGCTGCGTCACGTCGTCGATGCTGCCCTGCAGCGTTTCACCGGTCTTGAGCATCATCGCCATCGAGCTGAACAGGAGTCCGGCCTGGAAATCGCGGTACAGGCCGTAGATCGGCCAGCCTTCGACGCGCAGCCGCGCCGCGCCGCGCCAGCGCGGCAGCGACCAAAGCACGGCACCCAGCGCGAAGGCGAGCGCGAGCACCATCTGCGCTCCCCACGCCTGGGCGAACAGCGCGATGGCCCGGGCCCAGCCATTCATGCCCTCCCACAATGCCTCCTGGGCGTAGACCGGCGTCGCATCGTCGATGACCAGGATCACCCTGCCCAGCAAGGCGATCAGCGCGAAGCAGATCGGAAGCGTGACGGCCGGCAGCGCGGCGTAGGTGACCATGACGCGCAGCATCCGTTGCTGCTTGTCGATCGCGTCGGCCAGCGCGCGCAGGGCCTGCGGCTTGTCGACAGCGCGGTCGACCGCCGCCAGCAGAAGGCCGTCCGAGCGCGGCACGACGCCTTCGAGCAGGTGCGAGACCCGGCTGGCGTGGTCACCGCCCTGATGCCGATTCAGCACGATGCGCAACGCGCGCGCCCGACTGCGCTGGCGGGTGAGACCGGCATTGGCGATCTCGCCCTCCAGGAAACTCACCATCGCCTCGTTGCGCTGGTACATCTCGGCGAAGTCCCGGTAGAACTCCGCGCGCGCCAGCCGGAAATCGGCCAGCACCACCCAGGACGCCAGGGCGCGCGCCGGGATCATGAGCGCTCCCGCGGCAGGATCTCGAAGCGTTCGAAGCCGTCGAACTCCTCGCAATTGCGCACATCGATCTCGCCCTGCAAGGCCTTGTACAGCGCGTGCTCGAAGACCGTCTTGCCGGTCATGTCGGGGCTGTCGAACTGTCGGTTGCTGGCCGAGCGGAAGTGCTGCAGCGCGGCGTCGTCGTCGTTGTTGCGCACGTGGCGCAGCCAGACGCGGTCTGGTTGAAGCATCTCCGCGACGATCGTCTTGCCGAAAGTGCCGCGGCCCTGGCAGGCGGCGCAGCCTTCCGGGCGCGTCCACTTCAGGCCGGCCGTGGACAGGCCGAAGCGGCGGCGCAGGACTTCCTCGATCTCGCGCGCATCGGGGTCGGCGCGCAAGGCCGCCGACGTCGGCAGCGCACAGCAGCGGCACAGCTTGGGAACCAGCGCCTGGTAGACCAGCAGGTTCAGGATGTTGGGCCCCGTGAGCGCCTGGCGGCTCACGCCGATCTGGTCGTTGGTCAGGCGCGGAATGATGTTGGAGATCAGGTGGGCATGCACCGTGCCCATGGCGAGGTGGCCCGTCTCGGCGACCTGCAGCGCGAACAACGCGGTGAGCTTGTCGCGGATCTCGCCCAGCATCACGCCGTCCGGGTCGGAACGCATCAGCGCGCGCATCACCTCGGCGTAGCGCCGACGCGTCTCATCGTCGTTCGCGATGTCGCGCAGCACCTCGATCTGGTGGGCGCCGGCGATCTCGTACTCGATCGGATCCTCGACCGTGTAGATCGCCTTGTGCTCCAGGCCGGGCAAGGTCTCGATGAAGTTCTTCAGGCTGGTGGACTTGCCCGAGCTCGTGACGCCCGAGAGCAGCACGATGCCCTTGCCGGCGCGACCGGCCAGCCGAAGCAGGCGCTGGTGGCTGGGCGCATAGCCGGCGGCGTCGAAGCGGATGCGGTTGTCGTCGCCGGTTCGCAGGATGCGCACCACCGTCTTCGGGCCGAGCCGTCCCTTGACGTTCTGGTAGCGCAGCTGGCCCGCCGTTCCTGGCAGATCGAGGTCGATCATGCAGTCGACGAACTGGTCGGCGGCGTACTGCGAGACGTTGTTCCCCTTGCGGGTGCTGTTGTAGCCGGCAGCGATGGCGTCGACGATCTCCTTGCGGCTGTAGCGCCCGCCTTGCCCGTCGGGCAGCGGCTCGACGCGGCCGTCGACACGGATGCGTACCACGCCGAGATTGCCGCGCACCTCGATGTGCAGGTCGGTGGCGCCGGTGGGCACGGCGAGCGCGACCCAACGCTCGAACAGCTGCATCGGACCGCCCTTGGCACCGCCCTTGCCGGACGTGCCGGCATTGCGCAGGATCTCGCGCAGCAGGTGCGGCTCGGCCACCCATTCACCCGTGACTCCGTAACCGCGCGCCCGCAAGGCGCCCTTGACCGCCTTGACCGTGCCGTCGAGCGCCAGCTTGTCGGCCGCGGGCATCGTCGCCCGGACGAGGCAGGCCTGGCGCCCGCCGCAGTCGAGGGCCACCAGCTTCTCGTGCAGCGCGCCGGGCAACTGATAGACGGCCTCCGGGCCGACGGTCAACAATGCCTGGTAGGACGGCAGCTGGTGAAAGTGCGCGAGGACGTCGACGCGCACTTCGGTGTCCCGGCTTGGCGCCGCGGGCGCCTCGGGCGCGGGCACCCGCGTGCGCGCCTGCGCGAGCCCGCCCACGGCCATGCGCATGTCGGGCGCGCCTGCGCGCAAGGCCTGGGCCTCCGCCAGGCGACGTTCGAGCCGCGCCAGTGGCGAGCGCGCGGACGAGGGTGCGGCCAGGCTCGCCAGAGGCGGCACCGAGGCGGGCCCGGTCGGCGCCGCATCGCTCGACCCCGCAGTGCCGACCGTGCCCGCCACCAGGTTCACGGCCGCGCCCACCGATTCAGCCTGCTCTCGTCGGCGCCACATCTCGAGGATTCCCATGACCGGCTCAGCGCAGCGCAGGCAGCGCGAAGACGCGCCACTTGGCGCCCGCGTCGTCCGCCGCGGCGCCGCCCTGGCGCGCCAGCACGACCCGGTCGACGGCGACCACGCGAACCTCCCAGGCGGTGCCCGGAACCCGCGCTCCCGGCTCCAGCAGGTAGGGCGTGCTGTTGACGACGATCTCCGCGATCGCGCCCGCGCTCGACGCGAAGACGCCACTCACCTCGACGCTGGGCGCCGGCGGCGGCAGGGCCGCGCGGGCGGGGAGCGCGGCGAGCGGCGCGGGCATCGAGGCGGCCGACGCGGGCGCAGGCGCACCGAGGCCGGCCGATCGCGCGGCCGACTGTGTCATCGCGGTCTCGAGCATGGCCCGCTGGGCACGGCTGTAGTCGGCAATGGTCTGGGCAGGCGCCAGCGGTGCGACGACCACCAGGATGGCCCCGGCACAGCGCAGGACGCGAGACAGGGAACGGCTAACGGGCCGCGACATAGAAGACTCCTGTGGCCGAGAACTTGAGCAGGCTGCGCGTGTCCGAGCCTTCGCCGAGATCCACCCGCACCGATTCCCAGCTGACGAAGTCGGGCGCCGCCCCGAGCGCCTCGACGATGAAGGGACCCGGCACGTTGTGCAGGTCGACGTCGCCCGCGAGTACAGCGGCCGGATGCTGGAAGGTTGCCGGCACCTCGGGGACGCGGGGCCACAGCGCGGGCCGCTTCAGTTCGAGCACGATGTCGGCGGTGCGCCAGCGTTGGAGCAACGGGCCGGCGTCCGAGATCGCCGCCTGGAGCGCGCGAAGCGGATGTGCCGGATCGAGCAGCGACCGGCGCGCGACCTTGAATGGATGCCGCGTACGTGCGACGTCGAGCGCCGGGACGCTGCTGCCTTGCGGCACCAGCATCTCGAGGGCGTCTCCGGGCAGCGCGTGCCGCAAGTCCTCGAAGGTGCCGCCGCGCCGCACCCAGTCGCGCGTGCACGCCTGGGTGCGGGCGCTGCATTCCGCCGAGGCCAGGCTCCAACCCGGAACCCACGTGCTGTAGCCGAAGATCTCGTGCGCCGCGGCGACGACGGCCGAGCGATCGCTGGCCATGTCGACCCGCTGGCCGGCGAGCGCCGCCAGGTAGCGCGGTGTCGGGTCGGCTGCGCGCGCCGCGGCCGCCGCCTTGCGCTCGGCGTCGATGCGATGCAGGTGCTGCGCGAGCATCCAGCCACCCAGCGAGGCCGCGGTGACCACACCGGCGCCCACCAGGGGCCAGGGGTTGACCGGCATCGGCTGCAGGCGTGCGAGCCGGTCGCATCCGGAGGCCAGCCAGGCCAGGTCGGCGGGCTCGCAGTTCGGATACGCCACCGGGTTGTCGCTCCAGATCGGCCGATCTTCGCCGCCCAGCGCATTGCGCGCGTCGATCTCGTTGCTGAGAACGTCGATCACCGGCACGCCATCCTCGAGGCACACGACGAAGTACTTCTCTTCCTTGCGCTGGGCCGAGGCGGGCACGGTGAGCACGAGCGCGGCATTGGGCGCACGGTGCCCGACCAGTCGAGAGAAGCAGGCCGCCGCGGCCAGCGTTCCCTTGGGCAGGCGCACCCCTTCTTCGGACGCACGCGGCTGGAACAGGCCGTAGCGAACGTGCACGCCCACCTGCGCCTGGGCCCAGCTCGTCGCATCGCTGGTGAGCGCGCGCGCTTCGAGCAGCGCGCGGCGGCGGCCCTGGCCGGCGGTCGGCGCGCGCCACAGCAGGCCCACGAGCAGGTCGCCCTGCGCGGTGCTCGCGATCAGTCGTTCGATGCCGGCCATGGTCGTTCGCTGTTCAGAGAATCGTGGGCCGCACGAAGATCACGAAGTCCTCGCGCAGGCGCGACTGCGTCTTGCTGCCGCCGAGACCGATCGGCGCATCGTCGGTCAGCGTGCGCCGGTCATCGCTGGAGACCGTGCGGCTCAAGCCGGTGATGACGAGGATCTGTCCCGCCTTCAACGCCACGGTGGACTGGTCGTTGATCGCGGTGGTTTCGGGCGTCTGTACTGTCTGCTGCGACGTCCCGGTGCCCGACGTGAAATTGACCAGGTTGACCAGGGACGACAGCCCGATGCCGAACTTCAGGACCACCGTGTTGTTGTCGAGGATGAACGGCT
Source organism: Burkholderiales bacterium (assembly GCA_019510465.1). Lineage (GTDB taxonomy): Bacteria > Pseudomonadota > Gammaproteobacteria > Burkholderiales > Burkholderiaceae_C > Scleromatobacter. The sequence goes on from JAEKKH010000121.1 coordinate 8,082, forward strand.
GCGCCAGGTAGCGATCTCCGGTGGTGACGGTGGACGTGACCAGCCCCGGTGCGCCGACACCCGTGGTACTGGCCGCACCCGGGATGGTGGCGCTCACGTAGGCGCGGCCGCCGAGGCTGGACTTGCGATCCCAGGTGCGGTTCAGCGCGAGCAGGCTGACCTCGCGATGCTGCGTGGACAAGCCGTATTCGCTGAGAAGCTTCAGCAGTGCGCTGCTGCCACCCAGGTGCGACGTGACGCGGTTGCTGACGCCCGACTGCGTGGGCGTGAGAATGGAGAAGCCGATGTCCGCGGCCGTGGCGCTGGCCAGCGTCGTGGGCGACCCGAAGCTGCCGGTATAGGCGCCGCCGAGCGCCGACAGGACGGCGCTCCATTCGATGCCGCGCTCGTCGGACTCGTTGCGGGTGACGCTGTAGACGTCGAACTGCACCTGCGCCTGGCGCAACAGGCTCTCGTTTTCCGCGCGCACGAAGTCGCGCACCTTGGACAGCGTCTCCTGGGTGGTGGTGACGGCGATGCGGCCGGAGCCGTCCGAGCGCACCGCTGACGAGCCCGGCACATCCTTGATGATCTGCCCGATGGCTGCGAGGATGGAGCCGATCACGTTGGACTTGCCGTGCTCGCTGACCTCGTTGCTGGAGCTGGCCGTGCTGCTGGTGCCGCCGCCACCGTTGCCGGAACTGGTGGCGTTCGCCTGGTCTGCGCCGCTCAGGCCCAGGTGGTAGTCCGTCTCGCTCTCCAGCGCCGCGATCTCGAAGAATTCGGTGCGCAGTCGTTCGATGAAGCTGGTCCGTGACCTGGTCGAGATAGCCCTGCAGCGAACCCGACCAACGCATCGCGACCGCGTTCACCGGCATGTCGCGCGACAGCGCCGCCGGCAGCATGGCGGGCGCGGGAGGATCGACGGCGCCCCGGCCCGGCAACTGCGGCAGCTGCGGCAACGGCACCGCCATGTGGGCGGGCGGCGATGCGAGGCGTGACGTCGCCTCGGCTCCACCGAACACGTCGGGCTTCAGCCGCACCGGCACGCCCGTGACCGCCGTGATGCGATCGGCCATGGTGCGCAAGCTCACCTTGCCGCCGGTCGCGGCGTCGTCGAAATTCAGGCGAACCGATTCCGTGAAGATGCTGGGCAGCCGCTCGCCGCTGCCCATGGGCACGCTCACCGACCCGACCCAGGCATTGCGCGCCCGTCGCAGGACCGGCGGCGCGGCCTGTTCGGCGGCGCGCCGGTCCGCATCGGACTGCGACCCGGTGGCGACGGCACCCTGCTGCGCCAGCGTCCGGTCACCGTGCAGCGACGCGGTGCCGATGGCGCCCGCAGCATGGTCGGCCTGCACGTGCTCGGAGACCCCGGGCGCCGCACACCCCGCCAGCGTGGCGGTCAGCAACAACCACCAGGTGAGCCGGCGCGAGGCGTTCGACTGGGCGATCATTCGCATCACAGCGCCTCGCACTCGGACGCCTGCTCGCCGCGGCGCGTGATGCGCACCAGCGGCGGATCGTTGGCGTAGATGCAGGCCTCCAGCGGATAGTCGCTCTGGCGGATGCCGGCCGAATTCAGCACCGCTTTCAGTGCCGTCTCGAACGTGCCCTCGATCGAGTCGGGCGCGCCGATCAGGAAGTTGCGTTGCGCGTCCCATTTCAGGCGAACGCCCGCCTGCGTTCCCCAGCGCTGCAGCGTGTGTTCCAGCGTGATGTCCTGCACCAGGACGTTCCAGTGCCGGGGCGGCACGTCGGCGGTGCCGCGAGCGGCGTACGGCGCGACCGGGAGCGAGGGCTCCGCAGCCGACGCCGGCTGGGCGAGCCCGGCCACGCTGGCCGCCAGCAACGGAATCAATGGATTCATGGACAGACCTCTCCTGCAATCGATGAAGCGGCCGATCACTCGGCCGCGACGAACCGGACGACGCGATCGGCGTCGATGCGTGCCTGCACCGGATAGCCCTGCGCGCGCAGGCCGGCCACGACCTGGTGCACCGCGTCGACGAACGACGGCGCCTGCAGGCGCAGCGCGCCATTGACCGGTGCGACCCAATCGACGTCCCACGCGATCTGATAGCCGCTGGACTGTGCCCAGCGGCGCAGCGAGACCGCGATGTCGCCATCTGCCGCCGTGATGTCGAACGACGGCGCGGGCGACGCGGACGACGCTGCGGCATCGCGCGTCTGCTCGGTGCTCGTCCAGCGCAACGAGGACGCGTTCGGATGCGGCCGCGCCCCGTCGTCGTCATCGGCGACGATGCGGATGTCGCGCGCCGCGATGCCGCGCGCGAGCAAGGCGTTGCGCAAGGCCTCGGCGCGCGACACCGCGAGGGCGTCATGCCCGCCGGCATCGTTGCGCCCGACCGCGGAAATGGCGGTGTCGGGCCCGATGCGCAGCACGAGCACCGACAGCGCCTCCAGCACCTCGGGTCGCAGCGTGGCGCTGCGCGGCGCGAAGACGATGGGCTGCTCGTGCCTGACACGGCGCAACGCCGGATCGGCCGGCGGGTCGTACTCGATGCCGCTGGTCAGGCCGCTGCCGGCCGACGCCAACCGCGCCGCGCCGTCCTGCGGGGTGATCGTCTCTTCGCCGAGCACGGCGTCCCCGCGGCGGACGGTGGCGCGGGCGGCGCCCAGGACGAGCGTGAACTCGGTGGCTGACGTGCGCGCGGAGAAATACTGGCCCTCGGGTTGCAGCACGAGGAGCGCGAGGTCGCGGCCCGCGAACACCGCGGGCATGGGCTGGTGGGGCCGGGCCTCGAAATAGATCTTGCCGCCGCCGTCGTCGAACACCTGCGCCGGTCGCGCGAGCCGGTCGCCTTGGACGGCGTAGCCGAAGTCGTAGCGACCGACGAAGCGCTTGCCGGCCAGGCTCGACGCGTTGCCCCCGACGGCCAGCAACAAGGCGGCGCAGAAGGCGCGCAGGAACACGGCGCGGGTGCGGAGGGGCGGTGACGAATCGGCTCTCATGATCGAGACGATTCTGCTCAGGCGCCGGAAAACTGCCCGGCGCCAAACCAGCTTGAAATCGCGCGTTTGGCGCGCCGCGCAAATCAGCGCGCGCTGCTCAAATCAGGGCGCACGCCTCAATGCTTCTCATGCGCCAACGCCTTTTCTATCCGCCGATCCGGCACCAGCCAGATCAAGGCCGCCAGCAGGTAGATCGCCTGCGCGAGGCCGACCACGCAGAACGACGCCACGATGCCCACCAGGTACAGCCACGGCGAGAGCCTGCCTTTCCAGTCGGAGCCCAGCGCGCGCTTGAGCACGCCGTCTTCGCCTTGCGCGCGCACGATCAGCGTCTGCAAGATCCACCACGAGATGGCGGCCATCAGCAAGGCCACGCCGTACACGGCCGAGGGCGTCGCCGCGAAGTGGTTCTCGCCCATCCAGCCGGTCGTGAACGGGAACAGCGACAGCCAGAACAACAGGTTGAGGTTGGCCCACAGCATGCCGCCGGTCACGCTGCTGGTGGCATGCAGCAGGTGGTGATGGTTGTTCCAGTAGATGCCCACGTAGATGAAGCTGATCACGTAGCTCAGGAATACCGGCCACTGCTCGGCGAGCGCGCCCAGCGTGTCTCCGTGGGGCACCTTCAGCTCCAGCACCATGATCGTGATGATGATGGCCAGCACGCCATCGCTGAATGCCTCGAACCGACCCTTGCCCATCGCCGCCTCCCGGCGCCCCGTGCGCCGCGGTGCATTGTCTCAAAGGCCCCGCACGCATGGCCGCCGGCCATGGCGCGGCGGCGGATCATCCAGGCCGCGCCGCGCCCACGGCCCGGCCGTGCGGCGCGCACGAAGCCGGAACGGGCGCTGCGAACGCGGGGGATGCCAGGCTCGGATTCGGGATGGCCGGCAGGCGAGCGCAGGCACAGCATCTACCAAGACCCCTGCTCGACATCGCCCACGCCAGGCGTGCGCCGCATCGACCACCGTCGGGCAAGCCGATTGCCATCATCAATCCCCGAGGATCGTGAAATCGATCCGCGAATGAAGACCTGCCAGGGCTCGAGGGTGCGCTGGTGCGCGCCCGCGGGTTCACACTGGCCTGGAGACAAAGGCGGATGCCGGGTTGCGTCGTCGACGATGACGTCGCCCGGTCCGTGTGCCCATGAACCGATTCGACCCGCTCCGAAAAGTGTTGCACGCCGACGAGGCTGTCGCCCGTTATGCGTCTCAACCCGCCACGGTGTTCACCCATGGCGTCTTCGATCTGCCGCATCGCGGCCACATCGCCTGGCTGGCCGAGGCCCGGCAACTCGGCGACCGGCTGGTCGTGGGCATCAGCGGCGACGCCGCCGCACGCCTCGCCGACATCCCGCACGATCGCCCGCTGAACCCCGAAGGGGATCGCGCCTTCGCCGTCGCGGCGCTCGAGAGCGTCGATGCCGTCGTGATCTACAACGAGCCCACGCCCATCGCGCTGCTGAGGCGGCTGCGCCCGTCGGTGTACGTCAAGGGCTGCGACGACGACATGAGCAAGCTCGCAGAGAGCGCGCTGGTGCGCGGCTGGGGCGGACACGCCTTGGCGCTGCCCTTCGTCGACGTCTTCTCCACCGCCTCGCTGATGGACCGGCTGCGTGCGTCATCGCGCGTCGCGCCGGCGCAATCTTGAGCGGCTCGTCATCGCCGGCGCGCGGCAGGGAGGCGTCGTGATTCCCACCGTGGGTCGTGCCGTCTTCCTGGGTCGTGACGGCGTCCTGAACCGCGACCATGGCTACGTCAGCCGCCCCGAGGACTTCGAATGGCTGCCTGGCGTGATGCACGCGCTGCGGGCGTTGCAGCGGGCGGGCTGGGGGCTGGTGGTCGTCACCAACCAGGGCGGCATCGCGCGCGGGCTCTACGGGCCGGCCGAGTACGCCAACCTGACGGCATGGATGCACAGCGAGCTCGCGCAACACGGCATCGCGCTCGACGAGGTCTACCACTGCCCACACCTGACCGACGCGCCACTGGCTGCATGGCGCCGCCATTGCGATTGCCGCAAGCCCGCACCGGGCCTGCTGCGGCGAGCCGCGCGCGACCTGTCGCTCGACCTGGCGTCCTGCGTGATCGTGGGCGCCAAGCCTTGCGACATCCAGGCCGGGCACGCCGCCGGAGTGGCAGCCTGCGTTCGCATCACCGATCCGGTCGACCCCGCGGCCATCGCGGCCGCCGACCCACCCGCGGACTACACCTGCGCGAGCCTGGCCGAGGCGGCGCGCTGGCTGCTCGAGCACGAGCAGACGCGATCGGCGTGAGCCCTGCATGCGTCGTTCCGGATCCTCCCTCTCCATGGTCGAGCGACGCGGCGCCCACGTGCCCGGCGCCGCCACGAGGCGGAGCGAACTCTTCTTGCAACTGCGAAATTCTTTGCGCTAGAATGGCAGGCTTCGCGGTATCCCACTTGTGGGACATTGCTGAAACGCCGGTGTAGCTCAGTTGGTAGAGCAGCTCATTCGTAATGAGAAGGTCGAGGGTTCGACTCCTTTCTCCGGCACCAGAATCCACAAGGGTCAGCAGGCTTGCGCTTGCTGACCCTTTCGTCTTTTTCGGGACCCGCGGCCCCATCGACGCGCGTGGCTGTCATGCAGAAGCCAGCGACGACGGAGATCGCGTCAGGGCTTGCATGGTCGGCCGCAGCGGCAGAAGTCGCGATCGAGCCGGGCGCACCGGCCAGCCAGGGCCGCCCCTGGCCAGGATGCCGCAGTTCGCCTTCGAAGCGCGCGTCACCACCGAGTGATCTGCCTGTCGGGCTGTCCGGCGCGGTCGTGAGAGCCTGGGCAGCGCCGGGATTGCTGCCAGCGACGTTGGCCGGCGCGACTTCGAGGTGACCGGGCACCGCACGAGGCCGAGGCTGCACGGCAATGCAGACTCGTCTTGCAAGATCGCGTCGAAGTGAGCCACCGCCAGAGCGGCGCCATCGGGCAGCCGCCGGAGCATCTCCCATGGCACCGTGGCCGAGGCATCCGTCATGCCAACCCGCTCGTTCGTCGAGCTGGATGCCTCGGGGCCTGCGCATCCTCATGTCCCCGGCCACGGGCTCGCGCCGACGCGGCGCCTGGAAGCCGATGTCCGACCATCGTCGCAGGCGCGCACGCGGCTAGCGATGTCGCCATTCCAGCAGCGCATCCCGCGCCTGCAGCCCCCAGTACGTCAGCTGGGCGGCGGCCAGTCCCAGTTTGCCGAACGTCGGCTGCAGGCGGTAGGCCATCAAGCCGCCGGGGATCGGTGCCTCTCCCGTCATCGCCTGGGCCAGCACCTCGCCTCCCATCGTGGTCGGCGCCACGCCGTGGCCGCCGAATCCGATCGCGTACCAGAGCCCGTCCGACAAGGCGCCGATGACGGGCATGCTGTGCCGCGCATAGCTCATCAAGCCGCTCCACGCATGGGTGACCGCCACGCCTCGCAACTGCGGATAGACGCGCAGCAGATCGCCGTAAAGCAGCCGCGCGACCTCTTTGCTGGAACGCTCGCGCGTCGACATCCGGCCGCCCCACAGGAGTCTCGTATCGGGCAGCGGACGGTAATAATCGAACGCGAAACGCGTATCGAACACCGCCGCGCTGGTGCGCATCGCCTCGCGCAGGCGGTCGCCGAGCGGCTCGGTCGCCATCACATAGGTCGCGATGGGCAGGGTGCCCCTGGACAGCTCGCGGCACAGTCCATCGACGTAGCCGCCGCAACACACGGCCACCTGCCGGCAATCGACATCGTGTGCATGGGTGGCGACGCGCCATCCCGCGCCGTTTCGCGCGATGCGGCGCACGCGTGTCGATTCGTGCAGACGCACGCCCCCGTCCCGCAGCGCGCGCGCCTTGCCCTGCGCATATTTCAGCGGGTTGAAATGGAAGGCATCGAGCTCGTGCAGACCGGCGTGATAACGGTCGGTGCACAGCAACTCGCGCAGCTGCTCGCGCGGCAGCCAGTTCCAGTGGAGATCGAAGCCCTCTCGCATGAGCGCCTGCAGTTCGCGCAGGCTCGAGTCCTCGTTGAACCAGCTCGCGACGATGACGCCTCCCGGCACGACGTCGCAGTCGATCTCATGGTGCTCGATGCGCTGGCGGATGCGCCTGACGGCGTCCTCGCTCATCAGGTACAGGCGCCGCGCTTCGTCGTGCCCGCGTTGCCGTTGCAGCTTCTCGGCCTCGAGGCTGAATCCGCCCGATACGAACCCGCCGTTGCGGCCCGAGGCGCCGAAGCCGATGGTCTCGGCCTCCAGCAACATGCAATCCTTCGCCCCCCGATCCAGCAGGCTCATCGCGGTCGCCAGGCCCGCGAAGCCGCCCCCGACGATGACGGTGTCGACCTCGGCACGTTCGTCCAGCGGTGCAAATCGAAGGCTTGCGTCGCCGGTCTCCTGATAGTAGGTGAGCATTCATCGAGTCTAGACAACGCCCGCTCCCGGCATCGTGTTTGCCCATACCGGCCATGCAGCAATGGAACAAGGAAGCCGTCTTCCGCGGCCGCATCGTGATACTGGGCTTCGGCGCGGTCGGCCGGGGCGTCCTGCCTCTGCTGCTTCGCCATCTCGACATCGGTCCGGCGCAGATGGAGATCGTGACCCTGTCGACGAAGGGCATCGGCACGGCGGATGAGCTGGGCGTGGCGCACACCGCGATCAAGGTCGATCGCGACAACTATCGACAGGTGCTCGACCAGCGATTGCGGGCCGGCGACTTCCTCGTCAACCTGTCGGTGGACGTGAGCAGCGCGGCGCTGATGAGGTGGTGCCTGGAGCATGCCGTGCTCTACATCGATGCGTGCACCGAGCCTTGGCCCGGCACGTACGACGATGCGTCGCTGCCGCCGGCGCGACGAACCAACTACGCGCTGCGCGAAGAGGCGCTCGCGTTGCGCGATCCGGCCCGCGTCCAGACCACGGCGCTGATCACCCAAGGCGCCAACCCCGGCCTGGTCTCCTATTTCGTCAAGCAGGCGCTGCTGGACCTCGCCGGCGAGCATGTCGAGCCGCCACGCACGCGCGAGGAATGGGCGCGGTTGTCGCAGCGGCTGGGCGTGCGAACGATCCATATCGCCGAGCAGGACTCGCAGACAGGTCGAGAGCGCAAGCGCGTCAACGAATTCGTCAACACCTGGTCGGTGAGCGGCTTCGTCTCCGAAGGAACGCAGCCGAGCGAACTGGGCTGGGGCACCCATGAGCGCCACTTTCCGCACGACGGCGCGCGCCACGCGAGCGGCTGTCGCGCTGCCATCTATCTCGAACGCCCGGGTGCCGGAACGCGCGTGCGAAGCTGGACGCCGCTGGGCGGCGCCTACCAGGGCTTCCTGATCACGCACGCCGAGTCGATCTCCATCGCGGATCACCTGACGCTGGGAGACATCGAGAAGCCGGACTACCGCCCCACCGTCCACTATGCCTATCGTCCATGCGACGACGCGGTGCTGTCGCTGCATGAACTGGAGGGACGCCAGTGGTGCATGCAGGACGGCAAGCGCCAGCTGCGCGAGGATATCGTCGCAGGCCGGGATGAACTGGGCGTCCTGCTGATGGGCCATGCACGCGGCGCCTACTGGTACGGGTCGCAGCTCACGATCGAGCAGGCGCGTGCACTGTGTCCCTGCAACAGCGCGACGACGCTGCAGGTCACGGCCCCGATCATGGCCGGCATCGTCTGGGCCATTCGCAACCCGGAGCGCGGCATCCTCGAGCCGGACGACCTGCCCTTCGACGAGATGCTGCGGATGATCCGCCCCTATCTCGGCGACGTGGTGGGTGTCTACAGCGATTGGACGCCGCTCGCGGACGAATGCCGGCTCTTCGAGTTTCCGAGGGATCGCACCGACCCTTGGCAATTCATCAACTTCCGCATCGCCTGATCCGCGCGTTCGACGAAGTCACGCGCCGCAGGCATCAGGCTCGATGCCTCGGGAACGCCTTACCGAGGCGGGCGCTCCGCGGCCGGCGGCCGGCTGCCGCCACGCGGTCGGGCCACCGCGATGGCTGCCAGCACGCAGACGGCTCCCAGCAGTTGTCCGGCGCCGATGGGCTCGTGCAGCACCACCGCCGCCAGCACCAGCGCCGACACCGGCAGCACGGCGGTGTAGAGCGAGGCCACGCCCGCACTGACGCGCGCCGCGCCGGCGTACCACAGCAGGTAGCCGCCGATGGTCGGCACCACGGCGTAATACACGACGCTCAGCAGCGCGGCATGGTCGGCGGGACGCGCCCACGCCTGCTCGAACAACGCGGGCACCACCGTCATGGCCAGGCCGAGCCCGCACATGAGCGTCGATTGCGCCAGCGGCGCGACGGGCACGCGCAAGCGCTTGTTCAAGAGCAGGAACAACGCCTCGCAGGCGACCGCGGCGAGCACCAGCGCATCACCCGCGAGGTCGTGCCGCCCGCGGTCGCCACCGGGCGCCACGACGACCGCCACCACGCCGGCGCATGCGAGCGCGATCGCCGCGACCAGGCGTGCGCCGGGACGCTCGCGCAGCAGCAGCAGGCCCACCAGCGCGCCCACGGCGGGCAGGCAGCCGGTGATGACGCCGGCATCGGCCGCCGACGTCGAGCGCAGGCCGGCGACCAGCAGGACGGCGTAGCCCACGCTGCCGCACAAGGCCTGCAGCGCGAGCAGCCCGGCGTCGTGCAGCCCGGGCCGCGGCAGGCCGTGTCCACGCCAGCGCATCAACACCAGGAAGACGGGCAGCGCGATCGCGAAGCGCAGTGCGGCGGCGGTGAATGGCGGCAGTCCCGCGGCGATGACGCGGCTCGCGACGACGGTGCTGCCCACCGTGACCATGGCGAGCGCGAGGAAGACCCCGCCCGGCACGCGCGGTGCAGGCGGAACGATGGAAGCGGCGGCGGTGTTCATGACGGGATGGTCGCCGGCCGCGGCGGCGCGGTCTTGAACGAAATTGCAGCGCGCCGGACTGTCTCCCGCAGGGAGGTGGCGTGGCACGGATGGATCGTGCGACTGCGCGCAGGATGACCGCTCCAGCGGTGACGTGCGTCCACGGGCGTCGCTCGGCCGACGCCGGACGACGCGATCTGCGCGAGCCATCCGGCGGATGGGCGCCAGCGCGCCAGCACCGGCGCACTGCTTCACCGCCTCACCGCCTCACCGCCTCACCGCCTCACCGCCTCACCGCCTCACCGCCTCACCGCCTCACCGGCTCACCGGCTCGCCGCCTCACCGGCTCGCGCCTCGGCGCCTCGCGCCGGCATACGCCGCCGGCGTGTACCCCAGGCTGCGCCGGAACGCCCGCGTCAGGTGCGCCTGGTCCGCGAAGCCGGCCGCGGCGGCGGCATCGGCGATGGGGCGGCCTGCGTCGAGCAGGCTGCGCGCGAGCGCCAGTCGGCGCTGGACGAGGTATGCGTGCGGCGTCATCCCGAGTTCGCGCGTGAAGGCGCGCAGCAGCTGGAACCGGCTCAGGCCGGCGTCGCCGGCGAGCGCGGCCAGGCCCGGGTCGGTGGCGGGATCGTCGTCCAGGCGCTGCCGGGCGCGCACGATCGACGGCGACGCGAGCCGCGCGGGCGCGACCTGCGCCTGGCGCAGCAGCAGCGCCGCGAGCAGCGCGGCCTGCGCCTCGTCGCACGCGAGCGCCCCCGCGTGCGCGGCCAGGCGCGCATGCCAGTGCTCGAACGCGCGCGCGACGACGGCGTCGCGTGCGACGGGCCGCCACATCGGCAGCGCGCTGCCGGCGGGCAGCACCTCGGCGGCGGCCGTCTCCACGATCGCCGGCGCGAGGTAGAGCATGTGCCAGCGCCGGCCCGTGGTGTCCAGCGGCACGCCGTCGTGCACCTCGCCGGGGTTGACCATCACGAGGTCGCCCGCCCCGGCTTCGACCCAGCCGGCGGCGCTCCACGAGCGCTGGGCGCCACGCCGGATACGGCCGATGCCGTAGGTGTCGTGCGCGTGGCGCGGGAACACCTGCGCACTGTCGAGCCGCGTGGCGAGGACGCCGGGCGCGAGTTGGTGGACGGCCGGATCCGGCTGGGCGGGCATGCCCCAGTATCGTCGCGATCGACGCGCCCTGCCGAAGCGCGCGGGCAACCGGCCCGTGCCGACATCGCGCCGGGAGACCGGAAGGCATGCAGCTCATCGACCGCCTGGCCGCCGACGCCGCAAGCCACCCTGACACCACGTTGGATCGCGGCCGCCCGGGCAAGCGGCGTGCGCGCCGTGCTCATCGTCCGCGGGATGCGAGGCCACCGAGCTCGCCGCTAGCATCGCGCACCAGTGCGCATCCCCGCGCGCATCAACGAGAGGGTTCGCGATGAATTCAAAGATCCAGGCCTGCGCGGCCACGCTGCTGGCCGCCGCCGCCCCGCTGGCGCTCGCCGCCAATGTCGCCACCGGCGCCAGCGTCGTCACCACCGGCTCCGGCTTCGGCCTCAGCGCGGGCTGGGGCGTGGGCACGCCGGCCGCGCCGTCCAGCCTCGTCGACGGCGCCTTCGTCGCCGACGGCCAGCAATGGAACCTCGGCACGGTGTACTGGCAGGGCGGCAGCAGCGACAGCGCCGACACGATCACGATCTCGCTGGCCCACGCGGCCACCGTCACGGGCCTGCTGCTGCAGGGCGACAACAACGACAGCTACGTCGTCAGCTACGAAGCCCTCGACGGCACCTGGCACACGCTGCCGGACGCCTTCTCGCCGCACGGCAGCGTGGCCGACCCGGGCGCGGGCACGGTGGCCTGGGGCATGGGCGTGTCGGCCCAGAGCTTCGCGGCGATCACCGCGCAGGCGTTCCGCGTCGACGCCAGCGGCGACCAGTCCTACGCCGTCTCCGAGTTCCAGGCCACCGGGCAGTTCCTGCCGACGGTGCCCGAGCCGACGTCGACCCTGCTGCTGCTGGCCGGCCTCGGCGCGCTCGGCATCACGACGCGCCGCCGCGCCAGGCACTGACACGCCGGCCAGCTCGACCGCTCCGTCGTGCCGCGCTCGGCGGACGATGTGCGCACCGCGCGCCGGTGACGCTGCGAGCGGTGGGCGCCTGTCCGGCCCTGGACAGGCGTCCGGCAGCCCGCCGCGCCAAGCACGAAAAGAGGCCGCGCCGACGCTTTCCGGACGCCAGCAAAAAAGTTTTGTCCACCTGCCCGATTCCGCAGCAGTCCGCTTGACACCCAGCATCCATGCGGCCTGGCGAGCACTTCCCAGGACCACTCCCCAGAGTTGTCCACAGATGCCGTGGATAGTCTTCGACGCCTTCTCGCCCGGCATTTCCAGGCCGGATGTCAATCGAAAAAAGTTTGCGTCGCCCTGCCCGATTCGTCAGCAGTCCGCTTGACATCCAGCATCCATGCGGCCTGGCGAGCACTTCCCAGGAGCGCCCCACAGGGTTGTCCACAGTTGCCGTGGACAGGTGCGACGGGCGGCTCAACTGAGCCGGGAAAACCCTTCTTCTCGAACCTTGGCCCGCCCTCGCCCGGCGTACCTTTGGAAACCTGAGAGGGACTCATCATGAACGCCGCCAACACCTCGCCGCTGAAGGCCCAACGCAGCCCGGACATGTCGATCGCCTGGGAGGCGCCGCCGTCGCTGCAGCACCTGGTCGTCCGCAGCGACAGCGCCGCCGACAAGCCCACCTGGGCCGAGACGATGCCGGTGAGCCTCGACGCGATGAACGCCCCCCTGGAGTTTCGCGAGCCGCTGGAAGGCCTGTCCGTGCGCGACATCGACGAGCCCGAGATCTTCAACGTGTTCTTCGGCGACAGCAGCCGCTCGCTGCGCCGCGCGGCCTGATCAGGCCATCCGGGGATCCAGCACGTCGCGCAACGCGTCGCCGATCGCGCTCAGCGAGTAGATCAACAGGAACATCGCCGTCACCGTGCCCGCCAGCGGGCCCCAGATGTCGTTGGTCAGGTCCTGCGCCGCGCCCGCGATCAGCAGGCCCCAGCTGGCGCCGTCCTGCACGCCCAGCCCCAGCCAGGTCAGGATCACCTCGCCCTTGACCGCCGCCAGCAGCACCAGCGTCGTCGTGACGATCGTCACGTGCACGACGTTGGGCAGGATCTCCGAGAACATGACACGTCCCGCGCCCGCGCCCACGCTGCGCGCGGCCAGCACGTAGTCGCTGCCCTTGTGCCTGAGCACCTCGCCGCGCACCAGCCGCATGATGCCCACCCAGCTGGTGGCCGCGATCGCCGCGCACATCGACGCGAGTCCCTTGCCCATCGCGTACGAGATGGCGGTGATCAGCAGGATGTCGGGCACCGAGACCACCACCGAGTACACCCAGTTGACGACCGCGTCGACCCAGCCGCCGAAGTAGCCCGCCGCCAGGCCGAGTGCCGTGCCGAAGGGCACCGCCAGCGCGGTGGTGGCCAGGCCGATGGTGACGGCCGTCTGCGCGCCGGCCAGCACGCGCCACAGCACCGAGCGGCCCAGCAGGTCGGTCCCCAGCAGGGTGGCCAGGTGCCAGCTGGGCGGATCCTGCGCGCCGCCGACCGCGGCCTCGGCGTCGGGCAACAGGCCCAGCCAGCCGCAGGTCGCCACCAGGCCGTACAGCGCCACCAACACCAGGCAGGCGCGGATGTGCGGTCGCGCCCACAGCGCGACCAGGGCCTCGCGCGCGGCCGGGCGTGCGCTCATTGCAACCGCACCCGCGGGTCCGCGACCGCGTACAGCAGGTCGTTGACGAGGTTGAACGCCACGAGTGCCAGCGCGCCGAGCACGGTGACGGCCTTCAGGATGGGCAGGTCGCCGCGCGAGAGGGCATCGATCGTGAGGTTGCCGATGCCCGGGATCGAGAAGAAGCGCTCCATCAGGAACGAGCCCAGGATCAGGAACGGGATCGTCGTGACGTTCTGCGTGATGATGGGGATCCACGCGTTGGGCAGCACGTGGCGCAGCAGCA
>JAEKKH010000143.1 GCA_019510465.1 Burkholderiales bacterium
CGCCGCCAGCGCGAAGGTCGAAGCGTGGTTGTCCCGGCAGAAGGAAGCCAGGATCGTCACCGCCTACATCGGCCAGGGCGCCCCCCGCTTCTACTTCTCGATGGGGCCGGAGTTGCCGGATCCGTCGTTCGCGAAGATCGTGGTCCGCACCGAGGATCAGGATGAACGCGAGGTGCTGAAGCGCCGATTGCAGCAGGCCATCTCCGACGGCCTCGCCCCGGAAGCTCGCCTGCGTGTCACCCAGCTCGTCTTCGGCCCGTACTCCCCGTTCCCGGTCGCATACCGGGTCACCGGGCCCGATCCGACCCGGTTGCGCGACATCGCGGCCGAGGTGCGCAAGGTCATGGACGCCAGCCCGATGATGCGCACGGTCAACACCGACTGGGGCACGCTGACGCCCACGCTGCATTTCACCCTGCAGCAGGACCGCCTCCAGGCTGTCGGCCTCACCTCCAGCTCGGTGGCCCAGCAACTGCAGTTCCTGCTGAACGGCGTCCCCGTCACCGCCGTGCGCGAGGACATCCGGACGGTGCAGGTCGTCGCTCGCTCGAGCGGCGGTGTGCGGCTCGATCCGGGCAGGCTGGGCGACTTCACGCTCGTGGGCGCGAACGGCCAGCGCATTCCGCTCTCGCAGGTCGGAGAAGTCGGCGTGCGCATGGAAGATCCGGTCATGCGCCGGCGCGACCGGGTTCCCACGATCACCGTGCGCGGCGACATCGCCGACGGCCTGCAGCCGCCGGACGTGTCGGTCGCGATCACCCGGCAGCTCCAACCCATCATGGACAAGCTGCCCAGCGGCTACCGCATCGAGCAGGCCGGCTCCATCGAGGAATCCGGCAAGGCGATGGTCGCCATGCTGCCGGTCTTCCCGATCATGCTCGCCGTCACGCTGCTGATCATCATCCTGCAGGTGCGTTCGATATCCGCGATGGTGATGGTCTTCCTGACCAGCCCCCTGGGCCTGATCGGCGTGGTGCCGACCCTTCTCCTGTTCCAGAAACCGTTCGGCATCAACGCACTCGTCGGCTTGATCGCGCTGTCGGGCATCGTGATGCGCAACACGCTGATATTGATCGGCCAGATCCGTCACAACGAGCGGGACGGACTCGATCCCTTGCACGCGGTGGTCGAGGCCACGGTGCAGCGTTCACGACCCGTGGTCCTGACGGCCCTGGCGGCGATCCTGGCCTTCATCCCGCTGACGCATTCGGTGTTCTGGGGAACGCTCGCCTACACCCTGATCGGCGGCACCTTCGCGGGGACGATCCTGACCTTGGTGTTCCTGCCCGCGATGTACGCCATCTGGTTCCGCATCCCGGCGGGCAGCGCCTCGCCCTCCTTGCCTGACCGGCTCGCCGCCACGGCGGCGGCCTGACACGGCTTCGGCGCTTCGAGTGGCGCCGTCGGTCCACGGAATCACGAACTTCGCGCCGGGCCGATCGCCTTCGAAGACCGCGTCGCCGCCTCACGCGGCCGTCGACCTGGCCGCGAACCTCGCCTGGTACTGCCCGGGGGACATGCCGACCTCGCGCTTGAACAAGCGGCGAAAGGAGCTGGCGTCCGCATAGCCCACGCGTTCGCACACCTGGTCCCACCCCAGCGTTCCCCTTTCGAGCAGTCCCTTGGCAGACTCGACCTTCATCTTCTGCGCATGGTGCCCCGGCGTGGTGCCCAGGGCGGCCTTGAAGCGCCGGATCACCGTGCGCTCGCTCACTGCCAATGCCTGCGCCAGCAGGCCCAATTCGAACGGCTCCCCCAGACGCCGGTCGATCCAGCGTTCGCCGCGCAGCACCAGCGCATCGGCGTGGCCGTGGCCCGCCGGCGTGAGACTCCTGTAGGGCGCCTGCGAGCCGCGGCTGCCGTCGAACAGCAGCGTCTTCGCCGTGGACAGGCTCACTCCCCTGCCGCCGAACTTCTCCACCAGGCGCAGCGCCAGCTGGATGCCGGCGGTGGACGCGCCGCTGCAGTAGAGGCCGCGGTCGGCTGTCACCGCCTCGTCGGGACGCAGGTTCACCGATGGATAGCGTTGCTGGAAGGTCCGTGCCAGCCACCAGCTGGTGGTCGCCCTGCGCCCGTCCAGCAACCCGGCCTCCGCGAGCAGCAGCGTGGCGGTGCAATTGGCCGCGATCGACGCGCCCCGCGCGTGCTGGGCGCGCAACGCGGGCAGCAGCCACTGCAGGCGTTTCAGCGCGAGCCACAGTTCGGGTCCGGTGGACTCGATGAACAGGCCGGGCAGGTAGATGACATCGGCCGCGACACCGGTGTCGATCGCGCCGTGCGGCTGGAGGGTGAGGCCGGCCGCGGTGCGGATCGCCCGGCCGCCTGGCGAGTGCACCTGCCAGTCGAACAGCGGCTCGGCGCCGCTCGGCCGGCGGCGGGCGGCGATCGCGTTCGCCACGGCGAGGAGATCGGCCAGGCCGGCCACGCCGGTGGCGAGTCCGCCGTCAAGGGCCCAGATCACGATCGATTTCATGATGTCGGTATTGGCCTGCCAGGTGGCAAGACTGCCACTGTCCGCGGCGCGATGCAAATCCTAGAGTGGCGCCATCCCATCACCGAAAGGAGTCGACATGGACACCAGCGCCAAGCAAACCGTGGACGTCGGGGGTCATCGCATGGCCTGCGTCGATCGAGGCCAGGGCCAGCACACCTTCCTTCTCCTCCACGGCAACCCGACGTCGTCGGCCCTGTGGCGCGACGTGATACCGGCCCTGGAGGGACTGGGGCGATGCATCGCGCCCGACCTGATCGGCATGGGCGATTCCGACAAGCTGGCGCCGGCTGATGCCGGCACCTACCGCTACGCCACGCACCGCGATTTCCTGGCGCGCTTCATCGAGCGCGTCGTGCCCGCGGACGCGCCCGTGACGCTGGTGCTGCACGACTGGGGCTCGGCGCTGGGATTCGACTGGGCCCGCCACCACCCGTCGCGAGTCGCGGGCATCGCCTACATGGAGGCCATCGTGCGCCCGCTGACGTGGGACGAATGGCCGGCGGAATCCCGCGAGATGTTCCGGGCGCTGCGCTCGCCGGCCGGCGAGCAGCTGGTTCTCGAGCGCAACCTCTTCGTCGAGGCCATCCTGCCCAAGTCCATCCTGCGGCCCCTCACCGATGACGAGATGGACGAATACCGGCGGCCCTTCGCACGGCCGGAGCACCGCTGGCCCACCCTCGCCTGGCCGCGCGAGCTGCCGATCGACGGCCACCCAACCGACGTGACCGCCCGCGTGCAGGCCTACGCCGACTGGATGTCGACCAACGACCTGCCCAAGCTCTTCGTGAACGTCGAGCCTGGAGTGATCCTCGTCGGCAAGCAGCGCGAATCCTGCCGCCGCTGGCGCAACCAGACCGAGGTGACCGTCAAGGGCCTGCACTTCGTCCAGGAGGACTCGAGCGCCGAGATCGGCGCCGCCATCGCGGCTTGGGTGGGTCGCTGAACGAGCGGCACGGGGAAGATTCGCCGAACGACATCTGATGTGGCAACAGCTGACACGCCCCTTGAATCGTCACGGACAGTCCCTATAATGCCTGCTAGCACTCAACAGACGCGAGTGCTAGCGACGGTGGCCTCGGCCGCCGGAGCACTTGCGAAATCCGTCGCGAGCGGGCGCTTACTTACTGTGGAGCCAGCCGCGAGTCTTACTCGAATGCATTGAAGGAGCCAATATGAAGCTGCGTCCGTTGCACGACCGTGTCGTCGTCAAGCGCCTGGAACAGGAAACCAAGACCGCCTCGGGCATCGTCATCCCCGACGCCGCCGCC
>JAEKKH010000144.1 GCA_019510465.1 Burkholderiales bacterium
AGCTGGTGGTCGAGTTCCATGTACTTCAAGTGCGCGCCGCGCACCGTGGCCTGGGCCTGGCGGATGGCGCGCAGGAACTCGTGCGGGTCGGCGGCGCCGACGCGCGCGTCGGTCAGCGCGTCGAGGTAGGCCGGCACGTTGACGAAGACGGTCAGGCTGGCCTGGTTGACCTCGCGCTGCGACGCATAGGCCGCCGACAGGCGGCGCAGGGTCTCGGGCTCCATGTACGACGCCGACTGGTTGGCGACGGCCACGTCCCAGGCCTCGTGCTGCAGCGACGGATAGAAGACGCCGAAGTCGACGCCGGCCTTCGCGCGGTCGCCCATCTTCCGCTTGATCGGCGCGGTCGGCGTGCCGTCGTCGAAATCCTTGATCAGCTCGTCGCACAGCTGCTTGAGCGGCCCCAGGCGTTCCAGATTCTTGCGGTCGCTCTCGCGCAGGTCGGCCAGGTTGTTGCGCAGCTCCGTCTCGACCGCCTTCTCCGCGGCCTCGGCGGCATGCTTGTGGTGCAGGTGTTCGACCGTGGCCTCCAGCCCCAGCGCCGTGAGGATGCTGACGACGATCATGAAGTAATGGGCCGCGAACTCCTTGACGGAGTGCGGCAGGCTCGGAACCTCGAAGTGCATGGGCTTGTCCTGTGTCGATAGCCGGAATCGATGGACGCCTAGCGTACTCGACAACGCCATGAAAGACGGCGCCTCGCGGGCGCCGTCGGTCGGCAAGCGTGCAGCGTCAGCTGATCGCCTCGATGCGCACCAGCACCAGCGACAGGTTGTCGCCGGAGCCGCGCGCGCGCTGGCGCGCCTTGCTGATCAGCATCTCGGTGGCCTCGCGCGGGGACAGCGCGTTGATGATGGCGCCGATCTCGCGGGCGGTCAGGTAGTGCCACAGGCCGTCGCTGCAGGCCATCAGCGAGTCGCCGACCTCCAGGTAGTCGATGTGGTTGAGCTCCACCGGCGGATCCTGCTGGGTGCCGAGGCAGCCCGTCAGCAGGTTGGACTGCGGGTGGGTGTTGGCCTTCTCTTCGGTCAGGCGGCCTTCGTCGATGAGGCGCTGCACGTAGGAGTGGTCCTTGGTCCGGCGCACCAGCTCGGCGCCGCGGTAGTGGTAGATGCGCGAGTCGCCCGCGTGCACGGTGAATGCCTGGCGGCTGGGCATCACCAGGAAGGCGGCGAGGGTGCTGTGCGGCTCTTCCTCGGCGGTGATGGCCGTCAGCTTGATCATCAGGTGCGA
Source organism: Burkholderiales bacterium (assembly GCA_019510465.1). GTDB lineage: Bacteria > Pseudomonadota > Gammaproteobacteria > Burkholderiales > Burkholderiaceae_C > Scleromatobacter. Next base: position 1,234 of record JAEKKH010000144.1, read on the forward strand.
TTCCACGACCAGGCTGGTCAGCATCGCAGTCGGGTCGTCGCGTTGGGGCGCGAAGCGCTCGAACACCTGGCGGGCGGTCATCACGACCTGGTCGGCCGCCGTGCGACCGCCGCTCTTGCCACCCATGCCGTCGGCGACCAGGCCCAGGGCGCATCCGGGTATACGCGGATGCACCAGCAGCTCGATCTGATCCTGCTGGTAGGCGCGGTCGCCCTTGTGCAGGCCAGTCGAGGCCGAAATGCGGAAGCCTTGCGTGGTCGTGTTCATGACCGTCAATATAAACTGTGATTGCGCCCGTCAAGGGGCTGCCGCCATGAACGAATCCCTGCATTCCCCACAACGTCACCTGATCGAGCTACGCATGGCCCATGCCGACCTCGACCAGCTGATCGACGCTGCGGGCGAGCAGGGCAGCGTCGACGAGCTGGCGCTCAAACGCCTGAAGAAGCGCCGTCTCATGCTGCGCGATCAGATCTCGCAGCTCGAGGCCGAACTGTCTCCCCCGGAAAAAGCGTGAACGAAGGTCAAGAGGATGCGGCACCAGCCCTGGTGCAGGCCGTGTTGCGCGCGCTTTCGGCGGAAGGCCCGCTGGCCCGCGAGGACGACGCCTACCTGGAGCGCGCCGGCCAGCTGAGCATGGCCGGGGCGGTGGCCCAGGCCATCGAGGATCGCGCCACGCTGGTCGTCGAGGCCGGCACGGGCGTCGGCAAGACCTTCGCCTACCTGGTGCCGCTGCTGCTGGCCGGGCGCCGCGCGCTGGTCAGCACGGCCACGAAGAACCTGCAGGACCAGCTCTTCTACCGCGACCTGCCGCGCCTGACGGAAGTGCTGGGCGTGCCGCTGACCACCGCGCTGCTCAAGGGCCGTGCCAGCTACCTGTGCCCGTATCGGATGGAGCGCGCCCGCTCCGAGGCCACGTTCGCCGATCGCCTGGCGATCCGCGCGCTGTCCCGTATCGAGACCTGGGCCCAGTCCACCACCAGCGGCGATCTCAGCGAGCTGGAAGGCCTGGACGAGCGCTCCGAGGTCATTCCGCTGGTCACCTCCACGCGCGAGAACTGCCTGGGCAGCGAATGCCCGAAGTTCGCCGTGTGCCCGGTGATGAAGGCGCGGCGCGAGGCGATGGCGGCCGACGTCGTCGTCGTCAACCACCACCTGTTCTTCGCCGACATGGCGCTGCGCGAGGGCGGCGTGGCGGAGCTCCTGCCGTCGGTGGATGTCGCGGTCTTCGACGAGGCGCACCAGATGGTGGACATCGGCGTGCAGTTCCTCGGGCAGACGCTGGCCACCGGACAGGCGATCGACCTGGCGCGCGACCTGGTCGGTGCCGGCCTGCAGCAGGCGCGTGGACTCGCGCCCTGGACGGAGCTGGCCGCGCGGCTGGAGCTGCTCGCGCGCGAGCTGCGCCTCGCGGCCGCGGGCCCGCACGCGCACGCGCGCGGCGGCGGCACCGGCAACACGCGGCGGCCATGGGAGCAGGTCGAGGCCGACGGCCTGCTGCCGGACGCGCTCGGGGCACTGGCGTCGCATTGCGCGCTGCTCGTCGAGACGCTCGAACCGATGCAGGACATCGGCCCCGACTTCACCCGCCTGCGCGGCCGCGCCGATGCCTACCGCGGGCTGTGCGCGCGCTTCCAGGGCACGGCGCCGGAAGGCCAGGTGCGCTGGGTCGACCTCACCACGCACCAGGCGCGGCTGGTGGAATCGCCGCTGGACATCGGCGGCCCGCTGAGCGTGCAGCGCGAGGCGGTGCCGCGTGCCTGGATCTTCACGTCGGCCACGCTCGGCGACGACGCGGGGCTGACCTGGTTCTCCGAGCCGGCCGGGCTGGCCGACGCCCGCAAGCTGCGCGTGGACAGCCCGTTCGACTACGAGGCGAACTCCTGCGTCTACGTGCCGCCGCGCTTCGCTGCGCCGGCCGACGCGCACCACGCCGAGAGCGTCGGCCGTGCCGCCGCGCACTGCGCCGCGGCACTGCGCGGGCGCACCTTCGTGCTGACGACGACGCTGCGCGCCATGCGGTCGGCCGCCGACGCGTTGCAGGCCGAGCTGGGCCGGCTGGGCGCGTCGCTCGAGGTGCTGGTGCAGGGCACGCTGCCCAAGCGCGCGATGCTGGAGCGCTTCACGCGCGGCGGTTGCGTGCTGGTGGGCTCGCAGAGCTTCTGGGAAGGCATCGACGTGCCGGGCGATGCGCTGCAGTGCGTGCTGATCGACAAGCTGCCGTTCCCGCCGCCCAACGACCCGCTGATCGAGGCGCGCGTCAAGCGCCTGCAGTCGCAGGGCCGCGATGCGTTCAACGACTGCTTCGTCGCCGAGGCCGCGGTGTCGCTGAAGCAGGGCGCCGGGCGCCTGATCCGCACGGTCTCGGACAAGGGACTGCTGGTGATCTGCGACTCGCGCCTGCGCACCGCGCGCTATGGCCAGCGCCTGATCGACGCGCTGCCGCCGATGCGCCAGCTCGATGACGGTGGCCAGGCGCTCGAGTTCCTGCGCGGCCTGGCCCTGACCCACGAGGATAGTGCCCAGGGGCATCCCGTCGCCGGCGCTGCCGCTGACGCTCGCCAGGCTCAAACGAAGTTCAGCGGAGCGGCGGATCCAGCCCTGCCGGGCCGCTCGCGGCCGGGCCCCGGGGGGCAGGGAGCGCGCGCGAAGCCCCCTTCGGAGGAAAGCGCCCGTGGGGCCGTCAAGTCACCAGAACTTCCACCACGCCTTGGGCTTGGCGGCTTCGTTGAAGTCGCTGTTCGGGAAGTTCTTGTCCAGCACGCGCTGGGCGTCGTCGCGCAGCGTCGCCAGGCCCAGCCTGTCGTAGGCCTTGACC
>JAEKKH010000122.1 GCA_019510465.1 Burkholderiales bacterium
GCCGGCCTTGAGGTTCTTTCGACCGGCTTGCCGGTCGAGTGTTTTTTTACGACAAAGTTTTTTCGACGGAGCCCCCCGCCATGATGGTGCTGTATTCAGGAACCACCGACCCGTACTCGCACCGCTGCCGCTTCGTGCTGTTCGAGAAGGGCATGGATTTCGAGATCCGCGACGTCGACCTCTTCGCCAAGCCCGAAGACATCGCGCTGATGAACCCGTACAACGAGGTGCCCATCCTCGTCGAGCGCGACCTCATCCTCTATGAGTCGCACATCATCAACGAGTACATCGACGAGCGCTTCCCGCATCCGCAGCTGATGCCGGGCGACCCGGTCGCGCGTGCCCGCGTGCGCCTGTTCCTGTTCAACTTCGAGAAGGAACTGTTCTCGAACGTCAACATCCTGGAAGGCCGCGGCGGCGTCAAGGCCAACGACAAGCAGCTCGAGAAGGCTCGCTCGCAGATCCGCGACCGCCTCACGCAGCTGGCGCCGATCTTCCTGAAGAACAAGTACATGCTCGGCGACGATTTCTCGATGCTCGACGTGGCCATCGCCCCGCTGCTGTGGCGCATCGACTACTACGGCATCGAGCTGTCGAAGAACGCCGCGCCGCTGCTGAAGTACGCGGAACGCATCTTCTCGCGTCCGGCCTACATCGAGGCGCTCACGCCCTCGGAAAAGGTCATGCGCAAGTGATGCTCGCCTGCCGGCCCGGGGCGTGCCCCGGCCGGTATGCGCGTTGCCGCTGACTGCCCCGTCCTCGCCCCCGCTCCGATTCGCCGTTCATGACCCAGGTCAGCACCACCGAGATTCCCGGCAGCTCCACGCGGCCTTACCTGATCCGTGCGCTGCACGACTGGTGCACCGACAACGGATTCACGCCCTACCTGGCCGTCCACGTCGACCGCTCGGTGCAGGTGCCGATGGAATACGTCAAGAACAACGAGATCGTGCTCAACGTCGGCTTCGAGGCCACGAGCGGCCTGAAACTGGGCAACGACTTCATCGAGTTCCGTGCCCGCTTCGGCGGCATGGCGCGCGACATCCTGGTGCCGGTCGACCACGTCGTGGCGATCTACGCCCGCGAGAACGGCCAGGGCATGGCCTTCCCCATGCCCACGGCCGAGAGCGAAGCGCCCGCCGCCACCAGCGCCCCGGTCAGCCACTCGGTCGCCCCGGCGCCCGAGGCGCCGCGCGGCCTGCGCCTGGCCCCGGCCACCCCGCCGGCCGCCGACGAGGCCGGCCACACCCCGGAGGACGACGACGGCGGCGAGCCGCCCGAGTCCCCCGCGCCCGCCCCGGGTGGCGCGCGCCCCGCGCTCAAGCGCATCAAGTAAAGTTCTGCCGGGCGCAGCTCGCGCCCAGCGCTCCGCGCGCCGACTTAGCTCAGCTGGTAGAGCATCCGCCTTGTAAGCGGGAGGTCATCCGTTCGATTCGGATAGTCGGCACCATCTTCGTCACCGCTGCGACGCGCGCATGCCCTGCGGCCTCCGGGCCGGGCCGCGGGCTGCTGCGGCGATGCCCTGGCGGAGGGCCGATCGAAAGGCGCCGGTGGGGCGTGGGGAGTTTCGACCTGGCGGCCAAGGCCGGGTGCCGCCGCGGGACGGGCGTCGAATTCAAGGTCGCATCAAGACGCGGCCCGGGAAGACGAGGACGGCCGCGGCGAGCGGCCGCCCGCTCAGGCCTGGTGCTTGGCCACGCGCCGGCGGCGCACGCCCGCCAGGGCCAGCAGGCCGGCCAGCATCAGCGCGGCGTTGGCGGGTTCGGGCACCACCGACGCGACGACCGCGGTGGTCGAGCTGGCGCGAATGCCATGGCCGTTGGTCGTGTACGCGTAGTTCTCGAGCGCGAGCGTGTAGTTGTGCGTCGTCGGGTTCTGCGTGACGATGGCCTCGATCCAGCCGTAGTCGGTCACGTTCTTCACCGTGTACGAGAACGGCAGGAAGAACTCGCCGAGGGCCGTGTTGGTGGTCGTCCAGGCGCCGCCGGCGCCGCGCAGCGTCGAATCCAGGGTCTCGGTGCTGAACGCCAGCGGCAACGAGCCGTCGATCAGCGCGTCGGCGGCCACGGGCGCGCCGATCTCGACCGATCCGTCCGTCTTCGCCGTGACGAGGAACTGGTTCGCGTTCTTGTCGTTGCTGACGGTGAACCGGATGTCGGCGCTGCTGCCCTTGAGCACCAGCTTGCTCGCGTTCTTGTTGAACGTCGCGGTGACGACGTCGCCGACGGTGGGCGCGGCGTGGGCCCCCGTGGCCAGGACGGCAGCCGAGGTCAGGGCGGCGAAGGTGATCTTGTTCATGGCGTGATGGGTTGTTCGTTGGGGGGACGCCCTCCGGCGCCGTGGCTCGCTCGCTGCTGAGTGTAAGAACTTGTTGCAGAGTTGCTGTCGCACTCGGCGGCGGCAGGCGGCGGTTCGCGTGAACAATGCCACTGATCGGCCCCTCATCGGCCTCCGACGGAAGGCCAGGGCGGCACGGATCGGCGCGACCCGCCACGGCGCGGCGACGTCAACCGCCGAGGCGGCGTTCCGGTCCATCCCCGGCGATCGCCGGTCCGTCGCCCGGCCCTGGCCCGCGGCAGGCGTTCGCACGACGATGGCGTCTTCGCACCCTACGTCAGCCCGCCATGAACTTCTTCCTTTCCGCGCTCGCACTGGCCGCCGGCGCCTTCTTCGCCACCGCCGCGGCGGCCGCTCCCTGCCAGGTCGGCCTCTACGCGCTGGCCGACGGGAGCACCGTCGACATCGCCGCCTCGTCGAACGACCGGCTGCGCTGGCGCCGCCGCGACGGTACCAGCGGCGCCTTCGCGCCCACGGGGGCGCATGCGGGCGTGAGCCGTCTCGGCTGGACCTCGCGGCCGGACGGCCACGTCGTGCAGGTCGACGGCTGCGACGCGATCCGGTTCGACGGTGTCGCCGGCGGGCGCGTGCCGCTGGTGGCGCGCGACGTCCACTTCCGCAGCGACGACGTCGAGCTCGCCGGCCGCCTCGTGCTGCCGCCGGGCGACGCGCGCGTGCCCGTCGTCGTGCTGCTGCAAGGCTCGGAGCACGATTCGGCACTCGACTTCGACGCCCTGCAGCGGCGCCTGCCGGCCGAGGGCATCGGCGCGTTCGTGTATGACAAGCGCGGCACCGGCGCGTCGGGCGGGCAGTACACGCAGGACTTCGAGCAGCTCGCGCGCGACGCGGTCGCCGCGCTCGCCACGGCGCGCCGGCTCGGCGGCGAGCGCGTCGGCCGCATCGGCTTCGAGGGCCCCAGCCAGGGCGGCTGGGTGGCGCCGATCGCGGCGACGCATGCCGACGTCGACTTCGTCATCGTGGCCTTCGGACTGGCGGTGTCGGTGCTGGAGGAGGATCGCTCGGCCGTCGCGAAGAACATGGCCGACCACCATCATCCGGCCGATTCGACCGCCAAGGCGATGGCGCTGGTCGACGCCGCCGATGCGCTGCTGCTCGACCCGACGCTGGCCACCTACGACCGCTTCGCCGCGGTGCGCGACCCGCTGCGCAAGGAGCCCTGGTACAAGGATGTGCATGGCGACATCGCCTGGGCGCTCCTGCCGGTGCAGCGCGACCAGGTGGCGGCGCTGGCCAGGCAGTTCGACTGGCATACCCCCTTCCTGTATGACCCGCTGGCCACCATCGCCGCCGTGAAGCCGCCGCAGCTGTGGGTGCTGGCCGAGGACGACCTCGATGCGCCGAGCGCCGAGACCGCCCGTCGCCTCGCGCAACTGCGCATGGCCGGCCATCCGATCACCTCGGTCGTGTGGCCGCGCACCGAGCACGGCATCTTCGAGTACGAGACCGGGGCGGACGGCGAGCGCACGTCGCTGCGCCAGCCCGAGGGCTATCTCGCGCTGCTGGCCGACTTCGCACGCGGCGCGCCGCTGGCCGCGAAGTACGGCGACGTATCGCCGGCGCGGCCGTGACCGGCGGCGCGCCGCGGAAAGGGCCAGGCGCTGCACGAGCTGCGATCGCGTGCAGGCGGGCGTCGGGGCCGTGCGCTATCCTGCAGCGGGCAACTTCCCAAGGCATCCGTCATGACCAGCCCCTTGTCCGACCTCTTCGAGCAGCAGCGCATCGAGAACGCGCGGCTCTCGGGCCAGATCGTGGCGCTCGAGATGGCGGTCAAGCTGCTGTTCATGCAGCACCCGAACCCGAACGCGCTGGCGGGCTTCTACTCGAAGGCGATCGACGGCCTGCTGGACATCACGCTGGCCACGCGCATGCCCGAGGAGATGCGTGATGCGCTGGACCAGGCGCGCAACGGCTTGCTCGAGGCGCTGGCGCGCAGGATGACACGGGATGGGCGCGAGGCGACGACGTCGCCTGACGTGCGTACACAGCGCTTGACTTGCGCGACGAGCATCTGCGGCGGCGCCACCGCACCGGCCAGGCCGGCCAGCGGCGCGCCGGCCGGCGGGCGCGCGCCGAGGGTCGACGCGATCGCGCCGGGCAGCGCGCCCGGGTCGGCCACCGTGGCCAGCTCGATCCAGCAGACGCCGTGGCGCCACGCCTCCTGCTGCGCGTGCAGGAAGGCCTGTGCGAGCCGTGTCTTGCCTACGCCGCCGGCGCCCACCAGCGTGACGAGCCGGTGCGCGTCGACCAGCGCCGCCAGCGCGGCCAGGTCACCGCCGCGGCCGATCAGCGGCGCGGGCCGCGCGTCGGCGACCGGCGCGGCCGCGGCGCGCGCGGTCGCCGCGTCATCCGCGGCCTGCAGGTGCGCCGTGAAGCGGTAGCCGCGGCCGGGGATCGTCGCGACGAGGTCTCCCCGAACGGCCGGCGGGCCCGAATCTCAGCGACTGGACGTTTGCACCCATGGCGGACGGCCCCGGGAGCGTCGTGCTGGAAATGACGTCGACCGGCGATGCCGGCCAGGCCGTCGTCGCCGCCGCCGCTAGTGCAGCTTGACCAGCGGCCGCGCGCGCTTGACCAGGAAGCGCGCCATCGCCAGCACCGCCGTGCGGAGCGTGCCCATGACGGCGCGGTGGTGCATCAGGTGCAGGCTGACGTAGACCATGCGGGCGAACAGCCCCTCGACGAACCACGTCGTCGACTTGAACAGGTTGCCCATCAGGCTGCCGACCGTGGCGCTGGAGCCCACCGACACCAGCGAGCCGTGGTCGTGGTACCGGTACGGCGGCCGCCGGCCGAGGTCGGTGCCCGGCGGCTGCTGCAGCAGCCCGCACAGGTAGTCGGCCTGCTGGTGCGCGGACTGCGCCCGCGGCGGCACCGTCTTGCCGTCCGGCTGCGGACAGGACGCGCAGTCACCGAACGCGAACACGCCCGCCAGGCCCTCGACGCGCAACTGCCCGTCGACCTTGACCTGGCCGTTCTTCGTGACCGGCAGCCCCACCTGCGCGAGCAGCGGCGGGGCCTTGATGCCCGCGGCCCAGACGCACAGGTCGGCCGGGTAGACGTGGCCTTCGGCGTCGCGCACCTGGCTGGCACCGACCTCGACGACGCGGCACGACGGCGTGACGTCGACGTGGCGCTGCTTGAGCAGTCGCGTCGCCGCGGCGGACACCTTCTCGTCCAGCGGCGCGAGCAGCCTCGGCGCGCCCTCCAGGATGCGCAGGCGCACGTCGCGTCCTGCATCGATGTGGCGCAGTCCGTACTGCGCGTGCAGCGACGTCGCCTCGCGCAGTTCCGCGGCCAGCTCGACGCCGGTGGCGCCGCCGCCGATGATGACGATGTCCAGCGCGGCGGACGGATCGTGCGCCTTGCGCACGTCCACCAGGGACAGCAGCTGCAGCATGCGCAGCCGGAAGCGCTCGGCGTCGTGCGGGCCGTCCAGCGAGAACGCGTGCTCGGCGACGCCGGGCACGCCGAAGTCGTTGGAGACGCTGCCGATGGCCAGCACCAGCGACTCGTAGACGATGCGGCGACAGGGCAGCACCTCCTGCGTGCCGTCGATCACCGCGCCGACCACCAGCTCGCGCGCGGCCGTGTCCAGGCCCGTCATCGGTCCGTAGTGGAACGAGAAGCCGTTGTCGTGCGCCAGCATCTGGTAGGACAGGCCTTCCTGGTGGATGTCCAGCGTGCCCGCGGCCACTTCGTGCAGCGAGGGCTTCCAGATGTGGAACAGGTTGGCGTCGACCAGCGCGACACGCTCCGGGCCCCATTGGCGCCCCAGCTTGCAAGCCAGTTCGAGCCCGCCGGCGCCACCGCCGACGACGAGTACCTTGAAGGGTTGGTCAGTCATTCGCATGCTGGATCGTTGTGTGCATCTAGGTATTTACCATCAGATGATGGTCAGGAAGGGGGAAGCCCCTCGACTCGGCCGCGGGTGCGTCAATTGCGCGACACCCGCCGACGGCGGCAATGCGCTCGCGGGCAGGCGGCGATCCGCGTCGCGCAGGGCCCGGCGGCTTGCAGGATCGAAGCCGTGCGGCCTGGCGGCCTGACACGCGCAGCGTGGCGCTGCGCTGCGGGATTTGCTGAAAATCGCACCGGTGCCGGTCGTTGCTGCCTGCCGGGTGCAGTGTGTTTGTCCAGCCCGTCCGCGCGAGGTGAGCCGTCGCTTCACGCCTCGTCGACGATGGAGTACAGCCGGCGCAGGTCCTCGCGCGCGGCCGCGACGCATTCGAGGCAGCCGTCGAAATCCCCGGTGCCGTTGACGATGTCGACGCCCCAGTTGGCGCCGCCGCCGTCGCGGCGATGCCAGTACAGGCTGCCGAAGTAGACGTCCGCGCAGGCCGCGCAGGGCAGGGCGATGGCGCTGACCATGCGCCGGATGTAGTCGCGCGTCATCACGAGGCGGCCGGTGGGGTCGCGCTCGGCCTCGGCATGCACCGCGACGTCGGCCGCGGCTTCGAACTTGGTCTTGAACGAGAGCATCGACGGTGCGCCCGGTTCGGTGGAAAGCAGGTCGGCGGCCTCGGGCGTGCGGGCGTGCCAGCGCCAGCGTCCGTCGGGCTGGCGCACGAATTCGACCGACTCGTCCGTGATGATCTCGCTGCGATCCACGTGGGTCTCCGCTGGCAGGGTCCCGACGCGATCGTAGGCGCTTTTCGCTCGGCGGTGGCACTCGAATTCGGGGGATGCCGGGCGTGCACATCCTGTCACGCCACGGCCGGGCTCACTGTTTGCCGAAGAGTCGCGAATCCCCAGGAGGTGAGCCATGATTTCCACCGTCGCGAGTCCCGACAAGCTGCCGCCCTCGCATCCCGCGCCGTTCGACAAGGGCTGGGTCCCGCAGGGCTACATCGGCCCCGTGGCGCTGCCCGGCACCGGCCGCATGGTGTTCTGGACAGGGCGCATCGCCATCGGCCTGCGCTACGCACCGCCGGAGCGCGTGCAGCATTGAGAGGCATGGGCGCGCGCTGCGACCCGCGCTGCATCGGTGTCGTCCGTCCGCCTCGTGCGGCGGACCGCTTGCGGCTGTCCGCTCGTCGCCAAGGAAAGATGCCCCGCGACGCGGGGCATTTTCGGGTTCATGCGAGCTTGCGTCGCTCGCTCGTCCAGCGGCGCTCATGGCACGCGCCGCGGTTCAAACGACCCGCCCTGCGATGACGTGCAGTGGCGCAAGCACGGCCAATGCGCAAGCACGGCCAATGCGCCAGCACCTCATAGCGCGCCAGCACCTCGTTCGAAGCGTTCGGGCGGCGCCGCAGCCGCCGAGGCCCTCGATGGGCCGAGGCACGCGACTCTTCCAAAAGCGGAGGCGCCGGCCTGCCGTAGAGACCCTGCGCGAAAGGAACGGCTGGCGCTCAGCGCCGGTCAGGGAAGCGCCGCGGCGGCGGCATGGGGCGGCCGCCGCGGCCTGCAGGGCACCTACTGCTTGACGATGATGTCGTTGCGCACGCCCTGGACGCCGTTGGTCTGGCGCGCCAGGCGCTCGGCCATCATGCGTTCCTCGTTCGACTTGGCGAAGCCCGACAGCTGCACCACGCCCTTCATCGTGTCGACCTTGATGGCCATGGCGCTGACGGTCGGATCCTCGGCGAACTTGGCCTTGACCTTGGTCGTCACGGCGGAGTCGTCGACATAGGCGCCCACGGTTTCCTGGTGGCGTTCGACCGCGCAGCCGGTGGCGGTGACGAGGGCGGTGGCCGCGAGCATGGCGGCGATCGTGAGGCGAGTGAACATGGTCGTGCTCCTTCGAAATCGTTGTGGAAAGACAGTAGCTCCACGGTGGGGCGAACGGCGTGCCCACGCGCGCGACGGCGGCGCCTCGGCGTGTCGGACGACAGGGACGACGCCGCGCCCGCATCCAGGCGCGCTGCAGGCGAAGCGAGGCCTAACCGACGTTTGCGGGAGGCTTCGGAAAGGCGCCGGGCCCCAGCAGCGAGGCCACGTCCATCGTCGAATCGACGGCATCCTGCACGTGATCGGGCAGCGGCAGCCGCGCCTGGATCGTCGTGCCCTGGCCGGGCTTGGACTTGATCTTCAGCTGCCCGCGCGCCGACTGCACGCGAAAGCGCATGCCCGCCAGCCCGTGCGCCGCGGTGCGCGCGGCGTTCGGGTCGAAGCCGACGCCGTCGTCGCGCACCGCGATGACGGCCCAGCCGCCATGCGCCGCCACGCCCACGTGCACCGTGGACGCGCTCGCGTACTTGGCCACGTTGGTCAGCGCCTCCTGCACCAGCCGGTAGGTGGTGAGCTTGCCGGCGTCGTCCAGCGGCAGCTCCTCGATGTCGGTGCGCACGTCGAGCTCGCTGCGTTCGGCGAACTCCGTGCACAGGATCTCGAGGGCCGCCTTCAGGCCGAGGTTGCTCAGCGACGACGGCCGCAGGTCCTCGATGATGCGGCGTTTCAGCGCGATGCCCTCGTCCAGCGTCTTGACCAGGTGCATCATGCGTTCGAGCACCTCCGGCGGCGCGGCCGCCAACCGGCTGCGCATGCGCGCGACGTCGAGCTTGGCCGCGGTGAGCAGGCCGCCGAGCTCGTCGTGCAGCTCGCGGGCGAGGCGGCTGCGCTCGTCCTCGCGCGCCGTCTGCAGGTGGTTGGCGATCTGCGTGATGTCGCGCGTGCGGCGCTCCACCTCCACCTCCAGCCGGTCGCGCTCGAAGCGCAGCTGCGCCGCGCGCTCCAGCCGCTCGTCGTCGAGGCGGCGCGCCTGGCGCGCGTACAGCAGGAGCGCGGCCAGGCTGACGACGACCAGCGCGGCGATGCCGATGCGGCTGAACATCAGCGTCTCGGTCAGCAGCTCGCGCGACTCGTCGATGCGTGTCGTCTCGACGCGTGCCATGTTGCGCGCCTGGCCCTCGATCGCGAGCATGGTCTCGCGGCCGATGTCGGTCAGCACCACCTCGCGCCAGCCCTCGCCGGCCTTGCTCTCGAACATCTGGATCGTGGTGTCGAGCTCCGACATGCGCTGGCGCGTCAGCTCGTCGAGCTTCCTGACGTCGGCCGTGCGATCGGGCCAGCGCGAGTAGATCTGCGCCAGGTGCGTGAGCTGCGCCTGCACCTGCGCCGCCGCGTGGATATAGGGTTCCTTGTATTCGGGCCGGCCGGTGAGCAGGTAGCCGCGCTGGCCGGATTCGGCGGCGATCACCTCGCGCAGCAGCAGGCTGACTTCGACGCGTGCGTCCAGCAGCGCCTCGCGGCCTTCGATCACGGTGAGGGCGCGCCGGTGCCCGACCTCGTTGGTCAGCAGCACGGCCAGGCCCAGCAGGAGCGCCACCGGCGCCGCGAAGCGACTGCGCCGCGCGGTTTCCAGCGTCCTCAGGAATGACATCTCGGGTTCCCCGCTACACTTGAATGATTCGGTACGCCGCTTGCCCTCAACGCGACCGCGGGACCCTCCATGCGAACCGGTCGATCCGATCGGCAAGGCGCCGACCCGACATCCAGTTCATCGATTCCGCGGGAGACTACATGATTCGCGTTGTGATCGTCGACGATCATGCGATCGTTCGCTCCGGCCTCCGGCAATTCCTGTCCGATCACGTCGACCTGCGCGTCACGGGAGAGGCTGCCGACGGCCGCGAGGCGCTGGAGCTCGTCCGCGGCGGCGATCTCGACGTGCTGCTGATGGACCTCTCGATGCCCGACCAGAGCGGTGTCGACGCGCTCGCGGCCATCAAGGCGCGGCGTCCCGACCTGCCGGTGCTCATCCTCAGCGGCTTTCCCGAGACGCACTACGCCACGACGCTGCTGCGCCAGGGCGCCAGCGGCTACCTCAACAAGGGCTGCGACCCCGACGAGATCGTCAAGGCCATCCGCACGGTGGCCATGGGCCGGCGCTACATCACCGCGCAGGTCGCCGAGATGCTGGCCGACGGCGCCGCCGGCGCGGGCGACCGCCCGCCGCACGAGCAGTTGTCCGAGCGCGAGCTGCAGGTGTTCCTGCGGCTGGCCAAGGGCGAGACCGTGGGCCAGATCGCCGAGGGCATGTTCCTCAGCGTCAAGACGGTCAGCACCTACCGGGCGCGCACGCTGGAGAAGCTGCAGCTCGAGACCAACAGCGACCTCACCTACTACGCGCTCAAGAACGGCCTGATCCAGTGACATGACGGCCCCCGGCCGCCGGGTACGGCGTCCACCCCCCGAGGGGGGCGCGGCCTTGCTCCGGAGCGGCCGAGCGCGGCGGCCGCGTGTCATGACGGCCCCCGGCCGCCGGGTACGGCGTCCACCCCCCGAGGGGGCGCGGCCTTGCTCCGGAGCGGCCGAGCGCGGCGGCCGCGTGCCATGACGGCCCCCGGCCGCCGGGTACGGCGTCCACCCCCCGAGGGGGCGCGGCCTTGCTCCGGAGCGGCCGAGCGCAGCGGCCGCGCGCTTTCGCCCGGCATTCGCCGAAGTGCGACATGATGCGCGCCCGGCGCGCGCTCAGGCGGCACGCGCCGCGCGTGCGACGCAGTGGTCGACCAGCGCGTCGATCTCGCCCGACTTGTCGAACACCGCGCTCGCGCCGAGCGCCAGGCATTGGCGCCGGATGTCGGCGGTGGCGTAGTTCGTGAGGACGACGCGCTCGAACGGCGCGTCCGCGGCGTGCAGCGCGCGCAGCACGCCCATGCCCGAGCCCTGGCGCAGGAAGATGTCGATGATGGCGATGTCACAGCGGTTCGCGTCGTCGCCGAGCCAGTGGAGGGCGCCGGCCTGGTCCACGGCGGTGCCAACCACCTTTACCGGGGCCATTTCCTCCAGCGCGGCGATCAGGTTCTCCTGGATCACCGGACTGTCCTCGACGACGAAAGCCAACAGGTTCGACATGCCACAAGCGGGTCCGTCGACGATGCCGACGCGACCCTCTGCTCCACATTGTGCAACGACCGGCAAGGTTTTCCGATCAAGCGGGACGTCAGCGCGCCAGGCCTGACGTTGCGACGCCTTGGCGCCGCCTGATTTGTCCGCTCAAGTCAGTCGTGCGGAGCATCGAGCGCGTCCAGTTGCTGCCAGGTGGACGGGAAGGGCGCCTCGTCGCCAAGGTTGTCGTCGGCATGCTGCATCTCGAACGGGTCGCCGATGCCCGGCGACGCGGCATCGAAATTCGCGTCGCGCGCGTGCCCTGCAGGAAAGTTGTCCATGTCCGCCTCCGACCAGCCGGTGTCCGTTGTGGCGACTGCGCTGGCGGGCGCTCGTCTACCTTGCAGCCAGTTTGCTCAGGCATGGCCCGACTGAACATAGGCTGACAGCCAGACGCCGTGTCGGAACCGTCCTACATGCGTTGCCCGGGTGAGCGCGAATTCCCGGGGCTGGCTGCCCATCAATCTGTAACAGAGGGTGCCGGATATGTCGGTCCTCGCCTACCCGCGGCCGGATCAGGCCTACCGGCGATCGGCTCGTTTGCCGATTTTGAATGGGCGGCGCGGGGCCTACCGTGGAGCCATGACTACCTACGACACTCCCCACTTCGCGACCGGCCATTCCGACCTGCGTTCGGAGCCGCGCCGCCCCCGTCCCGCTTCTGCGGCCCCCTACCGTAGCGCCGGCGTGGCGAACGAGGCAGCCGCCATGCGCGACGGGCCGACGCCCGACTGGCAGCCCGGCGCGTCCAAGGGGGTGCCCAAGGCGGCCATCGGAGCCGTCGGCGCGGCGCTGGTGGGCGGCGTCGCGCTGGCCATCGTGCTGATGGCGCCGTCCAACAAGGTGACCAAGTCGGCCCAGCCTGGCCCGGTCGTGGCCCAGGCCAAGGCCGAGAACGACGCCGCGCAGAAGTCGGTGGCGGCGACCGACGCGGCGGTCAGCGAGCTCGACAGGAATGCGCCGGCCGCCGGCAACGCCGCGTCGCCGGTCGCCCAGGCCGTGCAGGCGGCGTCCGCCGTCGCCGTGCCGGCGCCCGCGCAGAACGTCGTGCCGGACACGTCGGAGGCCAACCCGCCGGTCGCTCATGCGCCCCGGCACGCGACGGCGTCGCGCGCCGCGCCGCAGCGCACCGCGCCGGCCGCGGCCAAGACGGACACGTCCGCCGACACCCCGGCCGCGACACCGCCAGCCGACGTTCAGGCGCCAGCAATGCACCAGACACCTGACACGCCGACAGTGACTCCGTCGGTGCCGGCCACGGCCCCGACGACGACGCCGGATACTCCGGCTGAAGCCCCGGCGCAATAAGGCCGGCAACGCGACGCTCGCATCGGCTCCCCGGCCGATGCGCTTTCGAAGGAGAGCTCCATGACGCTGCACTTCGACTGGCTCCACGCCCCCCGCTGGCTCGCGCACGCGCACGTCAGCCGGGCGGTGTCGCTCGTGCTGGGCGTGATCGGCGTCTCGCTGCTCTTCAGTGCGCTGCGCGTGGTCGACGCCGCTGTCTCCGGCGCCCTGATCGATCGCCAGGCCACCGCGCCAGCCGGCGCGACGCTGCTGGTCGGGCCCGAGCGATTGCTGCGCGCCGCCCCGCCGTCCTCCGGCCCCGAGGCCGCCGAGACGCCGACGTCGGTGGAGGTGCCCGAGGCGACGGCCGAGGCGGTCAGCCTCTGAAACGCGGCGCCGGGTTGGCGCCGACTTCGCCCTGAAACCGCGCCCCGGCGCGGTTTCTTTC
The DNA here is from genome assembly GCA_019510465.1 of Burkholderiales bacterium. Classification (GTDB taxonomy): domain Bacteria; phylum Pseudomonadota; class Gammaproteobacteria; order Burkholderiales; family Burkholderiaceae_C; genus Scleromatobacter. Next base: position 12,923 of record JAEKKH010000122.1, read on the forward strand.
GTTTACCGGCCTGGGGCGTGTGTCGATTGAACCTTCACCCGGATTGAAGTAGCCTGCCACCCTTTCGCGACGAGAGTTTCCGCGAGCGTGGGCAGCAGGTGGCGCAGCTTGGACGCCACGGCCGAATTGGCGGCCAGGATCGTCCAGCCGTCGTCGTCCAGCGGCCCGGCCCGCAGGTGCTGGCGCAGCAGGCCGGGCAGCACGTCCGCCAGCGCGTCCAGGCGCGCCTGCGACGCGCGCACGCGGGCGAGCAGGCCGGCCAGCGTGTCGTCCCTGGCGAGACTGTCGCCGAGCGGCCGCGCGAGCGGGGCCACGGATTTGGGCCGCGGCGCGGGCGCGTAGAACGGCTGCCGCGGGGCGGCCCGGTCGTTGGGTTTGGGAGGTCCGGGCGGGGCCATTTGTTGGAGAGTGTAGCGATGCAAATAATGATCACCCACGGCGGCATGGCCCGCACGCGGGTCATGAACGTCAGTCCGACGGCCCTGCTGCTGTCGCTGCTGACGATCGTGATTGCCACGCTGGCACTGTCCGGCGCCATCTACCACTACTTCTTCCTGAAGGCCGCCCGCGAGGGCTGGCCCGTCGTCAGCCAGCTCGTCAAGCTGGTGGTGCACGACGAGAGCGCCGCGCGCGACAAGGTCATGCGCGAGAACCTCGACGCGATGGCGCAGAAGGTGGGCGACATGCAGGCCCGCATGATCAGGATCGAGGCGATGGGCGACCGCGTCTCGGGCATGGCCGGCCTGAAGCCCGAGGACCTGTCGGGACTGACCTCGCGTCCCAAGGGCGTCGGCTCCGGCGGCCCCTACGTGCCGATGAACCATCCCGGCCTGATCGAGCTCAACGGCGCGCTGGACGCGCTGTCGCAGGCCGCCGGCGAACAGAACGACGTGCTGACGCTGACAGAGTCGCGCCTGCTGGAATCGCGCCTGAAGACGCTGATGATTCCCAGCAGCCGCCCGATCGACGTGGCGGTGGGCTCGGGATTCGGCTTCCGGTCCGACCCGTTCACCGGCCGCGGCGCGCTGCACACCGGCCTGGACTTCCCGTCGCCGGTGGGCACCGAGATCCACGCCGCCGCCGGCGGGGTGGTGCGCACCGCCGAGATGCACCCCGAGTACGGCCTGATGCTGGAGATCGACCACGGCAACGGTTTGGTGACGCGCTACGGCCACACGTCCAAGATCCTGGTCAAGCCGGGCGACCTGGTCAAGCGCGGCCAGGTGGTGGCCGACGTCGGCAGCACCGGGCGTTCCACCGGACCGCACCTGCACTTCGAGGTGCTGGTGGACGGCGTCCCGCAGGATCCGCAGCGCTTCCTCGCCGGGGCCAACGCCAAGCCGGCGGTGCAGACCGCGGCCGGCCAGGCCGTGCCGCTCGGCGCCGAGCACCGATAGAGCGGGCCCCCGCAAGTACGGGTCCGAAGGGGCCCGGATGCTACACTTTCCCGTTTTTCCGCCCCGTTTCCTCGGGGGAAACGCGGATCGCCGTCGGGCAGGCCCTTGCCGTCGCGTGATGCGTCCCCAGATGCGGCGCGGTGAAGGCGCCCAGGCGGCCTTTCCGAGACGATTTCGCTTGCCACCCCCCCGGCAGGCCCGCGGCTGACAGCCGGCTCCGCCAAAACCGGCCGCCGTGCAATGTCCGTGGCCTGCCTCCCGGCCCAGAACCCACGCATGTTGCCCAAGCTTCTTACCCAGATTTTCGGTAGCCGAAACGACCGCCTGCTCAAGCAATACCGGCGCGTCGTCGAGAAGATCGCCTCGCTCGAAGCGCCCACCGCGGCGCTCGGCGACGAGGCGCTGAAGGGCAAGACGGCCGAATTCCGCGCCCGCCTCGAGCAGGGCCACACGCTCGACGACCTGCTGCCCGAGGCCTTCGCCGTGGTGCGCGAGGCCGGCAAGCGCGTGCTCAAGATGCGTCACTTCGACGTCCAGCTGATCGGCGGCATGACGCTGCACAACGGCAAGATCGCCGAGATGCGCACCGGCGAAGGCAAGACGCTGATGGCCACGCTGCCGGTCTACCTGAACGCGTTGGCCGGCAACGGCGTCCACCTGATCACGGTCAACGACTACCTCGCGCGCCGCGACGCCGAATGGATGGGCCGCCTGTACAACTACCTCGGCATGAGCGTGGGCGTCAACGTGCCCGGCCTCACTCGCGAGGAGAAGCAGGCCGCGTACGCCGCCGACATCACCTACGGCACGAACAACGAGTTCGGCTTCGACTACCTGCGCGACAACATGGTCTACGAGACCGGTGATCGCGTGCAGCGCGGCCTGAACTTCGCGATCGTCGACGAAGTCGACTCGATCCTGATCGACGAGGCCCGCACGCCGCTGATCATCTCCGGCCAGGCCGAGGACCACACCGAGTTGTACGTGCGCATCAACGCCGTCGTGCCGGCGCTCAAGCGCCAGATCGGCGAAGAGGATCCGCGCACCGGCGAGGGCGTCATCGAGCCGGGCGACTTCACGGTCGACGAGAAGGGCCACCAGGTCACGCTGACCGAATCCGGCCACGAGCGCGCCGAGGAACTGCTGGCGCAGGCCGGCCTGCTGGTGGCGGGCGCCAGCCTGTACGACCCGGCCAACATCACGCTGATGCACCACGTGTATGCGGCGCTGCGCGCGAACCACCTGTACCACCGCGACCAGCACTACGTCGTGCAGAACGGCGAGGTCGTGATCGTCGACGAGTTCACCGGCCGCCTGATGACGGGCCGCCGCTGGTCGGACGGCCTGCACCAGGCCGTCGAGGCCAAGGAGGGCGTGGAGATCCAGAGCGAGAACCAGACGCTCGCCTCGATCACGTTCCAGAACTACTTCCGCATGTACGCCAAGCTCGGTGGCATGACCGGCACCGCCGACACCGAGGCGTACGAATTCCAGGAGATCTACGGCCTGGAGACCGTGGTGATCCCGCCGAACCGTCCCACTGTGCGCAAGGACGAGCTCGACCTGGTCTACAAGACCGAGCGCGAGAAGTACGCCGCGGTCGTCGAGGACATCCGCGACTGCGTCAACCGCGGCCAGCCGGCGCTGGTGGGCACCACGTCCATCGAGAACTCCGAGAAGCTGTCCGCGCTGCTGCAGAAGGCCGCCATCCCGCATCAGGTGCTCAACGCCAAGCAGCACGAGCGCGAGGCGCTGATCGTCGCGCAGGCGGGCCGCCCGGGCACGATCACCATCGCCACCAACATGGCCGGCCGCGGCACCGACATCGTGCTGGGCGGCAACGTCGAGCAGCAGGTCGCGCACATCGAGGCGGACGACTCGATCGCCCCCGAGGAGAAGGCGCGCCAGATCAAGCAGCTGCAGGACGAATGGCAGGCGCTCAACGAGCAGGTCAAGGCCGCCGGCGGCCTGCGCATCATCGCCACCGAGCGCCACGAGTCGCGCCGCATCGACAACCAGTTGCGCGGCCGCTCCGGCCGCCAGGGCGATCCGGGTGCCTCGCGCTTCTACCTGTCGCTGGAAGACCCGCTGATGCGCATCTTCGCGGGCGACCGCGTCAAGGCGATCATGGAGCGCCTGAAGATGCCCGAGGGCGAGGCCATCGAGGCCGGCATCGTCAGCCGCAGCCTCGAAGGCGCCCAGCGCAAGGTCGAGGCGCGCAACTTCGACATGCGCAAGCAGCTGCTCGAATACGACGACGTCGCCAACGACCAGCGCAAGGTGATCTACCAGCAGCGCAACGAGATCCTGGAGGCCAAGTCGCTGGTCAACCAGATCGCCAACCTGCGCGAAGGCACCATGGAGGACCTCGTGCGGGCCTTCGTGCCGGCCGAGAGCGTCGAGGAACAGTGGGACCTGCCGAGCCTGCAGAAGGCGCTGCGCGAGGAGTACCTGCTCGACGTGCCCGTCGCCGAACAGGTCGAGAAGTCCGAGTCGGTCAACGACGAGGACGTCGTCGGGATGGTCGTCACGGCCGCCAGGGCCGCGTTCCAGGGCAAGCTCGACCTCGTCGGCGAGGAGCAGTTCACCCCGTTCATGCGCATGGTGCTGCTGCAGCACCTGGACACCAACTGGCGCGAGCACCTGGCCGCGCTCGACTACCTGCGCCAGGGCATCCACCTGCGCGGCTACGCGCAGAAGAACCCGAAGCAGGAATACAAGCGCGAGGCCTTCGAGCTGTTCTCGCAGCTGATCGATACCGTCAAGACCGACGTGACGAAGGTGCTGCTGACCGTGCGCGTGCAGACGCAGGA
>JAEKKH010000150.1 GCA_019510465.1 Burkholderiales bacterium
CGATCGTCCCCGCGCCGGTCGCCCCCGTTCCGGTCGCCGCCTTGCCAGGCGCGGCCGTCGCCGCGCGGCTGCGATGCGGACGGCGGTTGCTGGCCGGCATTGCCGCCGTAGCCGGCGTGGCCACCCGCGTAGCCGCCATTGCCGGCGTAGCCGCCGTTTGCAGGTTGAGTCCACTGCCCGTTGCCCTGCCACTGCCCGCCTCCGGATGGCGGTTGCGGCTGCGGCTGCGGCTGCGGACGCGTGCCCGGGTTGCCTTGCGGCGGCAAGTAGCCCTGCGCCGAGCCCCACCGGATCCGGTTCTGGCCATCGGGCGGGCCGCGGCGGTCGTGATCGTGCCCCCAGCGGCCCTGCTGCTGGCCGTACCACTCGCGCTGCGCGTTCCAGCGCTGCTGCTGTTCCCAGCGCTGCTGCTCGAAGCGCTGGCGCTCGTAGCGGTCGCGCGCCACGCGGTCCTGCTCGAGCCACTGCTCGCGCGACCACGAGCGCTGCTCGGGCGACCAGTTGCGGCGCATCACGTTGGCGCGGTACCAGCTGTCGTCGACGAAGTACACCGGTACGCCGATGGCACCGTAGTCGCGGCAGTACTGCGCCCAGTGCAGGCGCTGGTATTCGGGCACCCACAGGTAGACGGGCGGCTGGTCGGTGGCATAGGCCGGATCGACCACCTCCTCCACGACCTGTCCATAACCGTTGTCAACCGCCATGACCGGTTGCGGCGTGTAGACCATCGGCGGCTCGGCATAGCCGCCGATCGCGACGCGGCCGTAGACGCCGGGCTCGACGAACACCGACCACGACGCCGCGTTCGCCAGCCCGGAGGCGGCGAACAGGGCGAAGCCGGCGGCGGCGACGAGGGTGCGTTTCATGAGGGGCTCCATGTTAAATGGGGTGCACCGTTTCAACGCGGTCAGCTTGGCGACAGTTGTCAGCAGCCCGAGTAAAGCCCAGCAACATTGCGCACACATGCCGCAACGACGGGTCGCGCGGGAAGGATCGATTTCCGTCGACCCGCGCGCAGTCGCGGGAACGCGCACCGGGCGGCGCCCCGGGGTGCTGCAACTGCGCTGTGCCCGGCTCGGCGCCGGATGGCAATCGGGAGATCCGGCCCGTGACGCCGCGGCCACCCGGTCCTGGTCAAGAGTCATCCGGCCCGAGCCGCAGGATCCGCGCAGCCACCCGCGCTTGGCTCGGGACGGATCCCGCGACGCCACTTCGCTGCGCGCAGGATCCGATCAGTCGTAGACCACCTGCGGCGGCTGCGCCGGCATGATCTGCTTCCAGCGCGCCAGCGCGTCGTCGCTGGGCCAGAAGCGGCCCTGGTCGCCCAGGTCGCTTGGCCGGCCACTGCCTGACCAGCTCGGTGAGCGGCCCGATGTTGCCGTCCGCCTGCACCGAGAGGTAGCGGCCGAAGCGGGCGCGCGATGCGGCCAGGTCCCAGATCTGCGTGACGTTCAGCCGCAGGCCGCCGGTGAAGCGGTCGGGCTGCACCTTGCCCTGCACCACCAGCAGTTCGTCGTCGCGCAGCGAATCGCGGTTGGCGTCCAGCAGCTCCTCGTTGGCCACCGCCTCGATGGATTCGGAGCGATCGTCCACCTTGAAGATGGCGACGCGTCCGCGCTGGCCATTGATGATGCGCAGGTCGCTGACGATGCCGCACAGCACCTGCGGCTCGCGCGAGTCGATCAGGTCGGCGATGCGGCGCTTGCAGAACTTGCGCACCTCGGGCTCGTACTGGTCGAACATGTGGCCCGACAGGTAGAAGCCGATGGCGGTCTTCTCGAGCGTGAGCTTCTCGCGGATGCTCCAGGGCTCGGTGGGCACCAGCGCGGGCTCCTGCGTGGACGCGCCGTGCTCGTCACCGCCGCCGAAGTCGAACAGGCCGCCCTGCTGCGCATGGGCCGCCTGCGCGTCGGCCCACTCGAAGGCCAGGCCCACGCTGGCCAGCGTGCTGGCGCGGTCGGGGTGCAGCGCATCGAAGGCGCCCGCCTTGACGAGCGCGTCGACCACGCGCTTGTTGACGCGCGAGCGGTCGACGCGCTTGGCGAAGTCGAAGATGCTGGCGAACGGACGCGCCACGTCGCTCTGCTCCGTGCGGCCCTCGCGCGCGGCCACGATGGCCTCCACCGCGCCCTGGCCGGTGCCCTTGACGGCGCCCAGGCCGTAGTGGATCAGCTTGTCGCCCGCCCGGCCGGGCGCGGGTTCGAAGCGATGCACGCAGATGTTGACGTCGGGCGGCGTGAACGTGATGCCGAACTGCTTGGCGTCGACCAGCAACACCTTGAGCTTGTCGGTGTCGCCCATTTCGATGGTCATGTTCGCCGCGTAGAACTCGGCGGTGCAGTGGACCTTCAGCCAACCCGTGTGGTACGCGAGCAGCGAGTACGCGGCAGCGTGCGACTTGTTGAAGCCGTAGCCCGCGAACTTCTCCATCAGGTCGAAGATCTCGTCGGCCTGGGCAGTGCCGATGTTGTTCCTGGCGGCCCCTTCGCGGAAGATCTCGCGGTGCTCGGCCATCTCCTCGGCCTTCTTCTTGCCCATCGCCCGGCGCAGCATGTCGGCGCCGCCGAGCGAGTAGCCGCCCAGCACCTGGGCGGTCTGCATCACCTGCTCCTGGTAGACCATGATGCCGTAGGTCTCGGAGAGCACCGGCTCGACCAGCGGGTGCGGGTACTCCACCGGCTCCTTGCCGTGCTTGCGCGCGACGAAGGTGGGGATCAGGTCCATCGGGCCGGGTCGGTACAGCGCATTCAGCGCGATGAGGTCTTCCAGGCGGCTGGGCTTGGCGTCGCGGAGCATGCCCTGCATGCCGCGCGATTCGAACTGGAACACGGCTTCCGTCAGGCCGTCGGAGAACAGGCGGTAGACCTTCGGGTCGTCCAGGGGCAATGTCTCGTACGAGAAGTTCTCGCGGCCCGGGCGGCGCGCCACGATGAAGTCCTTCGCGAGCTCCAGGATCGTCAGCGTGGCCAGGCCCAGGAAGTCGAACTTCACCAGGCCGATCGCCTCGACGTCGTCCTTGTCGAACTGGCTCACCGCCGATTCGCTGCCGGGCTGCTGGTACAGCGGGCAGAAGTCGGTGATCTTGCCGGGCGCGATCAGCACGCCGCCGGCGTGCATGCCGATGTTGCGGACGATGCCCTCCACGCGAGCCGCGAGCGCCAGCAGCTCGGCCACTTCCTCTTCCGCCTTCTCGCGCTGGTCGAGTTCGGGCGCCTCGAGGCGGGCATAGATGAGGCCGGGATCGGGCTTCTCGGGCACCTTCGCGAGCGTGACCGTCTTGCCAGGCGGCGCGGGGATCAGCTTGGCGATGGAGTCGACATGGCCGTAGCCCATGCCCAGCACGCGGCCGATGTCGCGCAGGGCCGCCTTCGCGGCCATCGTGCCGAAGGTCGCGATCTGGCTGACGGCCGCGCGGCCGTACTTGTCCTTCACGTACTCGATGACGCGGTCGCGGTTGCCCTGGCAGAAGTCGACGTCGAAGTCGGGCATGGACACCCGCTCCGGGTTCAGGAAGCGCTCGAACAGCAGCTTGTACTGCAACGGATCGAGGTCGGTGATCTTGAGCACGTAGGCCACCAGCGAACCGGCGCCCGAGCCCCGGCCCGGGCCGACCGGGCAGCCGTTGGCCTTGGCCCATTTGATGAAGTCCGACACGATCAGGAAGTAGCCCGGGAAGCCCATGTTCAGGATCGTCTTGATCTCGAACTCGAGCCGCTCGATGTATTCCGGACGCTTCGCGTCGCGCACGGCGACGTCGGCATAGAGCAGCGCGAGGCGATCCTCCAGGCCCTCGAAGCTGAGCTGGCGGAAGTAGTCGTCCATCGGCATGGCCGAGCCGTCGGCCAGGATGGGCGTGGGGAAGTCGGGCAGGTAGTTCTTGCCCATCGCCAGCGTGAGGTTGCAGCGGCGAGCGATCTCCACCGTGTTGGCGATGGCCGACGGGATGTCGGCGAACAGCGCCTCCATCTCGGACTGGCCCTTGAAGTACTGGTCGCGCGAGAAGCGCTTGACGCGGCGCGGGTTGGCCAGCGTCTCGCCCTCGGCGATGCACACGCGGGCCTCGTGCGCGTCGAAGTCGTCCGGGTCGAGGAACTGCACCGGGTGCGTGGCGACCACGGGCAGCTGCAGCCTGGCGGCGAGCGGCACCGTGGCGCGGACGTGGGGCTCGTGATTGGGCAGCCCGGCGCGCTGCAGCTCGAGGTAGAAGCGACCCGGGAAGATGCGCGCGAGCTCCAGCGCCGCGGCCTCGGCTCGCGGCGTGTCGCCCGCGAGCAGCGCCTGGCCGACGACGCCGTGGTCGGCGCCGGACAGCGCGATCATGCCTTCGCCCAGTTCCTCCAGCCAGTCCCAGCGCACCCAGGCCTGCGCGCGCTGCACGTTCCTCGTCCAGCTGCGGCCCAGCAGCTCGCACAGGTTGAGGTAGCCCTGGCGGCTCTGCACCAGGAGCGCGAGGCGCGTGGGCACGCGGTCGGCGGCGTCGGGCAGCGGGTCCATCCACACGTCGACGCCCACCACGGGCTTGACGCCCTTGCCGCGGCAGGCCTTGTAGAACTTGACGGCGCCGAACAGGTTGGACAGATCGGTGATGCCGAGAGCCACCTGCCCGTCGCCCTTGGCCGCTGCCGCCACGTCGTCGATGCGTAGCGTGCCGTCGACGACGGAGAATTCGGTATGGGTGCGCAGGTGAACGAAAGCCATGCCCGGATTGTAGGGAGCCGGGCGGCCGCCGCCCCGCGCGGAATGCGCACTTTCGGGCCCGGAATCCGTGCTAGGAAACCCACGCGCCGCGTGCATCATGGGGCCGGGTGAAAATATGCCTCCCGCGCCGCGCGGCTCCCGACCTGACATGCCCTTCCTGAACATCTCCACCTACCGCTTCGTCGCGCTGGACGGCCTGCCCGCGCTGCGCGACCGCCTCGAGGCGAGCGCCGCCGCGGCCGGCCTGAAGGGCACGCTGCTGCTCGCCCGCGAGGGCATCAACCTGTTCATGGCCGGCCAGGAGCACGCGCTGCGCGCCTGGGTCGCCGGCGCGCTGCGCGCCGAGCCCCCGTTCGCGGGCCTGCCCACCAAAGACAGCTTCAGCGACACGATGCCGTTCAGGCGCCTGAAGGTGAAGGTCAGGAACGAGCTGATCCGCATGAACCATCCCACCATCAAGCCGCAGGACGGGCGCGCCGCCTCGGTGGCACCGGCCACGCTCGCGCGCTGGCTCGCGCAGGGCCATGACGACGATGGCCGCGCGGTGGCGCTGCTCGACACCCGCAACGCGTTCGAGGTCGATGCCGGCAGCTTCGAGGCCACGCACGACTGGCGCATCGCCAAGTTCAGCGATTTCCCGGCCGCCTTCGACGCGCATCGCGCCGAGCTCGCGGGCAAGACGGTGGTGAGCTTCTGCACCGGCGGCATCCGCTGCGAGAAGGCGGCGCTGTACATGCGCGAACGCGGCCTGCCCGACGTCCTGCAGCTCGAGGGCGGCATCCTCGGCTACTTCGCGGCCACGGCCGGCGCGGCGCCCGGCTGGCGCGGCGAGTGCTTCGTGTTCGACGAGCGCCGCACGGTCGATCCCGGCCTCGTCCCGGGCGATCCGCCGCCGTGCGAGCGTCCCCCGGCCGTGGCGGAGCCGCACTGACATGCAGGCACTCGTCCGCGCCTTCGGCCTGCTGCTGATGCTCACGGCACTGGCCGTCACGCTCGCGCACGCGCCTGACCGCAGCGTCGACAGCCTGGTCACGCGCTGGGCGCCGCCGCCGTCGGACTTCATGTACGTGAAGGGCCAGTTCGTGCATTTCCGCGACGAGGGCCCGAAGAACGACCCGCTGCCGCTGGTGCTGGTCCACGGCACGGCGGCCAGCCTGCATACCTGGCAGGGCTGGGTGGGCGACTTGCGGGCCCGCAAGCGCGTCGTCACCTTCGACCTGCCGGGCTTCGGCCTCACCGGGCCGTTCACGGGCCAGTATCCGGCCGGCGACTACCGTGCCGACAACCTGGCCCGCTTCACGCTCGACTTCCTCGACGCCCTGCACGTGCAGCGCTTCGCCATCGGCGGCAACTCGCTCGGCGGCGAAGTGGCATGGCGCGTCGCGGCGCTGGCGCCGTCGCGCGTCGACCGGCTGATCCTTGTCGACGCCACCGGCTACGCCTTCGCGCCCGAGCACGTCCCCGTCGGCTTCCAGCTGGCGCGCGTGAAGGGACTCAACCGGCTCGGCGAGTTCCTGACGCCGCGCTCGGTGGTCGAGGACAGCGTGCGCGACGTGTACGGCGATCCGTCGCGCGTCACCGGCGCACTGGTCGACCGCTACTTCGAGATGATGATGCGCGAGGGCAACCGCCACGCGCTGAACCTGCGCATGGAGGTGATCGCCCGCGACCTCGCGCCCGAACGCATCCGCACGCTGAAGCTGCCCGCGCTGATCCTGTGGGGCGGGAAGGACCGCCTCGTGCCGCCCGCCAACGCCGAGCACTTCCACGCCGACATCGCCGGCAGCCGGCTGGTCGTCTTTCCCACGCTGGGTCACGTGCCGCAGGAGGAGGACGCGCCGCAGAGCGTCGCGCCGGTGCGCGCCTTCCTGGGCCTCGACCCCGCCTCCGGCGCCGCGTCCGCGCCGTCCCCGGCGCCCGCCGCGTCCCCCGTGACGTCCGCCGCGGCCACCGCCTCGGAGCCCGCATGAGTCCGCGCGTCCCGGCATGTTCCAGCACCCGCGGCGCGCGACGCGCCTGCGGGTGCCCGTGCGGCCGCTCGGTCCGCTCCGCCGGGCCTTCTCCACGCACCGCAGTCCCCAGGACGAAGGCCCGCCCATGAGCACCGACCGCCGCTTCGCCCTCACGCCCGAGGCGCTCACGATGATGGACACCATCGCCCGCACCGGCAGCTTCGCCGCCGCCGCGCGCGAGCTCGGCAAGGTGCCGTCGGCCCTCACCTACAGCGTGCGCCAGCTGGAGGACGCACTCGACGTGCTGCTGTTCGACCGCAGCTCCCGCCAGGCCAGGCTCACGGCCGCCGGCACCGAGCTCCTGAACGAGGGCCGACGCCTGCTGGCCGAGATGGATGCCGTCGCCAACCGGGTGCACCGCGTGTCCACCGGCTGGGAGACGCAGCTGACCATCGCCGCCGACGCCGTGGTCTCGCGCCAGACGCTGTTCGAGCTGTGCGAGGCGTTCTACGCGCTGCGCCCGCCCGAGCTGCACGACGGGGCCGGGCCAGGAACGCGCCTGCGCCTGCGCACCGAGGTGCTGGCCGGCACCGTGGAAGCCCTGCTTCTGGGTTCGGCCGACCTCGCCATCGGCCTGCCCTCCGACACGCTGGCGCCCGCGGGCATCGAGATGCGGCCGCTCGGCGACGCGCCCTTCGTGTACGTGGTCGCGCCGCACCATCCGCTCGCCAGGGCGCAGGAGCCGCTCAGCGATGCGCTGCTGCGCCAGCATCGCGGCGTCGCGGTCGCGGACTCGGCGCAGCGCATGTCGCCGATCACCGTCAACATCCAGCCCGGCCAGGACGTGCTGACCGTCAGCAGCATGCAGGCCAAGCTCGAGGCGCAGATGATGGGCCTGGGCGTCGGCTTCCTGCCCGAGGTGCTGGTGCGCGAGCACGTGACCGCCGGGCGGCTGGTCATCAAGGAGGTGGCGCGTCAGCGCATGACGGCCAGCCTGTCGTACGGCTGGCGCAGCGCTGCGGCGCCGCAGCCGCAGAAGGCACCGCAGGGGCTGGCGCTGCAATGGTGGCTGCAACAGCTCGAGAGCCCGACCACGCGCTCGGCGCTGCTGCTGCGCGGCGGCCCCTGCCCGCCGACGTCGTCGTGAGCCGCGTCCTTCCCGCGCCTGCCATCGACTCGCCGCGGTTGCCGCAAGCGCAATGACCTACATCGGCCGCTTCGCGCCCTCGCCCACCGGCCTGCTGCACGCCGGCTCGCTGGTGGCCGCGCTCGCCAGCTGGCTCGACGCGCGCGCGCACGGCGGCACCTGGCTGGTGCGCATCGAGAACGTCGACACGCCGCGCTGCGTGCCCGACGCCGACACCGGCATCCTGGCGCAGCTGGCCGCGCTCGGCATGGCGCCCGATGCCGCGCCCGTCTGGCAGTCGCGCCGCGGCGCGCGCTACGAGGCCGCGCTCGCGCAGCTCAAGCGCGCCGGCTGGGCCTACCCGTGCGTCTGCTCGCGCTCCGACATCGCCGCCGCGCTCGCACGCGCGGGCGTCCCGCACGCCGCGCACGTCGAGCGCGTGTACCCGGGCACGTGCCGGCCGCCGACGCTGGCGTCCACCGATGTCGAACCCGCGGTCCCGCCCCGGCGCGCGCCCGCCTGGCGCATGCGCACCCGCACGCCCGAGGGCGCGGACATCGTCATCGACTGGCGCGACCGCCTGCTCGGCCACCAGCGCCAGGATGTCGCGCAGGCGGTCGGCGACTTCGTGCTCAAGCGCGCCGACGGGTTGTGGGCCTACCAGCTGGCGGTGGTGGTCGACGACGCCGCACAGGGCATCACCGACGTCGTGCGAGGCGAGGATCTCGCCGACAACACGGCGCGCCAGATCCACCTGCAGCGCACGCTCGGCCTGCCGACGCCACGCTACCTGCACACGCCGCTGGTGTATGCCGACGATGGCCAGAAGCTGTCCAAGCAGACCGGCGCGCGGCCGCTGGCGCTGCGCAGCGACGTCGACGCGGTGCATGCGCTGCGCCGCGCGGCCCGGGTGCTCGGATTGCCCGCCGCGCTGCACGATGGCAGCGACCATTGCGAGACGCCGTCGAGCTGGCTCGCGAAGGCGGTGCCCGCCTGGGCCCAGAGGCTGCGCGCGGTCGGTGGCATGATCGCTGCCTCCGCGGCGCCCGCGGCGTCGTCCGACCACCTCAACCAGAGCGAAGCCAACATGACCACCACCCCCTCCGGCCTGCAATACGAAGACACCCAGGTCGGTGACGGCCCCGTCGCCAAGGCCGGCCAGTCCGTGACCGTGCACTACACGGGCTGGCTGTCCGATCCGTCCGCGCCGAACGGTCGCGGCCAGAAGTTCGACTCCAGCAAGGATCGCGGCCAGCCCTTCGTGTTCGGCCTCGGCCAGGGCATGGTCATCAAGGGCTGGGACGAAGGCGTGGCCGGCATGGCCGCCGGCGGCACCCGCGTCCTGACGATCCCGCCGGAACTCGGCTACGGCGCGCGCGGCGCCGGCGGCGTCATTCCGCCGAACGCCACGCTGGTGTTCGAGGTCGACCTGATCTCGTCCAAATAACGTTCATCGCCGATTTCCGCGGGCCGCCGGGGCCATGGGTCAATCGCCCGCTGGCGGTGCTGGCGGTGCTGGCGATGCGGGCGATGCGGGCGATGCGGGCGTCGCGGGTGCGCTGGGCTGCGTTTGCCTGCGGCGCCTTGCCCGGCGCTGCCCGCCGGGCGTTCCTTTCGCGCAGGGTCTCTGCGCCAGGCCAGTCGGCGCATGCGCTTTTGGAAGAGTCGCGTGCCTCGGCCCATCGAGGGCCTCGGCAGCCCCGGCGCCGCCTGAACGCTTCGAAAGACGTGCTGGCGCGCTGACTGTCTGTGCCACCGCACATCATCGCAGAGCGGGTCGTTAGTAGAACCGCGGCGCGTGCCATGAGAGCCGCTGGACGAGCGAACGACGCAAGCTCGCGTTCTCCGGAAATCGGCGATGAACCCTCAATGAGCCCGGAGGCCGCACGAGGCCGGGCCTTCGCCCGCCTTGCTGCCGCTCGCCCGCGACCGCGCCGCCTGCGAGGTGGTCCTGCAACTCGCGCAGGATGATCGTTCGACCAGCCGGCGCCGGAATGCGTCGGTCGATGCGCGGCGCTCAGGTCGGCTCCGGCATCACCGAAGGCGGCGGCAGCGACGGCAGTCCGGAGCCGCTCGCCAGTTCCACCCGATCGCGCCCCTGGCCCTTGGCCACGTACATCGCCTCGTCGGCGCGGCGGATGCCCTCGATGAGGTCCTCGCCGGCGCTCGCCTGGGCCACGCCGAAGCTGCCCGTCACCTGCAGGCCCATCGGCCAGTCGCGCTGGTGCAGCGCGCGCCGCAGGCGCTCCGCGATGGCGCGCGCGTCGCTCACCCGGGTGCCCGGAAAGATCAGCAGGAATTCCTCGCCGCCCCAGCGCGCGCACAGGTCGTCGCGCTGCACGGCGCCACAGATCACGTCCGCGATCTGCGTGATCACCTGGTCGCCCACCGCGTGGCCGTGGGTGTCGTTGATGCGCTTGAAGTGGTCGATGTCGACGAACACGATGGCCACGGGAAAGAAGCGCTCGTCGCCGCGCTCGGCCGCGCGCGCCAGCTCGTCGCGCAGGCCGTGGCGGTTGAGCACGCCGGTGAGCGCGTCGCGCTTGGCCACGTTCGTCAGGTGCCGCGCGTCCTCGCGCAGCTGCTTGTTCAGGCTCTCGAGCGCGGCCTTGCCGTGGCGCGTGAGGGCCAGGTCACGCCGCAGCCGCAGCGCGTGCGCCAGCGACCAGGCCAGGGCCAGCACACCCCAGAACGCGATCACGCCCAGGCGGAAGGTGGCGGGCTGGACGATCTTGCCGACGAATTCGATCCGGCGCAGGCGCAGGACATGGTGTCCCGGCTGGACGTTGCCGCCTGTGGACAGCTGCACGGCGACGACGTTGTCCATCTCGGGGCCGGCGTGCTCGGCGTCCACCGGATGCTCGTTGGCCCACCATGACGAGACCGCGAACTGCGCGAGGCGCGCCGTCAGGACCGGACGCGCCTGCGGGTCGTAGATGAATTCCTGCACCTTGTCCGATCCGTCCTGTCCCACCCTGGAATACAACGGGTTGAAGTTCAGCAGGAACAGGCGCAGCTGCTTGGTCTTCTCGGGCCCGTCGTACGACGCCTCGACGGTCATCGAGGCGTAGGCCGACAGGTCGACGCCCTTGGGCGGCTTCGCCAGCTCGAAGACAAGGGTGCAGTACGGCCAGGCGTAGCCGGCGCGGATGTCGCAGTCCATCACGAGCTCGTCGCCGACGCGGCGTACCGACGAGCTGGACTTGCCGCCCGACGAACCGTCGTCGACGGTCTGCAGGCTGCGCCAGCGGGTGTCCAGGCCCAGGTGGCGCTCCATGCCGAACTCGTTCCAGAGCAGGGCCGCGGCGGTGAGGACGAGAAGGACGAGGAACCAGGAAATGCGCTTCATCGGGAAGGATCGGTCGCGAGGAACGACGCCTCCGCTGTATCGGCCGTGCGGTCATCGGCTGAAGTCCTGACTACACGCCCCGTCGCGGCGGCATGAAATCCAGCACGCGGATGCGCCTGGCGCCGGCTCGCGCTACACTGGCGGCCGGTCGGCAGTTCACCCAGGCGTTGCCGCGCTGGCATCCAGCGTCGCTAAACCTGCCGCACGGCGGTCCTTCGGATCTCTCGCCGCGCCACCCAGTTCGGGCCTGACTCACCGCGCGTGAGCTCGATTCCGGCAAGGGCAACCCCCGGCGCCGCATTCCCCTGCGGCTTCATCGAGCGCACGCATGACGTGAGGCTTTGCCATGACTCGAACCGCCCTGCCGTACTCGGCCCCGGACCTTTCCGCCCTCGCTCGCCTGCTCGAGCGCGCCCTGCTCGACCACCAGGTCACGCACGGCCGCCTGCCCGGCCATGTGGAGATGATGAACCTGCTCGCCCGCGGCGCGGGCCATCGCAACCTGCAGGCCTTGCAGGCCGCCGTCGTGCCGGCGCCCGCCGTCCCCGCCGTCGACACCGCGCCTTCTCCCACCGATGCCTGGTTCGACGCACCGGCCATCGACGAGCCCGCGGCGCAGCCGGCGCCGGCCGCGCCGGTGCTGAGCGCGCATGCGAAGAAGGCGCTCGAGCAGTTCGACGCCGCCGGCCGGCTCGAGCACTGGCCGCCCAAGTTCTCGGTCCAGCGCCTCGTGATGTGGGTGCTGTGGACGCGTTTCGACGCGCGCCGCCTCTACACCGAGGCCGAGGTCAACAGGATCCTCAAGGGCTGGCACACGTACGGCGACCATGCGACGCTGCGCCGCGAGCTCATCAACCATCGCCTGATGACGCGCAAGAGCGACTGCAGCGAGTACCGCAAGCTCGCGCTGGAGCCCGACGACGAGGTGCGCGCGCTGCTGCAGGTGCTGCGCTCGTTCGCGCGCACGCGCACGCGCCGGCGCACGGCGCGTCCGCCCCGCGCGTTGCCGCGGGTCATGCAATCCGCCTGAAGACGGGGAGGCCATCCTTCGGCCGCCTTCGACCTGGCGTCGCGGCGTTGCCCGGCGCCATGCCCTTCCATGCCAACCAGAAAGATCCAAATGCGTGACCTGACCCAAGGTTCCGTCCGGGGCCACCTGATCGCGATGGCGATTCCCATCACCGTGAGCATGCTGGTGCAGACGCTGTACCTCATGGTCGACCTCTACTTCGTCTCGGGCATCGGCAAGGAGGCCGTCGCCGGCGTCGCCGCGGCGGGCAACATCACCCTGCTCGTGATGGCGCTGACGCAGATGCTGGGCGTGGCCACCGTGTCGCTGGTTGCCCAGGCGCTCGGCGCGAAGGACCGGCCGCGTGCCAGCAACGTCTTCCGGCAGTCGATGCTGCTGGGCGCGGCCTGCGTCGTCGCGACGATCGCGCTGGGCGTCGTGTTCGCGCCGGCGTACATGCGCACCGTCGCTGCAGACGCGGCGATCACGCAGGCCGGTGTCATGTTCATCCGGTGCTCGCTGCCGGGCCTCGCCCTGCAGTTCGTGCTGGCGGTGGCGGGCTCGGTGCTGCGCGGCGCCGGCATCACGAGGCCGGGCATGATGGTGCAGCTGGCCACCGTGGGCCTGAACATCGTGCTGGCGCCCATCTTCATCGCCGGCTGGGGCACCGGGCATCCTCTGGGCGTGGCCGGCGCCGGCCTGGCCACGAGCGCATCGGTGGCCGTGGGCGTGCTGATGCTCGCGCGCTACCTGCGCCAGCTCGGCGACGTCGTCGCGCTCGGTGGCGGCCTGCCGCGGCCCGATCGCGCGATCCTGCGCCGCATGCTGGCCATCGGCCTGCCCGCCGGCGGCGAGTTCATCATCATGGTCCTGCTGAACTCGGCCAGCTACTGGCTGATCCGCGGTTTCGGCGCCGAGGCGCAGGCCGGCTTCGGCATTGCCGCGCGCGTGATGCAGGCGCTGTTGATGCCGGCGATGGCCGTCTCGTTCGCGATCCCGGCCATCGCGGGACAGAACTTCGGCGGACGCCGCCCCGAGCGGGTGGCGGACACCCTCAAGCAGGGTCTCGCCATCGAGCTGCTGCTCATGGCCCTGGTCGTCGTGCTGTGCCAGACGGGGGCGGCGGTGCCGGTGGCCTGGTTCACGAGCGATCCGCACGCAGCCGCCGTGGCCGTCACCCTCCTGCAGGTGGTGTCGTGGAACTTCTTTGGCATCGGCATCGTGTTCGCCTGCTCGGGCCTGTTCCAGGCGATGGGCAACACGCTGCCCGCGCTGGCGAGCTCGGCGACGCGCCTGCTCACCTTCGTGCTGCCCGCGCTTTGGGCGAGCCGGCGCCCCGGCTTCCAGCTGATCGACGTCTGGCACCTGTCGGTGGCCAGCGTGTTCCTGCAGGCGATCGTCAGCCTGGCGCTGGTGCGGCGGCAGATGGGACTGCGCCTGGCGCCGCTTCGAATGCCCACGTCCGCGGCGAGCGAGGCCTGACGCGATGTCGCCCCGCCCGCCCGTCTGCCTGCCGCCGACCGCCATCGCCGGCCCCGCCACGCGTGAGATCGCGGCGGCGGACGCGCCGCTGCTGCAGCGCTTCTTCGACAAGAACGCCGCCCATTTCCTGGCCGCGCAGGACGAGCCGGCCGGGCCCGCGGAGGCGCGCGACGAGATCGCCAGCCTGCCGCCCGCCGGCTGGCCGTCCACGAGGAAGTGGCTGGTCGGCGACGGCGAGGCCGGCGGCCGCCGCGCCGCGATCCGCTGCGCACGCGCGGCGGCGTCGTCATGGGATCACGGGCGAACGTGATCTGCACGATGGTCAAGCCGCTGGCGGGCGAGGGCCTGGCGCGCTGTCTCGGGCTCGTCGAGCGCGACCGCCCCGACGCCGCGCGAACGCGCCAGCTCCCGCGGGCCGGCGCATCGCGACGGGCTGCGGGAGCGCGTTGCCGGGGCCCGCTGCTCCACGCGGCCACACCCCATCGTCCCACCGGCGCTGCGGACCGGAGCACGGCTGTTCCACGGCGGATCAAGCGCGCGGCCGCTTGACCCGCGTCAACGAAATCGACGCAGCCACCCCTAGGCTGGGGACATTCCCATCACGTCGAAAGAAGCCATGCACGCGCTCATCCGCCCCCTGGGCCTCGCCTTGCTCGCCGCCCTTGCCGCGCCTTCGTTCGCCCAGCAAGGCGACGATGCCATGCTCAAGCTCGCGACCACGAGCGGCTGCTTCGCCTGCCATCATGTCGAGCCCGGCGCGAAGGGCCCGGATGGCATGGCGCCGATCGGGCCGGCGTGGCGCGACGTCGCACGCAAGTACCAGGGCGTGCCCGGCGCGGCGCAGTCGCTGACCCGCACGGTGATGGGCGGCTCGAACCCGTATGCGAGCCACTGGAAGGGCCAGGTCAGCGGGCTGGCCATGCCGCCCAACGCCGTGGCGATCCGCGAGGCCGACGCGGCCGCGCTCGTGCTGTGGATCCTGCAGCTGGCGCCCGCCAGGTAGGCGCGCGCCCGCAGCTTCTCAGACGTCGAGCAAGGTCGCCCGGTAGTGCACCAGCTCGTCGATCGACTCCTGGATGTCGGCCAGCGCGGTGTGCTTGCCAGCCTTCTTCAGGCCCTCGAGCGCCGACGGCTTCCAGCGCTTGGCAAGTTCCTTGAGCGTGCTCACGTCGAGGTTGCGGTAGTGGAAGAAGGCCTCCAGCGCGGGCATCGTGCGTGCCATGAAGCGGCGGTCCTGGCAGATGGAGTTGCCGCACATCGGGCTCTTGCCCTTGGGCACGTACTGGCTCATCCATTCGATCAGCGCGGCCTCGGCGTGGGCCTCGGTGACGGTGGATGCCTTCACGCGCTCGATCAGGCCGCTGCGGCCATGGGTGTTCTTGTTCCAGTCGTCCATCGCGTCGAGCACGGCGTCGGTCTGGTGGATGGCGAACACCGGGCCCTCGACACGGATCGACAGCTGCGGGTCGGTGATGACGATCGCCACCTCGATGATGCGGTCCGTGTCGGGGAACAGGCCCGTCATCTCCATGTCGACCCAGATCAGGTTGTTCTCGGATTTCTGCAGCGTCGGGGTCGGGGTGTCGGTCATCGGGGCTCCGGGGGGCGGTCGGGTTCGGGACGGCGCGCCGGCGCGGCGCGCGTTGCCGCCATTCTCGCCGACGCGCCTGCGGTCCGTCGCGCGCCAGGTCGTTTCGTCCCGGCCGCAGGCGCGCCTGTCGCGCAGCGCTGGAGCCGGGGGCGGGCGCTGCCTATCGTGAGGCCATCGCTCATCGACAGAGCACCCCGACCGGAGCCCCCGCCATGACCCCCACCGCCAGCCCCCGCCACCCCTGGAAGGCCCTCGCCGTCGTGCTGCTGGTCTTCGCTGTCGTGCACGGCGCCCGCGCGCACGTCCCCTTCGGCGAGCACGAGGCCTCGCACATCCGCATCGTCCACGCCGACCACGACTGCGCGGGCATGCACATCGACATCGACGGGGACGACGATGCCGACGACGACGCGCTCGTCGACGTGTTCGACGACGGCCACTGGTCCTGACTCCGGTCCGTCGCGCGCAGCGTCGTTTCGTCGCATCGATCCGAGGGCCCATCGTGCGCCCGTTGGCCGGACCGGCCGTGCTGGATACGGTGTCGACCGTTGCCTTCAATCCCAGCCCCGAGGAGTTCCCATGAGCGCGTTCACCCGCACCCTCCCGATCGCCCTGGCCGCCGCCGGTCTGCTGCTGGCCACGCAGGGCGCGCAGGCCGCCTCCACCGATGCGGATCTCGCCCGCGTGCACGTCGTCGGCCAGCTGCCGCTGCGCGACGCCTGCCCGGGCGTGGACACGCGCGACCTGGCCGACGACCTCGCCCCCGCCTGGGACGACGCCGTCAAGCCGTCCGTCGTCGAGGTGAACTTCAAGCTGCAGCGCCACCACGTGTATGACGTGCAGCCGGCCACCGAATTGCCGCGCGTGCGCCACCAGATCCGCCGCGCCGTGCACGGCCTGGCGTGCGACGGCGGCGACGACCAGCCGCACGCAGTGCGCTTGGTCGTGCGCTTCGTCGGCGACGACCGCCGGCTGGCGACGATCGAGCTGGCCGGCGCCGGCACGATCCGCTGACCCCGCCGGGCCGCCGCCCGCGCGTCACGCGCGCGCGGCCGCTCGAAGCCGCCGCGCGACCGCTGGCCGCGCCCGCCAGCGCGGGCACGGCGAGACGTCTACCAGCCCACGCCGTAGTAGTCGTACACGGTGCGGCCGTACTCGTCGTCGTACTGCGGACGACGGTTCTCCTCGTAGCGCGGCGCGCCTTCCAGCGTCTCCTTGGTGATCGGCACCACGTAGCCGCCGCGGCTGGTGTTGTACTCGAGCAGGCTCCACGGCACCGGGTAGCGGTTCGTGCCCAGGCCCAGGAAGCCGCCGAACTCGAGGGCGGCGTAGCGCACCTGGCCGGAGCGCTTGTCGATCACGAGGTAGTCGATCGAGCCCAGCTTGTCGCCGTTGTCGTTGTAGACCGAGGTGCCTTCGACGCGGTCGGAGGTGATGACGTCGTGGCTGAGGGTGTCGTTGAGCGTGTCCATCGTGGACTCCTTTGCACAGGGAAGACGAGGGATGGGGCCGCGTGGCGGCCCCGCCGTCGTCTGCGTGGCAAATCGCGCGCCGTGGCCGATGGCGCTCGCTCGCGCGCTCAACCGGCGCCGCAGGTGTACGGATACGCCTTCTGGTACGCCCGGCACTCGTCCGAGTTGAGGTTGCCCGAGCTGCTGCAGCAGCTGTGCTTCATGCAGGCGCTCAGCGTCGCGCGGCGGTTCGACGTGCGGCCCGAGAGGTCCTGCATGCAGCCGGCGGTGATGCGGCCCGCCGGCACGACCGGCCGCAGGTCTTCCGCGTCGGCCACCGACAAGGTCGGCCGCACCGACTCCACGTGCCGCGTCGGGCCGCCGGCGCCGGGCGGCGACAGGTTGATCCGCTCCACCGCCGCCAGGCCCGGCGCGCGGGCATTCGTCAGCTCGCGTTGCGACGTGCCCGCCGCCTGCGTCTGGGCCGGGGTCGGGGCCTGCGTGCGCGGCTTCGGCGCCCCGCGCGACGTGCCCTTGGCCGGCGGCGTGGGCGCAGGCGCGGCGGGCTGTGGCTGGGCCTGCGCCTGCAGCGCCTCGGCGCGGTCGCCGTGCATCGGCGAGATCCAGCGATGCTCGATCTGCGGCTCGGGCAGGCTCGCGCCGGCGTAGACCGCGCGGATCAGCATGTCGGTGCGGTCGCGCAGCACGCGGTCGGCCTGGGGATCGGCCACCAGCACATGGCCGCTGGCCGGGTCGACCTGCACGATGGACGTGATGCCTTCGCCGTCGAGCGCCTTGCGCAGACGCACGTCGAGGCCGCCCTCGGCCCGGAGCTGCGACTGGGCACGCAGGGGATCGGGCACCGGCACCTGCACCGGCATCGGCGGCGGCACGCTGGCCGCGGCGGACACCGCCGTGGGTTGGGCGCCGCCGGCGCTGGGCGCCGCGGCGATCTGCGCCTCCGGCGTGAGCGGCGGCAGGGGCACCGCGCCGCGCTGCGCGGGATTCGCCGCGGCGGACGGCGCCGCCGTCGCCGCGAGCGCGACCGAGGCGGCGGGCGTCTCGGCGCGGGTGTCCAGCGCCAGGCCCGGCGTCGATGCGGCGGGCGTCGGACCCGAGCCGTGCTCGGTCACGGCGGCCTTCAGCGACGACACGTCGAGGCCGGTGGGCATCGTGCCGGTGAGCCAGGCCAGGCCGGCGACGGCCACGGCCAGGCCACCCAGCATCGCCAGCGCGCGCCAGGGGCCACGCCGAACAGGTGGCTTGAGGGGACGCTCGCCGATCGGGTGGTCCTCACGCGGCCGAGCGGGCGGTGCTGCCGACATCGTGGGCTCGACGCCGTGCGCCGGGCGCGATGTCGCCGCCGCGCGAGGGCTGCCGGCAGCGCCCGGCACGCTCGCCATGACGTCGGGAATGGTCGGGTGTTCGCGCCGGGGCGCCAGCGCGGCAGCCGGCCTGGCGCCCGCTGCGGCCAGGGGCTCGGGTTCGGGCTCGCGTTCGCGTTCGCGCCCGGGCGGCGTCGCCGCCGTCGGATCGGGCACGCTCACCGCCGCTGCGATCGTGGCCTCGGCGCGCAGTCGGTCGCGGTCGGCCGTCACGCGCTCCAGCTCCTCGGCCATCCTGGCACGCAGCGCATGGGATTCGGCCGCCAGCGCCTCGGTGTGGCGCAGGCGGTCGCGGATGACCTGGCGCGCCTCACGCTCCTTGGCGAGCTGGCGTTCCAGGGAATCCGGCGCGCCGGACTGCGGATTGGCGGCGTCCGTCGCCGCATCGGGCGGGACCCGGCCCTCGATATCGTGGTTGCTCACAGCGCTTCTCCATCGCGTGTCGGCCCCACCCTCCTTTCGGAAATGGTAGACCGGCACGGCATTGCGGCGGCGCCGAGCGCGGGCGCAGCCGTAACAAGCTGTCAACCCGTGCGACCCGTGCGCTCGACCGTTGGTGCCTCCTCTGCAATCGGCTTGCCCGCAGCCGAACAGGGTCTTTCCGCCCCATTCGCGGCCCGGGGTCCGGCGGCCAAGCGCCTACACTTCCGAACCATGAATCCCGTCGTCCTGTCCCTGGCATTCGCGGCCGCGATCCTGGCCTCGCTGCTCATCAAGTTCTGGCTGGCCACGCGCCAGATGCGTCACGTGGCCGCCCATCGCGCGGCGGTTCCGGCCGCATTCGCCGCCATCGTGCCGCTCGAAGCGCACCAGAAAGCGGCGGATTACACGCTCGCCAAGCTGCGTTTGGGCATCGTCAGCGAAGCTTTCGGGGGCGCCGTGCTCATCGGGTGGACGCTGCTGGGAGGCCTGGCGTGGCTCAACGGCGTCGTCCAGGATCTCGTGCTGGCCCGCTGGGGCGGCATGGCTTACCAGTTGCTGCTCGTCGGGGCCGTCGTGCTCGTCGGCGGCCTGCTCGACCTGCCGTTCGACCTGTACCGCACCTTCCGCCTCGAGCAGCGCTTCGGCTTCAACAAGACGACACTGGCGCTCTACGCCACCGACCTCCTCAAGTCGACGCTGCTGGGCATCGCCATCGGCGGCCCGCTGCTGGCCGCCGTCCTGTGGATCATGCAGGCCACCGGCGCCCACTGGTGGATCTGGGCCTGGGCGGCGCTGTCGGCATTCCAGCTGCTGGCGATGGTGATCTACCCGACGGTCATCGCGCCGATGTTCAACAAGTTCGAGCCGCTCGCCGACGACGCCCTGGTCGGACGCGTGCAGTCCCTGATGCAGCGCTGCGGCTTTCGCGCCAAGGGCTTCTTCGTGATGGACGGCAGCCGCCGCTCGGCCCACGCCAACGCGTACTTCACGGGCTTCGGCGCGGCCAAGCGCGTCGTCTTCTTCGACACGCTGCTCAAGCGCCTGAACGGCGACGAGGTCGAGGCGGTGCTGGCGCACGAGCTGGGCCATTTCGCCCATCGCCACATCGCCAAGCGCGTGGTGTTGATGCTCGCGTCCAGCCTCGCGGGCTTCGCGCTACTGGGCTGGCTCGCCACCCAATGGGGCTTCTACCTGGGGCTGGGCGTCACGCCCAACCTGACGACCAGCAACAACGCGCTGGCGCTGCTGCTGTTCATGATGGGCCTGCCGCCGTTCATGTTCTTCGTGTCGCCGATCTTCGCCAGCCTGTCGCGCCGCGACGAGTACCAGGCCGATGCCTACGCGCGCAACAACGCCGACGCCGCCGACCTGGTGCGGGCGCTGCTCAAGCTGTACGAGGACAACGCGTCCACGCTGACGCCCGACCCGCTGTACGTGCGCTTCTACTACTCGCATCCGCCGGCGTCGTCGCGCATCGCCGCGCTGGGCCTGGCCGACGTGCCGCTCGCCGGGGTGCCGGCTTGAGCGCACGCTCGCCGCGCGGCGCGCCGCCGCCTTCCACGCTGGCGCTGGCTCGCGTCGTCGGCGTGCACGGCCGCCATTCCGTCATCGAGACGGCCGACGGCCGCCGCCTGCTCGCGCACGGCCGCGGCAAGAAGAGCGAGACGGTGGTGGGCGACCACGTGCGCTGGCAGGTCTCCGGCGACGAAGGCGTGATCGAGTCGGTCGAGCCGCGCACCAGCCTCCTGAAGCGCCAGGACGAATGGCGCAGCAAGAATTTCGCCGCCAACATCGACCTGCTGCTGGTGATGGTGGCCACCGATCCGCCCTACAGCGAATCGCAGCTGGCGCGCGCCCTCATCGCGGCGGAGGACGGCCACATCGACGTGAAGATCGTGCTGAACAAGATCGACCTGCCCGAGGCCGCCGCGGCGCGCGAGCGGCTCGCCCCGTATCGCCGGATGGGCTACGACGTCCTGGAAGTCGCGGTCAAGGCCGACCCGGCCGGCACGGCAGGCTTGCTGCAACCGCTGCTGGCCGGCAAGACCACGCTCGTGCTGGGCCCCAGCGGCATGGGCAAGAGCACGCTGGTCAACCTGCTGGTGCCGCACGCCGACGCGCAGGTCGGCGAGATCTCCAAGGCGCTGAAGTCGGGCAAGCACACCACCACCACCACCACGTGGTACTGGCTGGACGACGCCCGCCACAGCGCGCTGATCGACTCGCCCGGTTTCCAGGAATTCGGCATCCACCACATCGAGTCGCCACGCCTGGCCTCCCTGATGCGCGACTACGCGACGTACTTCGGCGACTGCAGGTTCGCCAACTGCACGCACCGCCACGAACCGTCGTGCGGCGTTCGCGCCGCCATCGCGCGCGGCGACATCTCGCCCACGCGCGAACGCATCTACGAGGAGCTGATGGGCGAGCTCGAACGCGCGGCCTCGCGGCATTGAGGGCGTGATGCGGCGCGACACGCGGCAAGCGCTGCTCCAGGTCTCGGCAATGTCCGGGACGTCGGTGGCCATCGTCATCGCCGGCGGCGCCTGCGCCGCCGCGGCCCTGGCCGTGTGGTGGCAGACGCCGGAACTGCATGTGCAAACCGGTGCGCACGACGCCGTCGCGCACATGGAACTGCTTGGCGAGTACCCGTCCGACATCCGCAGCATCACGATCGCGCGCGACGGCGCGAGCGCCCCGGTCTGGCGCATCATGGCCGTCGGCGACTTCTTCCAGATCCATTCGGTGAGGCTGACGGCGGGCGAGAACCCGGCCGACGCGCTGCTTTTCCCCGGCGCGGCGCGCCACGTGCTGCCATCGTCGGGCGCCATGTACCGGCTGGAGGCCGGCATCGCCTACCGGATCACGATCTGCCCATTGGCCACGCCGGGCCTGTGCCGCCACGCCCGCTTTGTCCTGCCTTCGCGCTGAAGGCGCCTCGAACGACCTCGACATGACCATCGCCTGGACTTCCTTCACCCCCTGGCTGTCGCTCGCGGGCGGCCTGCTGATCGGCGTCGCCGCGGCGATGCTGATCCTGTTCAACGGCCGCATCGCGGGCATCAGCGGCATCGTCGGCGGGTTGCTGCGGCCGGCGCGCGGCGACGTCGACTGGCGCCTCGCCTTCGTCGTCGGACTCCTGGCCGCGCCGCTCGCATGGCGCGCATTCGCCGCGGCACCGGCCCTGCACGTGGCGGCGTCGACGCCCGTGCTGGTGGCCGCCGGCCTGCTGGTGGGCCTGGGCACGCGCCTGGGGTCGGGCTGCACCAGCGGACACGGCGTCTGCGGCATGTCGCGCGGCGCCCTGCGCTCGGTCGCGGCCACCGCCACCTTCATGGCGGCCGGCTTCGCCGTCGTGTTCGTCGTGCGTCACCTGCTCGGAGGCTGAACGATGCGCGCCGTCACCGCCTTCATCGCCGGCCTGGTCTTCGGGCTCGGGCTGCTGCTGTCCGGCATGGCCGATCCGGCCAAGGTGCTGGGCTTCCTCGACCTCGCGGGCGCGTGGGATCCCTCGCTGATGTTCGTGATGGGCGGCGCGGTGGGCGTGGGGGCCGTGGCCTTCGCGGCCGCGCGCCGACGCACGCGCTCGCTGCTCGGCGAACCGATGCAGTTGCCGGCGAAGACGGGCATCGACCGTCGCCTCGTCGCGGGCGCGCTGTTGTTCGGCGCGGGCTGGGGCCTGGCAGGCTTCTGCCCCGGGCCCGCGATCGTCGCCCTGGGGGTGGGCGAGTCCAAGGCCGTGGTCTTCGTCCTGGCGATGCTCGCCGGCATGGGCGTGTTCGAGTTCGTCGAGCGGCGCCGGCGGCCCGCACGAACGGCCGCGGCGCATTGAGCGGACGCGGGTCGCGCGGCGCCGCGATCACCCGCGGTCGCGCCATGCGCGGGCGCCGTCGTCGGCGCCTGCAGACCAGGCCGCCGCGACCGCGCGGGCGCCGGCGGCTCTCAAGCGGCCCGGAGCCGGCGCCGCGGCAGGATCGCACCGACGCGCCGGCGGTAGTCGCGGTACTGGTCGCCGAACCGGTCGATCATCATGGCTTCCTCGCGCGGCAGGCGCACGGCCATCAACAGCGCCACGGCGGCCAGGCCCGCCAGGCCGGCGATCCAGTTCGCGACCAGCAGCGCCTGGCCCGTGCCCAGCACGAGGAACGAGGCATACATCGGATGGCGCACGTGGCGGTAGGCGCCCTCGGTGACCAGGCGATGGTCGGCATTGAGCTCCAGCGTCACGGACCAGCTCTCGCCGAGGTCCGCGTGCGAGCGCCAGAACAGCCGCAGGCCGGCGAGCATGGCGACGGCACCGAACAGCGTGCAGGCATCCGGCTGCGGGCGCGACGCGAAGGCCAGCACCGGCTGCGTCACCACGATGCACGGCAGCGCGACCTGGCCGGCGCCCACCAGCAGAATCAGCAGTCGGTCGCGCAGGTCGGCGCGGCTGACGGCCTTCGCGCGCCGCGTCCGGCGCGCGAACACGCCGCGGATCGCGAGGTAGGCGGCCGTGAAGACCAGGAACAGCGTCGCCGCGAAGCTCGGATGCGGGAGGTGCATGCCCCGGCCGTCGCGCGGGCTACGACAGCAGGTTGGCGAGCTTGAGCAGCGCCACCAGCAGCATCCACAGCACGACCGAGCGCCACACCAGGCCGACGACGATGCCCAGGTGGCCCAGCTGCGGCGGCATGCCCTGCGTGGTGCTGCCGGCCGATTCCGATGCCAGCGACCCCTCGCCGCTGGTGAAGGTCTTCGAGCGGTCCGGCGTCACGCCCGGCGGCGTGGCCCCGCCCAGCTGCACGCCGACGGCGCCCGCCGCGGCGGCCAGGATGATGCCCTCGTTGGCGTGCTTCCACAGCCCGGCATCGCGCTTCCAGCCGTCGATGGCGTCCTGGAAGTTGCCGACGACGGCGAAGCCGAACGCCGTCAGGCGCGCAGGGATGTGGTCGATCAGGCTGAACAGGCGCTGCGACAGCGCCATCAGGTTCTCGTTGATCGGCGTGTCCAGCGACTTGCTGCGGAATGCCCAGTAGCGCGACGCGAATTCGGCCATGCGGTACAGCACCGCGCCCGCCGGGCCCAGGCCCAGCGCCGAGAACACGATGAAGCAGAAGAACACGCCGAACACATGGCGGTGCGCGGCCAGCAGCGAATGCTCGATCATGTGGCGCAGCAGCTCGGTGCGCGGCAGCTCCGAGGCGTCGAGGTGGCGCCATTCGGCCAGCAGCCGCCGCGCCTCGGGCTCGTCGCCGCTCTCGAGCGCGGTGCGGATGTCCGTGAAGTAATGGCTGAACTGGCGAAAGCCCAGCGTGAGGTACAGGATCGCGATGTCGAACACCAGGGCGGCGATCGCGTTGTAGTGCGCGATGCCGATGTAGACGAGCGCGGCGGCCACCGCCGGCGCTATCACGGTGACGATCCACACGATCTTCGCGTGCTGCGGCTTGCCGGCGTCGAAATTGCGGCCCGTCCAGCCCACCCACGAGGCGAGCGAGTAGTGCACGACGTTGTTGCGCGGCAGCGGCTTGATCTGCTCGAGCAGCAAGGCGAAGAGGACGGCGATGAAGCTCATTGGCTCGAATCATAGCCGCAGCCCGGCGACGGTCGAGCTGCGCCCCGCGCGCGCCGTTGCCGTTTCAGTGCGCCAGGAAGCGGTAGAGATTGCGCAGCATCGCCGCGGTCGCGCCCCACACGAAATACGGTTCGCCGCGCAGGTCCTGGCCCCACGGCATCGAGATGAACTGGCGTGCGAGGCCATCCACCTCGACCGCGTGGCGGCGATGGTGCGCGGGGTCCATCAGGAAGGCCAGCGGCACCTCGAACACCTCGGCCACCTCGAACGGGTCGAGCCGGAGCGCGCGCGGCGGATCGAGCAGGCCCAGCACCGGCGTGACCTCGTAGGCGGTCACCGTGGTGTAGGTGGGCAGCCGGCCGATCACCTCGACCTCGTCGGCCGACAGGCCCACCTCCTCGTGCGCCTCGCGCAGCGCCGTGGCGACGGCATCGGCGTCTTCCGGATCGGTGCGGCCGCCGGGAAAGCTCACCTGGCCCGCGTGGTCGTTGAGGTGGTCGGTGCGGCGCGTCAGCAGCACGGTGAGGCCGGCCGGGCGCCGCACCAGCGGCACCAGGACGGCCGCGGCCCGCAGGACGCGCCCGGCCAGGCGCTGGCCGTCGCCGATGAACTCGGGAGTCCAGGGCGCGGCCTGCGCGGCGCCGTCGGCGGGCGTGCGCGCGATGGCGCCCAGCGTCGGCGCGAAGCGCGCGCGCACGGCCTCGGGCGTGAGGCGCTCGGGCGCGACCGCGGGCAGGTGCGTGTCGCGGCCGATGACCGGCGCGAGCCGCGGCTCGCGGATCAGCGGACGCAATGGCGCGGACGGCTTCGGTGGTTCGGGGGTGGACATGCGGGCGCTGTTTCAGGAGGACCGTGCCCATTGTCCGGCCTGCATGCCCGCGGCGCACGTCCAACCGCTTTTCACCCCCGCGGCGATGCAGATTCGCCCGTGCAGGCGTCGGGGAGCACGAGATGGCCGCGATAACCCACCACCTGTCCGACGCCGCGCACGCTGGCCTCGATGCGGAAGTGCAGGCGCTCGCCCGCGCCAACGCGGTCGCCGGTCTCCTCCGCGACGATGCTCGGACGCAGCCACGCCGGACACGGAATGCCCAGGAAGCGCAGGCCCACCAGGTGCATGCGCAGCCGGCCGCCGCGCGCGTCGAGCGCGAAGGCCAGGCGCGCCGGGCCCATGCGCTCGACCACGTGCCCTGGCGCGAAGCGCATGCGCGAACGCAGCGTGCGATCGGGAAAATGGCGCGTCCAGGTCTCGGCGTCGGGCGCCGCCTCCAGCACGAAGCGGATCGGGCCTCGCGTGGCCCGCGTGGGCGTCCCCAGGCAGCGCGCCAGCAGTCGGCCGGCGAACGAGGCGGGTGCGTCGGTCTCGACGAGACCCTGCAGCTCGTGCCGCCCGGCCAGCCGGTGGAAGCGCCGCAGCGCCGGCGGCAGCGCCGTGAAGCGGTCGCCCAGCGCGCGCTCGAACAGCGACGGCCCGTTCATGCGATGCGCCAGGCGATGCGGCGCCCGCTCGTCTCGCGCGCGAAATCGTCCAGCGCCAGTTCGCCGACGCAGGGCCGCGCGCCGCTGGCCGACGCCCTGCCCGCCGCGAACCGGCGCACCAGCGCGGCAGCGGCCAGCGTGGGCACCCAGGGGCCGTCGCCATGCGTCGCCACCAGCGTCCAGGTGCGGCGCGCCCGCTGCCCTTGTGCGTCGAGGCCGCGCGCCGTCACGTGCATCGCGCCGGCATCGGTGCCGAACGCCGCCAGGCGGTCCGACCAGCGCTTCAGCCACGGTGCGTGCACCGACCAGTCGCGCACCAACCCGAGGTGCCCGACGAGCGCCATCGCGTTCGCGCCCAGATGCAGCGCGACGAGTTCCAGGCCTGCGCCGAAGCGCACGACGGGCTGGCCGGCATGGCGCGGCGGCATCAGCGCCAGGTCGGGGACGTCGCAGGGCGACAGCGGGCGCCATCCCACGGGCGCCGGATAGCGATGCAGGCGCAGCCGCAGCCAGCCGGTCAGCGCGACGCCGTCGGCATGCGGGATCGGCCGACCGCAGTAGCTCAGCACCGCACGGATCGTCGCCAGCCCGCGCTCCGTGCGGTTGCCGGGGCTGATCCCCATGTCGATGGCATCGACGCGCCGCCAGCCGCGCGTCAATTCGTCGGCGGCCGCGCCGGACAAGGCCGGCACCGAGCTGGCGCCGCTGAGGACGCAGACGCCGGCCGCCCGGGCCGCGTCGTCGAGCGCGCCGATGCCCGCGACGAACTCGCGGCTGTCCGACAGGTCGATGCAGTGCACCCCTGCCGCGATGCACGCTCGCGCGACTTTGAAGTCCTGCCCCTGGAACGGCCCGCTCGTGTGGACGACGACACGCACGCACAGCCGGTCGAGGGCGGCGGGGAAATCGTCGGACAGCGCGTCCAGCGCGACGCTGCCAAGCTCGCAATGGGCCGCCGGCCGAAGTTCGGCAACCAGCGCCGCCGCCTGCGCCGCCGAACGCCCGGCGACGATCACGTGCAGTCCGTCGTGCGACGACAGCCGTTCGACCAGCCGCCGGCCAAAGAAGCCGTAGCCGCCGATGACGAGGACGCGGCATCGTTCGCCAGGCGGGGTCAGGTCTTGCATGCGATGGCGGCGCCGAAATGGAAAGGCCCCGCGAAGCGGGGCCTTGTTGGCTCGGACCCGGCGTCCCGTGCAGGACGCCTCGTCATCAGGCCAGCTTTTCCTTGATGCGCGCCGACTTGCCCGAGCGCTCGCGCAGGTAGTACAGCTTGGCGCGGCGGACATCGCCGCGGCGCTTGACTTCGATCGACGCGATCAGCGGGCTGTACAGCTGGAACGTGCGTTCCACGCCTTCGCCGCTGGAGATCTTGCGAACGATGAACGCCGAGTTCAGGCCGCGGTTGCGACGGGCGATCACGACGCCTTCGTACGCCTGGACGCGCTTGCGCGTGCCTTCGACGACGTTGACGCTGACGATGACCGTGTCACCGGGGGCGAAAGCCGGAATGGTCTTGCCGAGGCGGGCAATCTCTTCCTGCTCGAGGGTAGCGATCAGATCCATTTTGGAACCTTCGAAACATCCGTTCTTGCCGGCGCACTATTGCTTGGAATGCAGCACTGGAGTCCTTCCAGGCGATGGCAACTTGCGGTCGTCCATCCACTGCTTCTGCCCGGCAGAGGAACAGAGCCCAAGATTATAGCGCGTCTGGAGCCAGGTTCGCCAGGAACTTCTCGTCGGCCTTCGTCAGCCGGCCGGCGGCCCGGGCGGCGGCGATCAGGTCGGGCCGGCGCCGGGCCGTCAAGACGAGCGATTGCTCGCGGCGCCAGCGCGCGATGTCCTTGTGGTGGCCCGACAGCAGCACCGGCGGCACCGGCAACTCGCCCTGCGGCGTGGCCAGGATCTCCGGCCGGCTGTAGTGCGGGCAGTCGAGCAGGCCCTGCTCGAAGCTGTCCTGCAGGTGCGACTGCTCGTCGCCGAGCACGCCCGGCATCAGGCGCGCGATCGCGTCCAGCAGCGTCAGCGCGGGGATCTCGCCGCCGGACAGCACGAAGTCGCCGAGGCTCAGCTCGAGGTCGACGTGGCGGTCCACGACGCGTTGGTCGATGCCTTCGTAGCGGCCGCAGATCAGGGTCGCGCCCGGGCCGGCGGCCCACTCGCGCACCAGCGACTGGTCGATGCGGCGGCCCGTGGGCGTGAACAGCACGACGGGTCCCGCGGGCGCGCCCGCGTCCGCGCGTGCGCCCGCGACCGCGGCCAGCGCGCGCTCCAGCGGCTCGGCCAGCATCACCATGCCGGGCCCGCCGCCGAACGGGCGGTCATCGACACGGCGGTAGCTGCCCTCGGCGTGATCGCGCAGGTTCCACAGCTTCACGTCGACCTGGCCCGATTCGTAGGCGCGGCGCGTGATGCCCTGCGCCAGGAAGGGCGCGAACAGGTCGGGGAACAGCGTGACGACGTCGAAGCGCATGCGGGCGCGTTGGACCCCACGGGGTCCTTCAGAAGTCGAGGCCCCAGTCCACCAGGATGCGGCGGCCGGGCATGTCGACGGCGTCGACGTAGGCTTCGACGAAGGGGATCAGGCGCTCCTCGGCGGCCGGATCGGCCGGCTGGACGCGCAGCACGCTGTGCGGGCCGGTGTCGATCAGCCCGACGACCTCGCCGAGCGCGGCCTGCTCGCGGTTGACCACGGCCAGGCCGATCAGGTCGACCCAGTAGAACTCGCCGTCGTCGGTCTTGGGAAAGCGCGAGCGCGAGACGAAGATGCGCACGCCCTTCATCGCCTCGGCGGCATCGCGATCGGGGATCTCCGGCGCGGTGCACACGATCACGTCGCCCTGGTCGCGCACGCCCGTGACGTTCAGCGCGAACGGCAGCGGCGCGGCGAGCGCGGCCTTCTGGGCAGCGGTCTTGGCGGCGGGCGGCTTCAGCGCCTTGGCCGGGGCATCGGCCGCAGCGGGCGGCTTCGCACTCTCGGCCGGCTTCAGGAACCAGCGCTTGGCGGAGAACAGGGCCTGGGGATCGCCGGCGAAGGGCAGCACCTTGATGCCGCCCTTGATGCCCCAGGCACCGAGGATGCGACCGACCTCGATCGCATCTTCGGGCCAGCTGAGGTCGTCTTGCGACGCGGCTGCGGTCATCGGGCAACGACGCGGTCAGCCGCGCGGCGAACCGTCATCAGGCGGCGGCGGGAGCGCCGACGGCCTTCTTGGCGGCCTGGTCCAGCAGGCGGGCGACGGTCGGCGAGACCTGGGCGCCCACGCCCGTCCAGTAGGTGACGCGATCGAACACGACGCGCAGCGGCTCTTCCTGGCCCGAGGCCATCGGGTTGTAGAAGCCCACGCGCTCGAGGTAGCGACCGTCGCGGCGCTCGCGCGAGTCGGCGACGACGATGTTGTAGAACGGGCGCTTCTTGGCACCGCCGCGGGCAAGTCGAATGACGACCATGATGAATTCCTGTGATGTCTGGTGTGTTTGCCGCGCCAGGGAGACACGCAAGGGCAGGCCAAACGAGGTTGCCGTCCTCGGCCGGAGCCGGTTCGGGCGCTAGGATCCAGCGCCGTTAGATACGCCGGTGCCGAGCTTTCCCGCCGGAACGGGAACGGAGCCGGGGCGCCAGCCCCAACGGAGGATCAGTCCGCAAGCTCCCGGCAAGGCACCAGCCAACGCCGAAAACCGCGCATTATAAACTGAACGCCATGAGTACCGCCACTGCCTCGAACAACGCCTCCCACCTCCTGCTGCGCGACAGCGGCTCCGCCGACATCGCGGCCTGCGCGGCGATCTACCGCGAGGCGGTACGCCACGGCACCGGCACCTTCGAGCTGGAAGAGCCCGACGACGCCGAGATGGGCCGGCGCCGCGACGCGATCCTCGCCCAGGGCCTGCCCTGGCTGGTGGCCGAACGCGGCGGCCGCGTGCTGGGCTACGCCTACGCCAACCAGTTCCGCCCGCGCCGCGCCTACCGCTTCTGCGTCGAGGACTCGATCTACCTGGATCCGGCCGCGCGCGGCCAGGGCCTGGGCAAGCTCCTGCTGGCCGAGCTGACCGCCCGCTGCGAACGCCTGGGCATCCGCCAGATGCTGGCCGTCATCGGCGACGCGGCCAACGCGGGCTCGATCTCGGTGCACCGGTCCTGCGGCTTCGAGCACAGCGGCGTCTTCAAGGCGGCCGGCTGGAAGTTCGAGCGCTGGCTGGACGTCGTGATGATGCAGCGCCGCCTCGGCACCGGGGCCGACGCCATGCCGGTCGAACGCGAGGACCTGCGATGAGCGCCGCCCGGCCGCCCGAAGGCGCTCGCACCGCAGTCCGCAGGGCGGAGGTTGCAGTATGAGCGCCGCCGTGTCGCCGGTCGCTCCCGCGCCCCTGCGCGACCCCGCCGACGTCCGCTCCAAGACGGCCGCCACCTGGATCGCCCTGCTCGGCGGCAGCCTGGGCCTGCACCACTTCTACCTGCGCGGCTGGCGCAGCGCCTGGGGCTGGCTGTACCCGATCCCCACGCTCGTCGGCCTGGCGGGCGTCGTGCGCATGCGCAACCTCGGCGTGGACGACCGCCTGTCGTGGGCGCTGATCCCGTGGCTGGGGCTGACCGTCACGGTGGCCATGCTGTGCGCCATCGTCTACGGGCTGACCACCGACGCGAAATGGGCCCGCCTGCACGCGGGCGATCCGGCCCGGCCCGTCGTGCAGGCCACGCGCGAAGAGGACGAGGATTCGCCGCCGCCCGGCCTGGTGCGCACCGGCTGGGGCCCGGTCCTGGGCGTGATCCTGGCGCTGATGATCGGTGGCGGCGTGCTGATGGGCACGATCGCGTTCACGGTCGAACGGCTGTTCTATCTGCGCTGAGGGAATATCCGCGCCACTTCCCCGATCTGGCATGCACGGGCCGCGACGGCCGCATGTCAACGAAGGAGTGAGCCATGGACGACCGCACGACACGCCCCCTCACGCGCCGCCACGCGCTGCGCCATACCGCCGCCCTCGGCGTGGGTGCGGCCGTCGCATGGCTGGCGGCCACCCCGGTCGCCGCGCAGGCCAAGCTCGCCAAGGACGCCGTCAAGTACGTCGACAAGGGCGACGTGCCGGGCAAGGACTGCGACGACTGCAGGCACTACCTCGCGCCGGCAAAGGCGGACGGGCCGGCGAGCTGCCGCCTCGTCGAAGGCGCGATCAGCCCGCACGGACACTGCGCGGCATTCACGCCCCGGGCCTGAGCGCGCCGCGCGCCGCGGCCGCCCTCTCATGGCGAGAGGCGCGAAAAAGGCGACCGGCACGCGCGCCGTGGCGTGGCCTGCAACGCCTGCGGCCGCCGGTGCACCGGGAGATGAACGGACGTTGGAGGGCTCTCCCTAAGTTTCATGTTGCACCGCAGCAAACCTGGAATACAATTGCTGCACTGCACCATCCAACCCCGGAGATCCACCATGACCACCGCTTTCGCCTTCCCGTCCTTCCCCGCTTTCCAAGGTAGCGAGAAGTTCTCGCCCGAAGCGATCCAGGCCAACCTGCGCCCCGTCATGGAACAGGTGCAAGCCTGGGCCGACCTCGGCAAGAAGCACTTCGACGAGAGCCGCGCCGCCGCCGAAGCCGCGCTGAAGTCGTTCTCCGGCGTGAAGGATCCGCAGGCCGCCATCGACGTCCTGAAGGCCAACACGCAACAAGGCCTCCTGCTGGCCGGCGAACAGCTGCGCGCCTCCGCCGAGCTGGGCGTCTCCCAGTTCCACGCCAGCGTGGACGCCGCCACCGCCAAGCTGCCGCAGGCCGACGCCTTCGCGCCGGTCACCAAGGGCCTGAAGGCCGGCGTCGACGCCGCCCACAACTCGCTGGCCTCGGTGCTCGACCAGGTCGCCCCGGTCGCGAAGAAGACCTCGCGCCGCGCCTGATCCTCGCGCTCCGCGAAACGCCCTCCCCGGCTTGCCGGTGAGGGCGTTTTTCGTTTCGCGGCCCGGTGTCGGCTGTGGGGTCAGGTCTTGAACGTTGCGCGGCCATGGGGTCAGGTCTTGAATGTTGCGCGGCGAGGCCGTCCGATCTCGCCGAGGCGTCATCGCGCAACATTCAAGACCTGACCCCATGGCCCCGCGGGCCCCTACCCGCGACGGCGGGTCAGAACAGGAAGCTGCTCAGCGCCGAGAAGATGCCGGCCACGATCGCGGCCGCCGGGATCGTGAAGATCCAGGCCCAGACGATGTTGCCGGCCACGCCCCAGCGCACCGCCGAGGCGCCGCGCACGCTGCCGACGCCGACGATGGCGCCGGTGATCGTGTGCGTGGTCGACACCGGCACGCCCAGCGTCGAGGCCAGGAACAGCGTCAGCGCGCCGCCGAACTCGGCGCAGAAGCCGCCCACCGGCTTGAGCTTGGTGATGCGCTGGCCCATGGTCTTGACGATGCGCCAGCCGCCGAACATCGTGCCCAGGCCGATGGCCACGTAGCAGGCCCAGATCACCCAGCCCGGGGGCATCGAGGCACCGGCCGGCGCGTAGTTCGTGGCCACCAGCAGCAGCCAGATGATGCCGATGGTCTTCTGCGCGTCGTTGCCGCCGTGGCCCAGCGAGTACATGCCGGCCGAGATCAGCTGCAGCCGCCGGAACCAGCCGTCGATGCGCAGCGGCGGCTGGCGCCGGCAGATCCACGCCACGACGATCAGCGTGGTGGCGCCCAGCACGAAGCCCAGCAGCGGCGAGACGACGATGAAGGTGATCGTCGGCCAGATGCCCGAGAGCATCAGGTGCGAGGCGCCGCCGCGGCCGATCACGGCGCCGACGATGCCGCCGATCAGCGCGTGCGAACTGCTGGACGGAATGCCGTACCACCACGTGAAGACGTTCCACGCGATGGCCCCGACCAGCGCGCCGAAGATGACGTGATGGTCGACGAACGACGGGTCGACGATGCCCTTGCCGACCGTGGCCGCGACCTTCAGGTGGAAGATCCAGATGGCCACGATGTTGAAGAAGGCGGCGAACAGCACCGCGGTCTGCGGCTTGAGCACCCCGGTGGACACGACGGTGGCGATGGAGTTCGCCGCGTCGTGGAAGCCGTTCATGAAGTCGAACAGGACCGCCAGCACCACGAGCATGGCGACCAGGCCGAAGCCGATCTGGAGCGAGTGCATCGAACCCGGCTCCGACTTACGAATTTTCGAGGATGATGCCCTCGACGATGTTGGACACGTCCTCGCAGCGGTCGGAGATCGTCTCCAGGTGCTCGTAGATCGCCTTGAGCTTGATCAGCTCGCGGGTGTCGATCTCGTCGCGGAACAGGCGCGACATCGCCGCGCGCATCACGCGATCTGCGTCGGACTCGAGGTGGCCGATCTCCACGCAGGTCTTGAGCGCCGCCTCGGCGACCTCGGCCTCGCGCAGGCGGGCCAGCAGGCTCACGACGTGCTGGACGCGGTCGCAGCAGCGCACCGAGATCTCGCACAGGCGCAGCACGTCCTCGCTGACGCGCGTCACGTTGTACAGCGACAGCACCTCGCTGGTGTCCTGCAACAGGTCGGCGATGTCGTCCATCGAGTTGATCAGGCTTCGGATCTGCTCGCCATCGATCGGCGTGATGAACGTGCGATGCAGCAGGCGGTGCACTTCGGCCGTCACCTTGTCGGCTGCGCGCTCGGCCACGTCCACTTCCGACGCGTACTTCTCGCGCAGGGCCAAGTCGTTGTAGTTCTGGATCATCGCCATGAAGGCGCGCGCGCCTTCGGTCGTGTGCGCCGCGTGCTGGTCGAACAGCTCGAAAAAGTTGCCGTCGCGCGGCAGCAGCTTGCTGAACCACATGGTCTGGAATCCTCTTGGGTGCGTGACGGGGCCCGGGGTCAGGCCCACTTTTCAGGAGTCGGGGAGAACGTCGACCCGGTGCCCACCGCTCAGGCGGCGGCGTGCGGACGCCGGCAGGGTCGAAAACGTCGGTGCGGCGCATTGTACGAGGACGCCGTCACATTTCTGACACATGGCGGCGCCGCGGACGCACTGAAAACCCGCGGGACGCGGCATCCTGCCGGTGCCGCCCGGCCGCGGCACCGCGGCCGCAACCGACGACCGTCAGGGCGCCAGGACCTCGACACGCTGCGACGGATCGCCCGACGCCGCCGCCAGCAGCCCGTCCACGCGCCCGGCCCCGGGAATCATGCCGCGCGGCCAGAGTTCGGCCAGCGGCGCCAGCACGAAGGCGCGCTGCGCGGCGCGCGGATGCGGCAGCACCAGCCGGTCGTCGGCCAGCACGAGGCCACCGTCGTCGCCGCGCACGCCGTACAGCAGCACGTCGAGATCGAGCGTGCGCGGCGCGTTGCGGTACGGGCGCTCGCGGCCGAAGCGCTGCTCGATGGCCTGCAGCGCCTCCAGCAGCGCATGCGGCGCGAGCGTGGTGCGCAGGCGCGCGACGGCGTTGACGTAGTCGGGGCCGTGCGAATCGATCGGCGCGCTGCGCCACATCGACGAGGCGGCGAAGCCGTCCGGCAGCGACAGCGCGCGCAGCGCGTCCAGCGCCCCGCGCAAGGCGGCGCGCGCGTCGCCGAGGTTGGCGCCGAGGCCGACGAAGGCCGTGGCGCCGGACGGCTCACTCGGCGGCGTCGCCGTCGTCATCCTCGTCGTCCTGGAACGCGGGGCCGACGGCCTTCTTGCGGCCACTGCGCCGGCGGCGCACGACGTTGGCCTTCTTCTCGACCTTGTCCATCAGCACGCGCGCCGAGGCCACGTCCGATTCGGTGGCGTCGTCCGCGATGGCCACGAGCAACTGGTCGGCGAAGTCGCGCAGGAGCTGCTGGGTGGCGGTCAGGGGCGGCGCGTCGGGACCCACGGTGCCGAATGGCATCTCGGCGTTGTCCAGCAGGCTGCGTAGCGCGGCGCGATCGGTCTCGGCGGCGCCGTCGGACAGCGCGGCGCGCGCGGCTGCCACGAGCTTGTGCATCTGCTGCTTGGCCACGCTCACGCGCGGCGCGGGCGTGGGGGCGCGCTCCCCGTCAGGCGCGGGTGCGCCGGCGGCGTCGCTCGCGCTCGCGGGCGCGGTGGCCTTGAGCGGACGCGGGTCGCGCGGCGCCGCCCTGGGTTCGCGCGGCCTGGACTGCTGCTGCTTGCGCGCGGCCTCGACCAGCTCGCGGCGCTGCGGGTCGTCGCCCGACGAGTAGTCCTCCCACCATTGCGCCAGGGCTTCGTCCACCTCGCCGGCCTCGGCGCGCAGGCGCATGAAGTCGAACGCGGCGCGAAAGCGCGGCTGCGCCAGCATCGCGGCGGGCGACGTGCCGGTGCGCTTGTCGAAGCGCGGCTGCATCAGCCAGATCTCGCGCATGTCGGCGGCGAGCTTGCCGCGGCCGGAGATGTCGCCGATGCGCGCGTCGAACGTCGCGTCGACGGCCTGCTGCAGCGCCGGCATCAGCGCCTCGCCCTGCCCGCGCAGGGCCTGCCAGCGCTGCGCCACCTCGTGCCAGAAGATGCACGCCATCAGGAAGCTGGGCGCCACCGGCTTGCCTTCGTTGACGCGGCGGTCGGTGTCGGCCAGCGCGCGGTTGACGAAGGCCTCGCGGCCGGGATCGCTCGCGATGCCCAGGAAGTGCGCGTCGAGGATGGGGAAGGTGTCGCGGTCGAGCCCGTACTTCTTCAGCACCTCGAGACTGGCCAGCGAGTGGCCCGTCTGCAGCAGCTTGATCATCTCGTCGAACAGCCGCGAGGCCGGCACGTTGGCCAGCAGCGCCTTCATCTTGCGGATCGGCGCTTCGGTCTTCGCCTCGATCTTGTAGCCCATCTTCGCGGCGAAACGCAGCACGCGGATGATGCGCACCGGGTCCTCGCGGTAGCGGGTCTCGGGGTCGCCGATCATGCGCAGCAGCCTGGCCTTGGAATCGGCGATGCCGCCGTGGTAATCGACCACCGTCTGGGTCGACGGGTCGTAGTACATCGCGTTGACGGTGAAGTCGCGCCGCGCGGCGTCCTCGATCTGCGGGCCCCAGACGTTGTCGCGCAGCACGCGGCCGCTGGCGTCCACGGCGTGGCTCTTGCCATCGAGCTCGTTGCGCGAGGTCTTCTCGTTGCCCTGGACGGCCGCGGAGTCGACTGCGTTGTCGAGGTAGGCGCGGAAGGTGGAGACCTCGATCTGCTCGTGCTCGCGGCCGCGGCCGTAGATCACGTGCACCAGGCGGAAGCGCCGGCCGACGATGAAGGCGCGGCGGAACAGGCCCTTGACCTGCTCGGGCGTCGCGTTGGTGGCGACGTCGAAGTCCTTCGGGCGCAGGCCCACCAGCAGGTCGCGCACCGCGCCGCCGACGATGTAGGCCTCGTAGCCCGCGTCCTGCAGCGTCTTGACGACGCGCACGGCCGGATCGGCGACGAGCTTGGGATCGATCTTGTGCTGGTCGACGCCGTATTCGGCGCGCTCGCCGAGTGCGACACCGGCGGGCAGGACATCGGCGGCGGGCGTCTTGCCCAGCAGTCGGTCGATGAATTTGCGGATCATTCGAAAAGCCTCAGGAATCGCCAGCCGCGCTCCGCGGCCACGGCTTCCAGCGCGGCCGACGGATTGGTCGCGACGGGGTCGGTGGCCCGCTCCATGAGGGGCAGGTCGTTGATGGAATCACTGTAAACGGTGACGCGTTCGAAATCGCCCCAGGCGGCGCCCTGGCGCTCGAGCCACTGGCCCACGCGCGTGACCTTGCCGTGCTGGTACGTCGGCACGCCCCGGATGGCGCCCGTGACGGCACCCGCGGCGTCGCGCTCGAGCTCGATGGCCAGGAGATCGGCCACGCCGAACGCCTGCGCGATCGGGCGCGTGACGAACTCGTTGGTGGCCGTGACGATGGCCACCCGATCGCCCGCGTCCTGGTGCTGCTTGACGAGCGCCAGCGCCTGCGGGTGGATCATCGGCTGGATGACCTCGCGCATGAAGCGGGCGTGGATGTCGGCCTGCTCCTGCGCGCTGCGCTCGCGCCAGACGGAGGTGGCGAAGTCCACGTAGGCATGCACGTCGAGCGCGCCGGCCACGTAGGTCGCGTAGAACGCGTCGTTGCGGCGCCGCCAGGTGTCGCCGTCGGCCCAGCCGACCGCGACCATGAACTCGCCGAACGAGTGGTCGGAGTCGCCGGGGATGAGCGTGCCGTCGAGGTCGAACAGCGTGAGCTTGCGATCGGTCATTCGGGAGACGGTGGTTCGGCCTGCTCTTCGTCGAGCATGCGCTTGAGCAGCGGCACGGTGACGGCGCGCTTCTCGGCCAGCGCGAAGCTGTCGAGGCGGTGCAGCAGCTGCATCAGGCTCTTCAGGTCGCGCGAGAAGCGGGCCAGGATGTAGTCCAGCACCTCGTCGCCCAGCACGAGGCCGCGGCGGCGCGCCTCCTGGTGCAGCGCGTCGCGCGTGCCGGCCTCGGCCAGCGGGTGGATCTGGTGCACGGGCCCCCAGCCGAGCCGCGTGCGCAGGTCCTCGCGCACCAGCAGGTCGACGGGCGGGAAGCGGCCGGCCGAGACGAACTGCACGCCCAGGCGCGCCCCGGCGGCGGACGACTCGGCCAGCGCGAGCGCCGCGCCGGCGACCCCTTCGGCGAGCGCGTCCAGCACGCCCCCCATGCGGCTCGCGGCCTCGACGAACAGCAGGAAGGCCGCGTGCTGCTGCTCGGCCGTCCACTGGTCGACGCCATCGAGCAGCACCAGCGCGGCGTCCTCGGCCAGGGTCCATGGCGTCGACGACGCGGCGTCGAACCACTGCGCCACCTGGCCGGCCTCGATCGCGCGCGCCTGCAGCTCGCGCAGCAACTGCGTCTTGCCGGCGCCGGCCGGGCCCCAGAGGTAGACCGGCGCGCCGGGCCAGGACTGCTCGCGCAGCTCGGCGACCACCGCGGCGTTGTCGCCCGGCAGGAAGCCGGCGAACGCGGGCACCGGGTCCCACGCGAGGTCGAGGATCAGCTGACGCATGCGATCCCCCTGGATGCAGCGCGCCGCGGCATTCGCGCTTCGGAGCGGCCGTGCGCGCTCATGTGCGGTAGAACCAGCTGGCGCGGTACGCGACCATCGCGTGGCGCAGCGCCACCACCATCAGCGCCGTCACCGGCAGGCACACCAGCACGCCGACGAAGCCGAACACCTCGCCGAACACCAGGAGCGCCAGGATGACGGCCAACGGGCTCAGGCCGATGCGCTCGCCCACCAGGCGCGGCGTGAGCACGAAGCTCTCCAGCACCTGGCCGATGGCATAGACCGCGGCGACCGCGGCCACGCCGTGCCACCCGGTGAACTGGATCGCGGCCGACATCAGCGCCAGCACCAGCCCGGTGGTGTAGCCCAGGTAGGGGATGAACACGGCCAGCCCGGTGAAGACGCCGATCGGCCACGCCAGGTTCAGGCCCGTCAGCATCAGGCCGAGGGGGTAGATCAGCGCCATCGCGACCATCACGGCCAGCTGGCCCTTCAGGTACTGGCGCAGCATCGTGTCGCACTCGCCCAGGAAGGCGGCCAGGCGCTCACGCGAATGCAGCGGCACCAGGTTCCAGGCGCCCGTCGTCACCGACTCGGCGTCGACCAGCAGGTAGAACACCAGCACCGGCACCAGCACCAGGAAGCCCACGACGGTGGCCAGCCAGCTGCCGCCGATGCGCGCCGACGACAGCAGCTTCTGGCCCCACTCCTCCATGTTGCCGTCGAAGGACTTCAGGATCGAGGCCTTGACCGTCTCGGTGTCCACCGCGATGCCCAGCTCCTGCAGGCGCGGCGCGACGACGTGGTTGAACTTGTCCAGCAGCTGCGGCCACTGGGTGCGCAGCTGCGGCAGCGCCGTCGTGACGATGGGCACCAGCAGCAGCGCCAGCGCCGTGACGGCGGCCATCGCGAACAGCACGGTGAGCGTGGTCGCGATCGCGCGCGGGAGCCGGGCGCGGCGCTCGAGCATGCGCACCATCGGCCACAGCAGGTAGGCGAACACCAGCGCCAGGATCAGCGGGCTCAGCGCCGGGCCCATCACCCACAGCAGCAGGAACGCCGCGGAGGCCAGGGCGAGCCAGGTCAGAGCGCGTTGCTGGACGGGGGACAGGGTCATGTGGGATCAGGGGCGGCGTGGAATCCGGGCCGCCCCGGGATGGGCGCCGGTCGCGGCCCGGAAAAGGCCGCTGCGGGAGGCGCACGGCCTCGAGCGGACTGCAACCGCGCATTGTATGGCGCCCGGGCGCCCTGCCCCGCGCCGCCGTCAGTGACGTTGCGAGCGCGCGGCCAGGATGCGGCGCTGCAGCATGTCCGCGTCGGCGGCGTCGGGGGTGTGCTGCAGGTACAGGCCCCAGTCGACCGCGGCCTCCTCGGTCCGGCCCAGGCCGTCCAGCAGGTCGCCGCGCAGGCGGTAGGTGTCCCAGTCCTGCGGCTCGAGCACGACCTGGCGGTCGAGCACGGCCAGCAGCCGCGGGACATCGCCGCGGCTCTGGTGGATCTGGCGCAGGTTGCGCAGCATGCGTCCGATGATGTCGCGCGGGCCGGCCGCCTGCAGGAACAGGCCCAGCGGCACGTCGAAGGCGTCGCGCATGGCGCTCGCCTGGCGCACGAGGTCGAGGCGTTCCTCGAGGTCGCTGCGCGAGAGCGACTGCCCGGTGAACGGGTCGATCACCACCTCGCCCTGGGGCAGCCGCAGCTTCACCAGGAAGTGGCCAGGAAAAGACACCCCTTCCGCGCGCAGCCCGATGTGGCCGGCGATCTCCATGTACAGCAGCGCGAGCGTGATCGGGATGCCGCGCCGGCGCGCCAGCACGTCGGGCACGTAGCTGTTGGCCGGGTCGTGGTAGTCGTTGACGTTGCCGGCGAAGCCCAGCTCCTCGAAGAAGTAGCGGTTGAGCGTGCGCAGCTTGTGCGCGACGGGTGCATCGGCCGCCAGCCGGTTCTTCAGGCGCAGCGCCAGCGCGTCGACGTCGGCGAGCACGGATTCGACGTCCAGCCCGGGACGCTCGTCCTGGGCGATGGCGATCGCCGCCTCCAGCAGCGGGAACTGCTCGTCGTCGGCGACCAGCGCGTCGAAATACTCCAGCGCGCTCGGCGCGTTGAAGGTCGGCGTGGGACGCGGAACCGAGGCCATGGGGCGAGTGTAGACCTGGGCGCTTGCCGGTCCGTTGCCCAAAACCCGAAGGCCGGCCCGGACCAGCCGGGCGCGCGGATCGTTCGACCGCGCGCCGCGATGAGGGCGCCAGGGCCCGGCTTCCGGTGCCGTCCAGGCCGGCCAGTGCCATCAGGCGCCCTTCCGGGGGCGCCCGGGCTCAGGCCTTGCGCATGAACTGCTTGAGCTTGATCCCCATCGCCGACAACACCGCCACGTACAGCAGCGCCACGCCGCCCAGCACGCCGGCCATCTTCGCGGCGCGCAGCACCGGATGCGAGCGGTCGAGCCAGTCGATGGCGTGGTCGGCCCACACCAGGCACGCGCCCAGCATGGCGGTGGCCACGAGCGCGCGCACCAGGAAGCCGAACCAGCCCGGCAGCGGCTTGTAGACGCCCAGGCGGATCAGGCCCACCAGCAGCCAGCAGGCGTTGAGCGTGGCGCCCAGGCCGATCGACAGCGCCAGGCCGCCCACGCCGATGTGCAGGCCGAACACGAACAGCAGGTTCATCAGCTGCGTGAACACCAGCACCGCGATGGCGATGCGCACCGGGGTGCGGGTGTCCAGCTGCGCGAAGAAGCCGGGCGCCAGGATCTTCACGCTGACGATGCCCAGCAGGCCCAGGCCGTAGCCTTCCAGGGCGGGCACCGTGCCCAGCACGTCGGCGGCCTGGAAGTGGCCGTAGTGGTACAGCACGGCCAGCAGCGGCCGGGCGAACACCAGCAGCGCCGCCGCGCAGGGCAGCGTCTGCAGCACCACCAGGCGCAGGCCCCAGTCGATCATGCTGGAATAGCCTTCGTGGTCGCCCCGGGCGCGCGCGGCCGACAGCTGCGGGATCAGCACGACGCCCAGCGCGACGCCCAGCAGCGACGTCGGGAATTCCATCAGCCGGTCGGCGAAGGTGAGCCAGGACACCGACTTCGTGGCCAGGTGCGACGCGATCTGCGTGTTGATCAGCAGCGACACCTGCGCCACCGACACC
Source organism: Burkholderiales bacterium (assembly GCA_019510465.1). Taxonomy (GTDB): domain Bacteria; phylum Pseudomonadota; class Gammaproteobacteria; order Burkholderiales; family Burkholderiaceae_C; genus Scleromatobacter. The sequence continues at coordinate 40,530 of JAEKKH010000150.1, forward strand.
CCCAGCAGCGCCGGCGACATCTGCCTGAGCACCCGCCCCACGCCCGGATGGTGCCGCGCCTCGACGAGGCCGCGCCAGGTCGTGCGGATGTGCGGCATCAGCCCGAGCGCCTTCAATGCCGGGATCTGCACGGCCGCCTGCAGCACGCCACCCAGCATCACGCCGACCGCCAGCGCGTACACGCCGGGCAGGCCATGGGCCTCGAAGGTAGAGGTGAGCCCGCGCGCGGCCACGATGATGGCGATGTTCAGCAGGATCGGCGTGGCGGCCGGGATCGAGAAGCGGCCCCAGGTGTTGAGGATGCCCGCCGACAAGGCCACCATCGACATGAAGCCGATGTACGGGAACATGATGCGCGTCATCACGACGGCCGCGTCGAAGCGCTCCAGGCCCGAGGCCAGCGCCCAGACCAGCGCCGGCGCCGCCAGCACGCCGATCACGCAGGTGGCCAGCAGCACCCAGCCCAGCACGGTGGCCACCGCGTCGACCAGCTTGTGGGTGGCGGCGTCGCCGTCGGCGATGCGCGTGTTGGCCAGCAGCGGCACGAAGGCCTGCGAGAACGCGCCCTCGGCGAACAACCGGCGCAGCAGGTTGGGGATGCGGAAGGCGACGTTGTAGGCGTCGGTGAAGCCGCTGGCGCCGAAGCTCGCGGCGATCAGTTGGTCACGCACCAGGCCGGACACGCGCGAGGCGAGCGTCAGCAGCGATACCGTCGAAGCGGCCTTGAGAAGGTTCATCGGGGGCCGCGGACGCGTTGGCGCAGGCGGTTGAGCAGGTCAGGCCGGCGATTATAGGAAGCCCCCTCTCCAGACAAACGTGGAATCCGCGGGTTATCCCCCTTTTCGCCCGACCACCCTGGTGCATACCGATACAATGGGGCATCCGCTCCCTGATCCAGTCCCGAGAGCGGCCGTCGATCCTCGACGTCTCCTCCAGCAGTCGGCCTTCACGACTGGTGCCCGCTGAAACTGCGCGGCGCAGCAGGCCGACCCGCGATGCCCGGCACGGACCGGGCCCAAAACGACTCCATGAACTTTGACGAACTCGGCCTGGCCGAGCCGCTGCTGCGTGCGGTGCACGAAGCCGGCTACACGACTCCCACCCCGATCCAGCTCCAAGCCATCCCCGTCGTCCTGCAAGGCGGCGACCTCCTCGCCGGCGCGCAGACCGGCACCGGCAAGACGGCCGGCTTCACGCTCCCGATGCTGCACCGCCTGCTCGAGAGCGGCCCGAAGAAGGACAGCCGCGGCAAGCCCCCGGTGCGCGCCCTGATCCTGACCCCGACGCGCGAACTCGCCGCCCAGGTCGAGGAAAGCGTGCGCACGTACGGCAAGCACGTGTCGCTGACCAGCATGGTCATCTTCGGCGGCGTGGGCATGCAGCCGCAGATCAACCGCCTGCACAAGGGCGTCGACATCCTCGTGGCCACGCCCGGCCGCCTGCTCGACCTGCACCAGCAGCGCGCGGTGGACCTGTCGCACATCGAGATCTTCGTGCTCGACGAGGCCGATCGCATGCTCGACATGGGCTTCATCCACGACATCAAGAAGGTGCTCGCGGTGCTGCCCCCGAAGAAGCAGAGCCTGCTGTTCTCGGCCACCTTCAGCGACGAGATCAAGGCGCTCGCCGACCGCCTGCTGAACAAGCCGGGCCTGATCGAGGTCGCGCGCCGCAACCAGACCAACGAGATGATCGAGCAGGCCGTGCACCCGGTCTCGCGCGATCGCAAGAAGCAGCTGCTGTCGCACCTGATCAAGTCGGGCGACTGGCACCAGGTGCTCGTGTTCACGCGCATGAAGCACGGCGCCAACCGCCTGGCCGAATTCCTGAATGACGACGGCATCACGGCGATGGCCATCCACGGCAACAAGAGCCAGACGGCCCGCACGCGCGCGCTGTCCGAGTTCAAGGCCGGCACGCTGCAGGTGCTCGTCGCCACCGACATCGCCGCGCGCGGCATCGACATCGACCAGCTGCCGCACGTCGTCAACTACGAGCTGCCCAACGTGCCGGAAGACTACGTGCACCGCATCGGCCGCACGGGCCGCGCCGGCGCGCAGGGCCGCGCGGTGTCGCTGGTGTGCGTCGACGAGGACATCTTCCTGCGCGAGATCGAGAAGCTGATCAAGCGCCCGATCCCCAAGGAAGTGGTGCCCGGCTTCGAGCCCGATCCGGGCGAGCGCGCCGAGCCCATCGTGCTCGGCCGCACCACCATCGGCGTGCGCGGCCCGGCCTCGGGCGGACGCGGCAACGGCGGCGGTCACCACGCGCGCGCTGGCCATGGCGACCGTGGCGGCAATGCCCACGGCAACGGCGGCGGCGACCGCAATCGCGGCCAGGGCCGTCCCGGCGGCGCGCCGGGCGGGCGTCCGGCGCAGCCGCGTCCGCCGGGCTCGTCGGGCTCGCATGCGGGCGCCAAGCCGGCGCACGGCACGCCGCACGCCGGTCACGGCGGGGCGCGTCCGGCCGGCCACGGCGGGCAGAACCCTGCCGGCGGCGGCGGTGGCCGTCCGGCTGGCGGCGGCGGTCGTCCGGCGAGCGGCGGCGGCCGTCCGCAAGGCGGCGGCCAGCGCTCGGCGCTGACGTCGACGTCCGGCGGCAAGGGCCCCGTCAAGCGCTGATCGGCGCGACGACCTCGATCGCCCAGGCCCGCGTGCGCAAGCCGCGGGCCTTTTGCATGGCGGCGCCGAACTCGGCCGCTTCGTGGATTGCTGCACGCACGCCGGAGGCGCGCGGACCGTGCTCGACAGAAAATCGAGGGCTTGCCGCCTGACGGCGTCCGAACCCGCATCCGAGGCCGCGCGCTTGGACCTGCACACCCTCTTTCTTGCCCAGACCTGCCTGCTTGCCGCGATGGCCGCGATGCTTTGGGTGTCGCGCAGCGACGCCGACCGCGGCAACGGCATGCGGGCGTGGCGACTGGCCATCACGAGCCAGTCCGTCGCCTACCTGGTGCTGGCGGTCCCGGCGACGGGGCCGGCCGCCACGTTCACGGGCCTGGTCGCCAACCTGGCCGGCGCGAGCGGGGTGGCACTGTATTTCACCGGCGTGCGCCGCTTCGCGGGCCGCGGCGTCGACGCGCGCCCGCTGGTGGCGATGGTCGCGGCCGTCACGGTGGCCGGCGCGGTCACCGGCGAGCACGTGGCGTGGGCTGCGATCTTCAACGGTTTCGCGTACGCCGGCTACCAGGCCTTGGCGGCGCTCCTGCTGTGGCGGATGCCGCCGCCCGGCATGGCCCACGTGCAGCGGGTGGTCGCGGCGGCCTATGCCGCCATGGCCGTCGTGCTGCCCGCCCGTGCCGTCGCCCTGCTGCTGATGGGCGAATCGCGGCTGGACCTCCGCCACGACGCCTGGCAGGTGCCGATCTACGTGTTCGGCTTCCTCTATCTCGTCGTCACCAACCTCGGCTTCATCCTGATGTGCAAGATGCGCGCCGAGGCCGAGATCCGCCTGCAGGCCCGCACCGACGAACTCACCGGCCTGCCCAACCGGCGCGCGCTCGACGAGGAGATCGCCCATGCGCTGGCCGCCGCACGCCGCAGCGGTCGTCCGTTCGGCATCGTGATGGTGGACGTCGACCGCTTCAAGTTCATCAACGACACCCACGGCCACGCCGTCGGCGACGCCGCGCTCACCGCCTTCGCGCAGCGCCTGTCCGGCGCCCTGCGCGAGCCCGACCG
>JAEKKH010000264.1 GCA_019510465.1 Burkholderiales bacterium
CCAGTCGCCGTGGACGAAGCGGACGTCCAGCGCCAGCCGGCCGGCGTTCGCCCGCGCGACCGCGAGCGCCTCGGCGCTGCGTTCGCCCGCCCACACGCGGGCGCGCGGGCAGCCGTGCTTGAGCGCGAGCGCGATCGCGCCGCTGCCGGTGCCCAGGTCGAGCACGGCCGGCGCAGCGATGTCGCGCAGTTCGGCGTCCAGCAGGGCGAGGGCCCAGTCCACCAGCGTCTCGGTGTCGGGCCGCGGCACCAGCACCGCGGCGTCGACCGCCAGCATCAGGCCGTGGAACTCGCGTTCGCCGACCAGGTAGGCGACAGGCTCGCCCGTCGCGCGGCGCGCGACGAGCGCGTCGTAGGCCGCCGCGCGGCCGGCCGCCAGCGCGTCGTCGCCATGCGCCAGCAGCCAGCTGCGCGGCTGCCCCAGCACGTGGGCCAGCAGCAGCTGCGCGTCGAGGCGATCGAGGCCGCGCCCGCGCGCGTCGCGCAGCGCGGCCTCGACGCTGGCCGGCAGGTTCACGAGGCGAGCTCCGTCCTGCGGACTGCGGTGCGAGCGCCCTTCGGGGCGGCCGGGCGGAAGCTCATGTGCCCGACTCCAGCGCCGCCAGCTGCTGCTGCGCGCGCGCCGCGCGCAGCGCCCCCACCACCTCCCCGAGGTCGCCTTCCATGACGGCGCCCAGCTTGTAGAGCGTCAGGTTGATGCGGTGGTCGGTCAGTCGGCCCTGCGGGAAGTTGTACGTGCGGATGCGGTCGGAGCGGTCGCCCGAGCCGATCAGGTTCTTGCGCTCGGCGGCGTCCCTGGCCTCGCGCTCGGCGCGCTCGCGATCCTGCAGCCGCGCGAGCAGCACGGCCATCGCCTTGGCCTTGTTGCGGTGCTGCGAGCGGTCGTCCTGGCACTCGGCCACGATGCCGGTGGGCAGGTGGGTGATGCGCACGGCGCTGTCGGTCTTGTTGATGTGCTGGCCGCCGGCGCCGCTGGCGCGGAAGGTGTCGATGCGCAGCTCGGACGGGTTGAGCGTGACCTCGGCCGCCGCGTCCGGCTCGGCCAGCACGGCCACCGTGCAGGCGCTGGTGTGGATGCGGCCCTGCGCCTCGGTGGCGGGCACGCGCTGCACGCGGTGGCCGCCCGACTCGAAGCGCAGCTGGCCGTAGACGCCCTCCGTGGCGGCGGCCAGGCCGCGGCCGCCGGACGGGTTCTCGATGCGCACGACCACTTCCTTGTAGCCGCCCAGGTCGGACGCGCTCTCGCTCATGACCTCGCTGCGCCAGCCCTGGCGCTCGGCGTAGCGCAGGTACATGCGCAGCAGGTCGGCCGCGAACAGCGCCGACTCCTCGCCACCGGTGCCGGCGCGGATCTCGATGAAGGCTGGACGCGCGTCGTCCGGGTCACGCGGCAGCAGGGTGGCCTGCAGCGCGGCCTCGAGCGACTCGAGGTCGGCGTCGCAGGCGGCGATCTCCTCGCGCGCCATCGCGGCCATGTCGGCGTCGCCGTCGTCCAGCATCTCCTGCGCGGTGGCGCGGTCGGCCTCGCGCTGCGTGAAGCGGCGGTACAGCGCGACGATCTCCGAGGCCTCGGACTGCTCGCGCGACAGCTCGCGGTACCGGGTCATGTCCTGGGTGGCGGCCGGGTCGGCCAGGCGCGCGTCGAGCTCCTGCAGGCGCATGCCCAGGCGGTCGAATTGTTGGCGAAGCGAAGCTTTCATGGGGAGCCGATGCGGGAAGCGAGCGGGCGGCCGGCGGCGGAAGCGCAGGCGGGGCGGTGCGGCGTCGGGGCGCGACGCCGGGGGCGTGACGCGTCGCTAGAGGCCGGGGTCGGCCGGATCGCGCGTGGACTGGCGCAGGAACAGCCGCGAGACGGTGTCCGTGAGCCGATGGCGCTGCTCGCCTTCGCTGGTGCGCAATTCGGCGAGCGTGCCGTGCAGCATCTTCTGCGTGAGGCCGCGGCTCAGCGCCTCGAGCACCGCGTCGACCGACTCGCCCTTGGCCAGGGCCTTGCGCGCGCGCTGCAGCTCGGCGCTGCGCCAGTCGTCGGCCTGGCGGGCGAGCGCCTGGATCAGCGGCACGGTGGCGCGCTGGTCGAGCCAGTGCGAGAAGCCCAGCACGCCGGCGTCGATGATGGCCTCGGCCTGCTCCACGGCCGCCTGGCGCTTGGCGCCGGCCGATCGCACGAGCTCGGACAGGTCGTCGACCGTGTACAGGTAGACGTCGTTCTGTTGCGCGACCTCGGGCTCGATGTCGCGCGGCACCGCCAGGTCGACCATGAACATCGGGCGGCGCTTGCGGCTCTTGAGCGCGCGTTCGACGGCGCCCAGCCCGATGATGGGCAGCGTGCTGGCGGTGCACGAGATGACGATGTCGAACTCGTGCAGGCGCGCGGGCACGTCGGCCAGGCGCATGGCCTGGGCGCCCAGGCGCACGGCCAGCTTCTCGCCGCGCTCCAGCGTGCGGTTGGCCACCGCCATCAGCCTGGGCGTGCGCGCGGCGAAGTGGGTGGCGACCAGCTCGATCATCTCGCCGGCTCCGACGAACAGCACGTTGAGCTTGTCGAGGTCGCCGAACAGTTGGTTGGCCTGTCGCACGGCGGCGGCGGCCATGCTGATCGAATGCGCGCCGATCTCGGTGGACGTGCGCACTTCCTTGGCCACCGAGAACGAGCGCTGGAACAGCTGGTGCAGGGTCGTGCCCAAGGTGCCGGCCTGGTCGGCCTCGCGCACGGCCTGCTTCATCTGGCCCAGGATCTGGGGCTCGCCCAGCACCATGGAATCGAGGCCGGAGGCGACGCGGAACACGTGGCGCGCGGCGTCGCGGTTCTCCAGGACGTAGCTGTGGTCGAGCAGGTGGGCGCCGGTGACGCCGCCCTGGGCCGCCAGCCAGTCGGCCACGGGCCGCACCAGCGAGGCCTTGTGCGCCGGTGCGGCGAAGTAGACCTCCGTGCGGTTGCAGGTGGACAGCAGCGCCACCTCGGGGACGGCCACCACGCCGCCGGCGGGCCGGCCGAACTGCTGCACCAGCGCCTTCAGCGCGGGGGAGACCTGGTCGAGCGGGAACGCGAAACGACCGCGCAGGTCGATGGGCGCGGTCTGGTGGTTGAGGCCCAACGCGAACACAGACATGCCCGCATTATAAAATTTCCCTGTTGCCGCAGGGGGACCGCTGGTCTTCCCGGCGGCGCCGCCCTTCTGATCCAGATCAAACGCCGCCTTGGACGCCCTCGACCTGTTCTGGCACATCGCCAACTTCGCGCTGCCCGCCGTCGGGGTGGGCGCGCTCACGGCCGCGCTGTGCAAGCTGTTCTGGCGCAAGGGCCTGGCGCGCACGAGCTGGTTCACGCTGGCCTGGCAGGCCAGCGCGGCCGGCTTGGCCGTGCTGGTGGCCGGGCTGGTGGTCACCGGGCATGACGGCCGGATGACCACGTATGCGGCGCTGGTGGTGGCTTGCGCGCTGGTGCCCTGGTTGCGCGCCAGCCGCTGACGCGGTCGCCGGGGCGCCGCCGCGCCTGACGCTAGCACCGCCCTGTCATCCCGCGACTGCGCGCAGGATGACCTCCGTGCGGCACGGCGCCGCTGGCTGGATCAGAACCAGATCTCGAGCTGCGCGCCGTACGAGACCGCGTTGGTCTTGTTGGCCGGCAGGCCGTTCTGCGCGTCCTGGGCGGCGGCCTTGTTGAAGTCCGCGTACGTCACGTACAGGCGCAGTTCCGGGCGCTTCCCACGCGCCAGGTCTTGGTGTTGGTGTCGGCCGTCGCGTTGCCGAAGCCCTGGTTGATGTTGGTCGAGCCCTGCGCGTACTGCACCCAGATGTGGTTGCCGCCGCCGAAGAACTTGTCCTGCACGTGCTCGGCGGTCAGGCCGAAGCCGTCCTTGCCCTTGACCCCGCCCTGGCTGTCGGCCTTGGAGAACGTGGCCACGAAGCGCAGCTTGCCGTCCGGGTTGGCCTTGATGTCGTACAGCTGCGCGTGCAGGCGGGCGATGCCGTTGGCGCCGCCGTTGGCGTCGGTCTTGTAGCCGGCGAACCCGAACTTGCCGAAGCCCGCGTCGATGTTCTCGACGCCCGCGCCCACGCCCGACATGTTGGTGAAGAACGTGTCGACGATGTGCACGTCGTCACGATCGCGGCGCTTGCCCATCCAGAACAGCGCGCCCGGGGCGATGTCCACGCCCTTCATCTCGACGTAGGCCTGCTCGATGCCGTAGTCGTGGTTGGTCTCG
>JAEKKH010000265.1 GCA_019510465.1 Burkholderiales bacterium
GATCTTCGCGAACGACGGATCCGGCAACTCCGGCCCCATCGAGAAGTAGAAGCGGGGGGCGCCCTGGCCGATGTAGGCGGTGACGATCCTGGCTTCCTTCTGCCGGGACAACCACGCTTCGACCTTCGCGCTGGCGGCGCTGGTCTGGTTGATCGACGTGCCATAGGGCATCTGCACTTCGACCAGCACCTCGGGCCTGTCCGAGATGGGGAAGAACTGCTTCTTGACCACGCCCATTCCGAGGATGGCGAGGACGAAGAGGCCCGCCACCGAGGCCGCGACCATCCATTTGCGCGCGATGACGCGCTCCAGCACGCGGCGGAAGCGGTTGTAGCGGGGCGTGTCGTAGATCGCGCCGTGGCCGCCTTCGATCCTCCTGAAATCGGGCAACAGCTTGACGCCGAGGTACGGCGTGAAGAACACCGCGACCACCCAGGAGGCGATCAGCGCGATGCCCACGATCCAGAACATGTTGCTGGTGTACTCGCCCGCGGTGGATCGGGCGAAGCCATTGGGCATGAAGCCGACGGCGGTGACCAGCGTGCCCGACAGCATGGGCGCCGCCGTGTGGCTCCAGGCATAGGCCGAGGCCGCGACGCGGTCGAAGCCCTCTTCCATCTTCACCACCATCATCTCGATGGCGATGATGGCGTCGTCCACAAGCAGGCCCAGCGCGAGGATCAGGGACCCGAGCGTGATGCGGTCGAAGTTCTTTCCGGTGGCGAGCATCACCACGAAGACCACAGCGAGCGTGAGCGGCACGGCCGCCGCCACGACCAGGCCGACGCGCCAGCCCATGCTCAGGAAGCTCACCAGCATGACCACCAGCAGCGCGACAAGGAACTTCACCATGAACTCGTCCACGGCCGAACTGATGTTCACGGCCTGGTCGGTCACCTTGGCCAGGCTCATCCCCAGGGGCTGTTCGGTGTTGATCGCGCCGACTTCGCGATCGAGCGCCTTGCCCAGGTCGAGTCCGTTCCAGCCGTCCCGCATGACGACGCCCAGCAGCAGCGCCGGCTCGCCGCCGTTGCGAACCATGAAGGTCGCCGGATCCTCATGACCGCGCGCGACCGTGGCGATGTCCGACAGCTTCAGCGTGCGGCCCTGCGCCTGCACCGGCGTATCGCGGATCTGCTGCAGGTCGTCGAACGCCCCATCCAGGCGAATGAAGACCTCCGGGCCGTGCGTCTCGACGGAGCCGGCCGCCGTCAGCGCGTTCTGGCCATTGAGGGCGGCGAAGACTTCCTGCGGACTGATGCCCAGGGTTGCCAGGCGCTCGTGCGAGAACTCGACATGGATGCGTTCGGCCTGCTCGCCGATGATGTTGACCTTCTTCACGCCGGCCACGTGCAACAGCCGCTGGCGAAGCGTTTCGGCATCGCGCACCAGCAGGTTTTGGGGCTTGCCCTTGGCCTTCAGCGCGAAGAGCGCGAAGGTGACGTCCGCGTATTCGTCGTTGATGATCGGGCCGATCACGCCCTGAGGAAGATTGACCGCCTCGTCGCCGGCCTTCTTGCGGGCCTGGTAGAACTGTTCCTGCACCTCGGACGGGGGCGTGCTGTCAAGCAACGTCAGGGTGGTGAATGCCAGGCCGGGCCGGGTGTAGGTCTCGGTGCGGTCGTACCAGCGCAGCTCCTGCATGCGCTTTTCGATCTTCTCGGCCACCTGGTCCTGCATCTGCTGCGCGGTCGCGCCAGGCCAGACGGTGACGATGTTCATCACCTTGACCGTGAAGGCCGGGTCCTCGGCGCGGCCCAGCTTCAGGAATGCGACGAGTCCGCCGAGCGAAATCAGGATGATCAGGAACAGCGTGATGGCGCGCTCGCGCACCGCCAGCGCCGACAGGTTGAAGCGGGCCTCGCTCATGGGCGGGCTCCTTGCGCCACCGCCACGGCGGCGCGATCGGCCCTGCGAACCGCTTCGCCTTCCCGCAGCAGATGCGCCCCGAGCGCGACGATGCGGTCGCCTTCCTTCAACGAGCCGGCGACGCGGGCGCTGTCGTCGTCCAGACGCTGCACCGTGACCGGACGCCAGGAGACCTTGGCGGGTTCGCCCTCCACCACCCAGACGCCGTTGCCCTTGCCCGCGTCGAACAGCGCGCCGATGGGCACCTGCAGGCCCGGGCCCGACGACGTCTGCGGATCCGCGATCCGCACGATGACCGTCGTGCCCAGCGGTGCGTTGGCAAGCTCGCCGGCGAGAACGTAGCGGGCCTCGAAGGTCCGCGTGAGCCGGTCCGCGACGTCCGACAGTTGCCGGAGTTCGGCCGGGACGACGAGCCCGTCACGCCCGTAGATGGCGGCCTGTGCCCGCGAACCGATGGCCGGACGCAAGGTCTCCGGCAACTGGATGACCGCCTCGCGATGGCCTGCATGCGCCAGGCGCACGACCGTCTGTCCCGCGCCGACGACCTGGCCCGGTTCGGCCAGCGTGTCCATGACCACGCCATCGCCATCGGCGACGAGCTCCGTGTAGCGGCTCGCATTGCGGGCGACGTCGGCCTGTGCCTGGGCAGCGCTCAGCTGCGCCCTGGCGGCATCGGCTGCCGCCTTGACCTGGTCGTAGGCCGACGCCGAGATGGCGCCCGTCCCCTGGAGGTCGCGGTAGCGCGCCTCGTCCTGCGCGGACTGCTGCGCGCGCGCCCTGGCGGCGGCCACCGCCTCCAGCTGCGCACTGGCGGCCAGCTTCAGGTCGATGGGATCGATGCGCATGAGGACCTGCCCGCGCCGGACCGTCTGCCCGGCGTCGACCAGGCGTTCGAGCACCTTGCCCGGCACGCGGAAGCCCAGGTCGCTCTGCACGCGAGCGGCGACGACGCCCGTGAAGGCCCGCGACGCGGAGGCCGCCGGCTGAACGACGGTGGTCTGCACCAGCGGAGCCAGCGTGCGCGGATCGGAAGCGGGCTTCTGGCCGCACGCCGCCAGGACGAGCGGCAGGCCACAGGCGATCACGGAAAGAGCGAAACGGCGCCGGAGCATGGAAGTCCCATCGACGAAATGAACAGGACTTCATTCTGATACTAGTGACCGTTATGGTCAATAGTCACTTCCGATAAATATCACGGCGACAGGCTTCGGAGCACCAGGCTCGACAGGTGCGCCGGCGCGTCCGCCGTGTAGTCGAGGCTGTACTGCAGGAGGAGCGGATTCATCAGGGGGCGCATGACGAGGTACACCGCCACGACCGTCTCGTCGAGCGGCGTCTTGCGCTCGAAGTCGCCGCTTTGGCGGCCCTCGCGCAGGATGTCGGCCAGCAGGCCCTTCACACGCTCCTCGTAGGCCTGCACGGCCTGCCACTGTTCGGTGGCCGCGGACGCGGCGATCTCGTAGAGCTTCCGGTCCTGCGAGAAAAGCCGCAGGCTGGCCTCCGTGATGGACCTGAAGAATCGCCGCAGCTTTTCAGCCGGTTGGTCTGCCTGGGCAACGGCCGCGCGGACCGCCGTCTCGATGTCCTGGAGGCAATTGGCGCAGATCATCTCGCCGATCGCCTGCTTCGACTCGAAGAACTTGTAGATGTAGGCCTTGGAGAAGCCGACGGCCTTGGCCAGGTCGGAGACGGCCGTCTTTTCATAGCCGTAGCGGCTGAAATGTTCGGTGGCCGCCGCGACGATCTGGTCTCGGACCTCATGGTCGACCGGACCGCGGGTGGCTGCTGCCGGGGAGGGGGACATGG
>JAEKKH010000123.1 GCA_019510465.1 Burkholderiales bacterium
TTTAGCCGCGACAATCCGTCCCCATGGCTTTCGAGAAGAATTTCTTCCCCAGGCAGGTCGTCGAGGCCGGGAATCGCTGGGACTGGGCGCTGCTGCCGCTGGTGCTGGCCGCGCTCGTGCTGGCGGGGCTGGGCGCCACCGGGATGACGCGGCCGTATCACCTGGGCGACCCGATCCCGCTGTCGCTCGATCCGCTGCAGCTGCCGTACTACCTGCTGCGCACGACGCTGCGCATGCTGCTGGCGCTGTTCTTCTCGCTGCTGTTCAGCTTCGCGTTCGCCACCGCGGCCGCGCGCTGGCGCGCCGCCGAGAAGGTGCTGGTGCCGCTGCTGGACATCCTGCAGTCGATCCCGATCCTGGGCTTCCTGTCCATCACCGTCACCGGCTTCATCGCGCTGTTCCCGGGCAACCTGTTCGGCGTCGAATGCGCGGCGATCTTCGCGATCTTCACCTCCCAGGCCTGGAACATGGCGTTCAGCCTGTACCAGTCGATGCGCACCGTGCCGGGCGAGCTGCAGGAGGCGGCGCGCGTGTTCCAGCTGTCGCCGTGGCAGCGCTTCTGGCGGCTCGAGCTGCCGTTCGCGATGCCGGGGCTGCTGTGGAACATGATGATGTCGATGTCGGGCGGCTGGTTCTTCGTCGTCGCGTCCGAGGCCATCGCCGTGTCGGGCCAGAACATCAAGCTGCCGGGCGTGGGCTCGTACATCGCCATGGCGATCGAGGCGCGCAACCTGCAGGCCATCGGCTGGGCGATCCTGGGCATGCTGATCGGCATCGTGCTGTACGACCAGCTGCTGTTCCGCCCGCTGGTGGCGTGGGCCGACAAGTTCCGCTTCGAGGAAGCCGGCCAGGAGACCGCGCCGACCTCGTGGCTGCTGACGTGGTCGCGCCGCACGGAGCGCATCGCCAAGCTGGGCGAGCGCTTCACGCGGGCGCTGGAGAGCACGTTCACGTGGTTCCGCATGAAGCACGACGGCACGTCGATCCGCGCGCGGTCGGCGCCGCACAGCGGCACGCTGGCGCGCGTGTGGGACGCGCTGATCGCGGCCGGCGGCCTCTACGCCGTGTGGGAGTTGTACAGCTTCGTGCACGCCGAGGTCGGCTTCGCCGAGGTCTGGCACGTGTTCCTCCTGGGTTGCGCGACGATGCTGCGGGTGGTCGTGCTGATCGCGCTGGCCTCGCTCGTGTGGGTGCCCATCGGCGTGTGGATCGGGCTGCGGCCGGCGGTCTCGGGCCGGCTGCAGGCGGTCGCGCAGTTCCTCGCGGCGTTCCCGGCCAACCTGATGTTCCCCGTGTTCGTGGTGTTCATCGTCCACTGGCGCCTGAACCCGAACATCTGGCTGTCGCCGCTGATGGTGTTCGGCACGCAGTGGTACCTGCTGTTCAACGTGATCGCGGGCGCGTCGTCGATCCCGTCGGAACTGCGATTCGCGGCCGGCAACCTCGGCCTGACCGGCTGGCTGCGCTGGAAGCGCTTCTTCCTGCCGGCGGTGTTCCCGAGCTTCGTCACGGGCGCCATCACCGCCAGCGGCGGCTCGTGGAACGCGAGCATCGTGTCGGAGTACGTCAGCTGGGGCGACACCCGGCTCGAGGCGCAGGGCCTGGGCAGCTACATCGCGCACTGGACGGCCGACGGCGACTTCCACCGCATCGCGCTGGGCATCTGCGTGATGTGCGTGTTCGTGATGGGCATGAACCACTTCGTCTGGCGGCGCCTGTATCGCATCGCCGAGGAACGGATGCATTTCTGAAAGCCATGACGACCCCCGCTCGCTGTCGCTCGCAGCCCCCCGAGGGGGCCGCCCGGCTTGCTCCGGAGCGGCCGCGCGCGGCGCCGGGCTATTCTTCGATTGAATGAGTGTCATCATGGACAAGCACGGCCCCCCCATCATCAAGATCAACGACGTCCGCAAGTCCTTCCGCGCGGCGGACGGCCGCGAGCGGTCGGTGCTCGAGGGCGTGGACTTCACGCTGCGCGAGGGCGAGATCGTCGCGCTGCTGGGCCAGTCGGGCTCGGGCAAGAGCACGCTGCTGCGCATCATGGCCGGCCTGATCGGCGTGGACTCCGGCAGCGTGCAGTACCGCGGCCAGCCGCTGTACGGGCCGGCGCGCGCGATCAGCATGGTGTTCCAGTCGTTCGCGCTGTTCCCGTGGCTGACGGTGCAGCAGAACGTCGAGCTGGGCCTGGAGGCGCGCGGCATCGGGCGCGAGGAACGTGCCGAGCGCGCCGAGAAGGCGATCAGCCTGATCGGCCTGGCCGGCTTCGAGGGCGCGCTGCCGCGCGAGCTCTCGGGCGGCATGCGCCAGCGCGTGGGCATTGCGCGCGCGCTCGTCACGCAACCGGACGTGCTGCTGATGGACGAGGCGTTCTCGGCGCTGGACGTGCTCACCGGCGAACGCCTGCGCGACGACATCCTCGAGCTGTGGACGCAGGGCGGCATGCCCACCAAGGCGATGCTGGTGGTGTCGCACAACATCGAGGAGGCGGTGCTGATGGCCGACCGCATCCTGATCTTCGCGAGCGACCCGGGCCGCGTGCGCTTCCAGCTCGCGATCGACCTGCCGCGCCCGCGCGTGCCCGACTCCGCCGGCGTGCGCGCGTTGATCGACGAGGTCTACGCGCTGATGACCGCCGGTGCCGTGCGCGCGGGTCGCGCCGCCGAGGAGCCCGAGGAGATGCGCCTGCACGACCGCCTGCCCGACGCCGACATCGCGCGCATGGAAGGCCTGCTGGAGCTGCTGGCCGGCGCGCCGTTCCACGGCGAGGCCGACCTGCCCAAGCTGGCCGAGGAATCGGAGCTCACCGACGACGAACTGCTGCCCGTGGCCAGCGCGATCGACCTGCTGGGCCTGGCGCGCGTGCAGAGCGGCGACCTGCACCTGACGCTGCTGGGCCGGCGCTACGTCGACGGCGACCATGCCTTGCGCCAGGAGCTGTTCGGCCAGCAGGTGCTCGCCAACGTGCCGCTGGCCGCGCACATCCGCCACAGCCTGGAACAGGATCCGGAACGCGCGCTGCCCGAGCAGCCGTTCCTGCGCCTGCTGCAGCAGCACCTCGACCCGGCGGAGGCCGAACGCGTGCTCAAGACGGTCATCGAGTGGGGACGCCACGGCGAGGTCTTCGAGTACGACTTCCACGCCGGCAGCATCCACCTGCCCGACGACCAGCAGGACGAGGCCGCGCGCAACTCCATCCTCGAGTGACGCCGGCGCCGGTGGCGCCTTCCTCGTCTTCCAGCCTTGCGCGCGGCCGATTCGTTCGGCCGCGCCGCTTTCCGGATGTGGTTTCCCACGATTGCCGGCGCGTCGCGGGCCACCTGACACTTCGCGCGACAACAAGAAGAGACCCTGACCCCCAGAAAGGAAGGTCCCCATCACGAGCTACTCGCCCGACGAGCGCCTTGCCTCTGCCGCCAAGTTGCTGGCGGCCGTCGAAGCCTTCGGCTTCAACCCGCCCGACGAGCCGCTCGCCTTCGAATCACGTCTCGCCGACGACCAGGGTTGGACGCTCGGCTACGCGCTCGCGGTCGCCGAGGAGTACCGCCGCTTCCTGGTACTGACGCAGGCGGCGGGCCAGGCCGTGAGCCCGTCGCCCGATGTCGACGAGGCCTGGCACCTTCACCTGACGCGCACCGCGCACTACGAGGCCTTCTGCACGGCGGTGTTCGGCCGCTTCCTGCACCACGCGCCCGCGCGGGCCGGCGAGGGCGCGAAGCATCGCGACATGTACGCCGCGACGCTGGAGGCCTACCGCGCCGCCTTCGGGGCCGCCGCGCCCGCGGTGACCTGGCCGCGGCCGGGCCAGCCGCTGGCGCATCAGGCGGTCACGGTGCCCGGCTGGACCGTGCCCTGGTCGCTGCGGCGCGGCAACCAGCTGGGCCTGGCGGTGCTGTTGCTGGCCGTCGTGGCCGGCGCCCTGCTGGATCGCACGGGCCTGCTTCACCCGCTGCAGCGCATCGGGCCGTTCGCGTTCCTCGGCGGCGCCGCGATCGTCACGCTGGGCCTGGGCTGGCTGGGCCTGCGCCCGGGCGCGCCGCCGGCGCGGTCGACGGCGCGCGACCGGCTGGAACCCTACGAGGCGGCGTGGTTCGGCGGCGGTGCGCCGCGCATGGCGATGACCGCGATCGCGGCGCTCACCGAGCGCGGCCTGCTGCTGGCACCCGGCAAGGCGGCCGATCGCGGCGCGCGGCCGCTCATCCCGGTCAACCGCGGCGTCGCGCCGCGCTGCGTGCATCCGGCCGAGATCGCCTGCCTGGCGGCAGCCACCGACGCGGGCCTGCGCTTCACGGAGGCCTGCAACGCGCTGCAGCCGCTGGCGGCCGAGACCGGGCAGCGCCTGGTCGCGGCCGGCATCGCCGCCGACACCGCCGCGCTGCCGCGGCCGCGCGCCCGGGCGCTGCTGGGCATGCTGGTGCTGCTGGTGGTGGAGGTCGCGCGCATCGTGCACGCGCTCGGCACGCCGCATCGCGTCGGCCTGCTGGTGCTGCTGACGCTGGCCGGCATGGGCCTGGCCTGGACACTGGCGCGCCGGCCGACGCGCATCAGCGCCCGCTCGGAGCGGGTGCTGCGGCCCTTGCGGCTGGCGGCGGGCCGCCACGGCCAGGCGCCGCGCGCGGGCCAGGCGCTGGCGTTCGGCGTCGCGCTGATCGGCGGCACGGCGCTGGCCGGCGACCTGCGCTTCGCCGGCCTGGACCAGCAGCTCGACGCGACCGCGGCCGGCTGGGGGCTGCGCCAGCGCAAGGGCGCGGGCCCGGACGACGCGTCGGGCTGCTCGAGCTCGTGCGGCTCGTCGTGCGGCAGCAGCGACGCGGGCAGCGGCGGCGGCAGCAGCTGCGGCAGTTCGTGCGGCAGCGGCTGCGGCGGCGGCGGCGACTGAGCGCGGCGGCGCGCTTCTTGCCCGTGCGCCGGCGGCGCGGCGGTCGGCGAGAACGCGGGCGAAACGTCACCGGCGCCTTCTAGAATCCCCTCTCCTCGCGGCTGCGGCCGCCCGTTTCCCCGGAGCTCCCACCATGCCCGTCAATCTCGCCGTCCCCAAGCCCGCCGACCTGCATCCCGTCCCGGGCGTCCGCGTCGGCGTCGCGATGGCGGGCGTGCGCAAGGCCAACCGCAAGGACCTGGTGGCGTTCGTGGTCGACGCCGGCACCGTCGTGGCCGGCGTGTTCACGCAGAACCGCTTCTGCGCGGCGCCGGTGCAGGTCTGCCGCGAGCACCTGGCCGCCGGCGGCGCCGATGGACAGGAGGGCGTCCGCGCGCTGGTCATCAACACCGGCAATGCGAACGCGGGCACCGGCAGCGACGGCCTGGCGCGCGCGCGCCGCACGTGCGAGGCCATGGCGGGCCTGCTGGGGCTCAAGGCCACGCAGGTGCTCCCGTTCTCCACCGGCGTGATCATGGAGACGCTGCCGGTCGAGCGCATCGAGGCGGGCCTGCCCGCCGTGCTCGGCGACCTCGACGCCGCCAACTGGTCGCACGCCGCCGAGGGCATCATGACCACCGACACGCTGCCCAAGGCCGCGTCCGCGCAGGTCACGATCGGCGGCAAGACCGTCACGATCACCGGCATCAGCAAGGGCGCCGGCATGATCCGCCCGAACATGGCCACCATGCTGGGCTTCCTGGCCACCGACGCGGTCATCGCCGCGCCGCTGCTGCAACAGCTGGCGAAGCAGGCGGCCGACGCGTCGTTCAACCGCATCACCATCGACGGCGACACGTCCACCAACGACAGCTTCGTCGTGATGGCCACCCAGCAGGCCGGCCATGCGCGCATCGATACGCTGGACTCGACGGACGGCCGTGCACTGGCCGCGGCGGTCACCGCGGTCGCGCAGCAGCTGGCGCAGGCCATCGTGCGCGACGGCGAGGGCGCCACCAAGTTCATCTCCGTGCGCATCGACGGCGGCAAGGACGAGGCCGAGTGCCGGCTCGCGGCCTACGCGATCGCGCATTCGCCGCTGGTCAAGACGGCGTTCTTCGCGAGCGACCCGAACCTCGGGCGCATCCTGGCGGCGGTCGGCTATGCCGGCATTGCCGACCTCGACCAGTCGCGCATCGACCTGTTCCTCGACGACGTCGCGGTCGTCACCGACGGCGGCCGCCGCGCCGACTACAGGGAAGAGGACGGCGCCCGCGTGATGAAGCAGTCGGAGATCACCGTGCGCGTCGATCTGAAGCGCGGCGGCGCGAGCACCACCGTCTGGACGTGCGACCTCTCGTACGACTACGTCAAGATCAACGCCGACTACCGGAGCTGACCGCTTGGCCTCGACGCCCCTCACGCTGCGGCAGCTGCGCGCCGACCGCGTCGTGCTGTGGTGCTGGCTGCCGCTGGGCGGCTTCGCGATGTTCGCGGTCGTCGCGGGCTGGCGCCATGTCGCCGGCGAGCCGCCGCCCGGGCTCTACACGACCCTGGACGTGCTGTGGATCGCCATCACGTTCACGCTGATCGCGCGCCGCAGCACCGCGCGCTGCCCGCGCTGCAACCACCGCTGGCTGCGCGCGTTCCCGTGGATGTCGCTCGCCCGGGTCGAGTGCGGCGTCTGCGGGCACGAGATGCCCGAGGACTGACGCCGCGGGACGGTGCTCGGCCGCAGCGCCGCCTGCACCCTCTGTTGCCGCGCGTGCACTCCCCCATCGCGGCGCTTGCCGGCGCCACGCGCACGCTGCTACGATCCGGCTTCACCCCCAACCCGGGAGCCGTCCATGAACGCTCGCATCACGCCGCCACGCCGACGCTCGCCGCGCCGCGTGTCGCCGCGTCGCGTTCAGAGCGGCAGCGCCGCCCGGGGCGTGGTCGTCGCGATGACCCTCGTCGGCGCCGTGGCGCTGCAGCTCGCCGGACCGCGACTGCAATGCCGCCTGGCCGACCTGGTGGGCGTGCCCAGCGCCGTCCCCGCCGCCGCGCCGGCTTCGATGCCGCCGTGCGGCAGCCCGGACAGCGACGCGGCGCCCATGCGCCCGTGCAAGGTGGCCACGATGGCCGCCGCCGACGTCGCCGTCGGCCCGAAGTTCTAGCTCCCAGCCGTTCCGGGCCTTGCCCGACATCGCTGGGGCCTCCAGCGATGACCGCCTGCACCTGGCGGGTTCGCTGCCAGTAACCGAGTGCCCGTCGCCCACGAAGCGGCGAGGCGGTCGACGACAGGGAGAAGAAGATGACCGAGGAACAATCCGCCGCCACGTTCGCGGCGAACCACAAGCCCTTGCGGCGCCTGCGGGCCGCGCTGCAGGCGCGGTTCGCGCTCGCCCCCAGCGACCTGCTGCGCGACCCGGTGTACCGCCGGCTCTGGACGTCCGTGCTCACCAGCTCGTTCGGCGCGCAGATCGTGATGCTCGCGCTGCCGCTGACGGCGGCCGTGCTGCTGCGCGCCAGTCCCACGCAGATGGGCACGCTCACGACGATGGAGATCCTGCCGTTCGTGCTGTTCTCGCTGCCGTCGGGCGTGTGGCTGGACCGGGTGCGCAAGCTGCCGGTCTACATCGCCGGCGAGATCACGCTCGCGCTGGCGTCGGCCAGCATCCCGCTCGCGTGGTGGCTGGGGCTGCTGTCGATCCATTGGCTCTACCTCGTCGCGTTCACCATCGGCACCGTCTACACCACCGCCGGCAGTGCGGCGCAGATCGTGCTGACGCAGGTCGTCGAGCGCGACCGCCTGATCGAGGCCAACGCGAAGAACGCGCTGGCGAGCTCGGGCGCGGATGTCGCCGGGCCCGGCCTGGCCGGCGCGTTGATCAAGCTGCTGGGCGCGCCGGTGGCGCTGCTGTTCGACGCGGCGTTGCTGCTGCTCTCGGCGGCCATCCTGCGCGGCATCCGCATCCAGGAGAATCCGGCGCGCGCCGGCGCCTTCTGGGACGAGATGAAGGCCGGCCTGCGCTTCGTCACGCAGCACAAGCTGCTGGTGGTGC
The DNA here is from genome assembly GCA_019510465.1 of Burkholderiales bacterium. GTDB lineage: Bacteria > Pseudomonadota > Gammaproteobacteria > Burkholderiales > Burkholderiaceae_C > Scleromatobacter. Next base: position 7,903 of record JAEKKH010000123.1, read on the forward strand.
TGGCGTGCTGCTCCGGCGGCTGGCAGCTGTGCAACAACAGCGCCACGGTGGTCAACATCCTGATGGCCACGCGCACGCTGGGCATGTCCGAGCAGGCCGTCGGCCTGAGCTACGTGTGCCTGGGCTTCGGCACCGTGCTGGCAAGCCTCGTGGGCGACCGCATCAGCAAGCGCCTCGGCCCCGGACCGTCGATGACGCTGGGCATCGGCCTGTGCAGCGTCGGCTGGCTGCTGCTGGCGGTGGCGCCCGTGGGACCGCTGGGCGTGGCGATGTTCGCGGCCAACCTGATGCTGTTCGGCCTCGGCGCCGTGATGATCTTCATCAACTTCATCTCGCTGCGCCAGGCGGTCACGCCCGCGCCGCTGCTGGGCCGCATGACCAGCACGATGCGCTGGCTGATCCTGCTGCCCGCGGCGCCGGGGGCGCTGATCGGGGGCTGGCTCGGCGAGCATGTCGACCTGCGTGCATCGCTCGCGTTCTCGGGCCTGTGCGGGCTGGCGCTGACGGTCGCCGCCTGGCGCAACCCGCGGCTGCGCGCGGTGCGCGTGCTGCCCGTGCTGCCGGCGGCCGAGGCGGACGGCGGCTCGGAGCTGGTGCGCCCGTGACGTCCGGGCGTCAGCGCGCCGCGCGCGCGTCGGCGGCGTAGCGCTCGACTTCGTCGGTGATCACGCCGTCGACGCCGGCCGCGCGCATCGCGGCGAGGTCGGCCGGCGCGTTGACGGTGTAGACCAGCGCGCGCATGCCCGCCGCATGCAGCGTCTGCACGAGCGCGGCGTCCATCAGCGGATGGTGCGTGACGACCGCGCGGCAGGAAAGGCGCCGCGCCGTCTCGAACCAGCCGGCCCACAGCTCCTCGAGCAGCAGCGCGCGCGGCAGCGCCGGCGCGGCCGCGGCGGCCGCCTCGAGCGCCGGCACCTCGAAGGAGCTGAGCAGCGGCGGCGGCTGCAGGCCCGTCCACAGCTCCAGCGCGGCACGCGCGACGAAGTCGCCGGTGCGCGTCTCGACGCCGGGCGAGGGCTTGATCTCGAGGTTGACGGCCAGGCCGTTGGCGATCACGAAGCGCGCGATGGCCTGCAGCGTCGGCAAGGGCTCGCCGGCGTGCAGTGCGCCGTGCCAGCTGCCCGCGTCGAGCTGGGCCAGCGCCGCCCATGGCCGCTCGCCCGCCAGGCCCAGGCCGGAGGTGGTGCGTTCGAGGTCGCTGTCGTGCAGCAGGAAGGGCACGTCGTCGGCCGACAGCTTGACGTCGCACTCGAACATGCGAAAGCCGTGGGCCGCGCCCTCGCGAAAGGCCGCGAGGGTGTTCTCCGGCGCGCGCCTGCCGGCGCCGCGATGCGCGATCCAGAACGGGTAGGGCCAGTCGTGGGGCATGATTCGACGCGGTCTGCGCAAGAGGGCGCGCCGGGCAGCGTCCTTCGCGGGCGGCGAAGCGACGATTGCGCGACGGCGAGGCGTGGCGGCCCCCAGTGTAGAGCGGCCACGACAACGAGGGCGTGAACGGTCGTTACGGGAGCGAATAGCTGACCCTACGAGATGCGGGCGGAGTGCGCTGGGTTACGATTCAACCCCACGCTGCAGGCCTTTTTCACGCGTGGACCCGCTCAATCGTGCCCCGGGCCCCATGAACGCACCCCTCGCCACCACGCTGGCAGCCGCCGCGACCCTCGCGCAGCCCCATTCCGCCGCCCCCCGGCTGCGGGAGATTCCGTACAACTACACCTCGTTCTCCGATCGCGAGATCGTGCTGCGCCTGCTCGGATCCCGGGCCTGGGAGATCCTGAACCGCCTGCGCGAGGAGCGTCGCACCGGCCGCTCGGCACGCATGCTCTACGAGGTGCTGGGCGACATCTGGGTGGTGCAGCGCAATCCGTACCTCGAGGACGATCTCCTCGACAACCCGAAGCGCCGCGCGCTGCTGATCGATGCGCTGAACCATCGTCTCGCCGAGGTCGAGAAGCGCCGCACGCCCGAGGCGGACGCCGCGCGCGACGCCTTCGTCGCCGAGCTGCTCGAGGGCGCGCGCCGCGCCGTGGCCGATTTCGCGAAGCGCTTCAGCGACGTGTGGGACCTGCGCCAGCGCACGCGCAAGGTGCTGGGCAAGGTCACGGCCAAGGACAACATCAAGTTCGACGGCCTGTCGCGCGTCTCGCACGTCACCGACGCCACCGACTGGCGCGTCGAATACCCGTTCGTCGTGCTCACGCCCGACACCGAGGCGGAGATGGCCGCGCTGGTGGCCGGCTGCGTCGAGCTGGGCCTGACGATCGTGCCGCGCGGCGGCGGCACCGGCTACACCGGCGGCGCCGTGCCGCTCACCTGGATGAGCGCGGTGATCAACACCGAGAAGCTCGAGGCGATGACCGAGGTCGAGCTCGTCGCGATCCCGGGGCACGACAAGCCGGTGGCCACCGTGTGGACGGAGGCCGGCGTCGTGACGCAGCGCGTGTCCGACGCGGCCGACCGCGCGGGCTACGTGTTCGCGGTCGACCCGACCTCGGCCGAGGCGAGCTGCATCGGCGGCAACATCGCGATGAACGCGGGCGGCAAGAAGGCCGTGCTGTGGGGCACCGCGCTCGACAACCTCGTCGGCTGGCGCATGGTCACGCCCGACGCGAAGTGGCTGGAGGTCACGCGCCTCGACCACAACCTGGGCAAGATCCACGACGCACCCGTCGCGCGCTTCGAGCTGAAATACCTCGACGCGACCGGCAAGAAGCTCGAGCGCACCGAGGTGCTCGAGATCCCGGGCCGCCAGTTCCGCAAGGAGGGCCTGGGCAAGGACGTCACCGACAAGTTCCTCGCCGGCCTGCCCGGCATCCAGAAGGAAGGCACCGACGGCCTGATCACCAGCGCGCGCTGGGTCGTGCACCGCATGCCGGCGCACGTGCGCACCGTCTGCCTGGAGTTCTTCGGCAACCCCAAGGAAGCGGTGCCGTCCATCGTCGAGATCAAGGATTTCATGTTCGCCGAGGCGAAGAAGCCCGGTGGCGCGATCCTGGCGGGCCTCGAGCACCTGGACGACCGCTACCTGCGCGCGGTGGGCTACGCCACCAAGAGCAAGCGCGGCGGCCTGCCGAAGATGGCGTTGTTCGGCGACATCGTCGGCGACGACGAGGACGCCGTCGCGCGCGCCACCAGCGAGGTCGTGCGGATGGCCAACGCGCGCTCGGGCGAGGGCTTCGTCGCGGTCAGCGCCGACGCGCGCAAGAAGTTCTGGCTCGATCGCAAGCGCACCGCCGCTATCGCCAGGCACACCAACGCGTTCAAGGTCAACGAGGACGTGGTGATCCCGCTGGAGCGCATGGGCGAATACACGCTGGGCATCGAGCGCATCAACATCGAGCTGAGCCTGCGCAATAAGCTGCAGCTGCTCGACCGGCTGGAGGAGTTCCTGTCGGCCGGCTCGCTGCCTCTGGGCAAGAGCGAGGACACGCAGAACATCCCGAGCGCCGAGATCGTGGGCGACCGCGCGGGGCGCGCGCTGGCATTGATCGGCGCGGTGCGCGCGTTGTGGCAGGGCTGGATGAGCGGCCTCGACATCGTGCAACCGGCGGTCGGCGACGAGCCGGCCCGCACGTTCTTCGAGCGCATCCAGGACGTGACGCTGCGCGCCTCCTGGAAGACGCAGGTGCTCGCGCCGCTGCAGCAGATCTTCGCGGGCGCCGAGTTCGTGCCCGTCATCGAGGAATGCCGGCGCATCCACAAGGAGGTGCTGCGCGGGCGCACCTGGGTGGCGCTGCACATGCATGCCGGCGACGGCAACGTGCACACCAACATCCCGGTCAATTCCGACAACTACGAGATGCTGCAGACGGCCCACGAGGCGGTCGCGCGCATCATGGTGCTGGCCCGCAGCCTGGACGGCGTCATCTCGGGCGAGCACGGCATCGGCATCACCAAGCTCGAGTTCCTGACCGACGACGAGATCGCCGATTTCACGGCCTACAAGCAGCGCGTCGATCCGCAGGGCCGCTTCAACAAGGGCAAGCTGCTGCGCGGCGCGCCGCTGGCCGCGCTCGGCGGCGACGTCCGCCACGCCGACCTGTCGCACGCGTACACGCCGTCGTTCGGCCTGATGGGGCACGAGTCGCTGATCATGCAGCAGTCGGACATCGGCGCCATCAGCGCGTCGATCAAGGACTGCCTGCGCTGCGGCAAGTGCAAGCCGGTCTGCGCCACGCACGTGCCGCGCGCCAACCTGCTGTACAGCCCGCGCAACAAGATCCTGGCCACCTCGCTGCTGATCGAGGCCTTCCTGTACGAGGAGCAGACGCGCCGCGGCGTGTCGCTGCGCCACTGGGAGGAATTCGAGGACGTGGCCGACCACTGCACCGTGTGCCACAAGTGCCTCGCGCCGTGCCCGGTGGACATCGACTTCGGCGATGTCTCGATGAACATGCGCAACCTGCTGCGCAAGATGGGCCAGAAGACGTTCCGTCCGGGCAACGCCGCGGCGATGTTCATGCTCAACGCCACCAACCCGCAGACGATCAAGATCGCGCGCACGGCGATGGTGGGCGTGGGCATGAAGGCGCAGCGCATGGCCAACGACGTGCTCAAGCTGGCCGCCCGCAAGCAGACCGCCGCGCCGCCGGCCACCGTCGGCCCCGCCACGGTCAAGGAGCAGGTGATCCACTTCATCAACAAGAAGATGCCGGGCGGCCTGCCGAAGAAGACGGCGCGCGCGCTGCTCGACATCGAGGACAAGAACTACGTCCCGATCATCCGCGACCCGAAGAAGACCACGGCCGAGACCGAGGCCGTCTTCTACTTCCCCGGCTGCGGCTCCGAGCGCCTGTTCTCGCAGGTGGGCCTGGCCACGCAGGCGATGCTGTGGCACGCCGGCGTGCAGACGGTGCTGCCGCCTGGTTATCTGTGCTGCGGTTATCCGCAGCGCGGCAGCGGGCAGTTCGACAAGGCCGAGAAGATCATCACCGACAACCGGGTGCTGTT
>JAEKKH010000124.1 GCA_019510465.1 Burkholderiales bacterium
CGGATGGCCTGCGGCGTCATGCTCTGCAGCCACAGGCGCCTGATCGGCTTGTCGAGCTTGCCGCGCGCCGGCTCGGCGTACTGGGCGATCAGGCGGAAGATCAGCTCGCCCTCGCGCCCCGCATCGCAGGCGTTGATGAGCTCGGTGACGTCCTTGCGCCGCACCAGCTTGACGACCGCGTTCAGCCGCGTCTTGGCCTTGTCGATGGGCGCCAGGTCGAAGTGCGGCGGGATCACGGGCAGGTTGGCGAAGCTCCACTTGCCGCGCTTGACGTCGAACTCCTCCGGGGCCTTGATCTCGACCAGGTGGCCGACGGCGGACGTGACGACGTAGCGATCGCTCTCGAAATACTCGGCGAACTTCTCGAACTTGCCGGCCATCGGCGTCAGCGCCCGGACGATGTCCTGCGCGACGCTGGGCTTTTCCGCGATGATCAGTGTCTTTGTCATTTATTTACCTTGGGACCGCCGGGCTCTCGGAAAGCCCTGCCTAAAATGCATCTCTCGCGCGCGCCTGCACACGTACACGCGCGCGCCCACAATTTCAATGTACCGAATGACGTCGAAGCTGCAAGCGCAAAACCATACCGTTCCCGCCGGCCGCCGCATCCAGGTGCGCGGGAGGTCCTCATCGAGTACCTCGGCGAACGCATCACGTGGGAACAGGCGCTCGACCGCCACCCGCACGACCCGTCGCAGCCCGATCACACCTTCTATTTCCACGTCGACGACGGCTGGGTGCTGGACGCCAACGTCGACGGCAACGCCGCGCGCTGGATCAACCACGCCTGCTCGCCCAACTGCTTCGCCGACGAACAGGACGGCCGCATCTTCATCACCGCGAAGAAGAACATCAAGGCCGGCGACGAACTGTTCTACGACTACGGCCTCGTGATCGACGAGCGCTACACGCCCGCGCTCAAGAAGCGCTTCGAGTGCCGCTGCGGCACCCGGGGCTGCCGCGGCACGATGCTGTCCCCCAAACGGTAAGAATCTGTGAACGAACCGCGGCGTTTCAAGGCGCCGCCGGCTGCCACCTGAAACGCCCATGATCGAACCACAGGCCTCCCCTCGACCGCCGGCGAGCCCCGCGCGCCCGCACTGGGGCGCCGAGGCGCTGTGGCAGGCCATGGTGCCGCTGCTGCCCGGGCTGTCGATCGAGGTGGTGCAGACGCTGGATTCGACCAACAGCGAGCTGACAGATCGCTTGCGCAACGCCGGCCGCGTGCAGCAGGATCGCCGCGGCGGACGGGTGGGCGACCTGGCCCCGCAGATGCTCGTGGCCATCCACCAGACGGCCGGCCGCGGCCGGCTCGGGCGCCGCTGGCACGCCACCCCCGGCTCGTCGCTGACGTTCTCGCTGGCCCTGCCGTTGCAGCGCGAGGACTGGTCGGGCCTGTCGCTGGCCGTCGGCCTGGCCGTCGCCGAGGCGCTCGACCCGCATGGGCACCACATCGGCCTGAAGTGGCCCAACGACCTGATCCTGTCCGACGCGCCCGATGAAGCAGGCGATGCCGGCCCCGACGCGCCGGCGCGCCCCGGCCGCAAGCTGGGGGGCATCCTCATCGAGTCGGTGCCGGTGGGCGCGCAGCGCGCCGCCGTCGTCGGCATCGGCATCAACGTGCTGCCGCAGCCGGTGGCCGAGGCCGACTACGGCGCCGCCACGCTGGCCGAGGTCTGGCCCGAGGCCACGCCGCAGGACGCGCTGGCGCGCATCGGCGAGCCGCTGGCGCGCACGCTGCTCGCCTTCGAGCGCGCGGGCTTCGCGCCCTTGCAGGACGCCTACGCGCGCCGCGACATCCTGCTGGGCCGCGCCGTGCGCACGACGGACGCCGAGATGCCGGAAGGCGTGGCGTCCGGGGTCGACGCCGACGGCGCCCTGAAGGTGGCCGCAGGCGGCCGCACGCGGCGCGTGGTCAGCGGCGAAGTGAGCGTGCGGCTCGCGGCGGGAGCGGCCTGATGCTGCGCGCCCTGGTCGTGCTGTTCCTGCTGGTCAACGCCGTCCTGTACTGGTGGCTGCACGACAACTCGACCGCCCTGCAGTCCGACCGCGAGCCGCAGCGCCTCGACCACCAGGTCACGCCCGATGCGGTGCAGGTGCTGCCCGACCTGCCGGCCGCGTCCGCGCCGCGCCGCGCCGCCTCGGCCGCCTCCGCCGGCTCGGTATCCGCCAGCGCCGCGGACACGCCCGTGGCCGACGCGCCGGCCGCGAGCGCCGCCGGGCTGGCGCGCGCGGTCGGCGCCACGCTGGCGTGCTCGGAGACGCCGCCGCTCAACGACGCGGAATTCGCCAGCTTGAAGACGGCGCTCGGCAAGGCCGGCCTGTCCGACGCGGCCATCGGCGAACGCCGCCAGACCAAGGGTGGCGCCTGGATCGTCTACCTCGGCAAGTTCGCCGACGCCGACGCCCGGCAGGAGAAGGTCGCCGAACTGCGCAAGCTCGACCTGAAGGCCGACCCGGTGAACTCGCCGGTGGCGCTCGCGCCGGGGCTGTCGCTGGGCCAGTTCACCAGCCAGGCCGATGCCGCGAAGAAGCTCGACGAGCTCGGCAAGCGCGGCGTGCACAGCGCGCGCGTCGCGGTGCTGGACGCCCCCATCGTCCTGCGCCACCTGCAGGTGCATGCGCCCGATGCCTCCTGGCGCCGCGCGGCGGTGGGGCAGCGCTTCGACAGCTGCCCTGCGGACGCGCCGTCCAATACCTGAACGCCTGAAAGCGGCGCGCAGGCCTTCAACAAAAAAAGGCCGCTGCATCGCTGCAGCGGCCTTCTTCGTTCAGGTGGGCGCGCCGGCGTGGCGCGCGGGCGTCACGCGCGCTTGCGCGGGCGCAGGAGCAGGCCGGCGACGGCCAGGGCCAGGAGCCAGGCCGGGTTCGCGGCGCCGCCGCCACCGCCGCCGCCGCTCGAGGAGGCGGCCGTCACGGTGATCGTGCGGGTGGCCGTGGCCGTGCGGCTGTCGGCGTCGGTGATCGTCAGCGTGACGGTCGCCGTGCCCGCCGCGACACCGGCCAGCGTGATGCTGGCGCCTGAGGTGGCGCTGAGCGTGGCGACCGCGGCGTTGTCGATGGACCAGGCGTAGCTGGAGATCGCCGCGCCGGTGCTGCTGGTGGTGCTGTCGGTGCCGCTGAGCGTGATCGAGTTCGGCGCCTGCACCGTGGCGGCCGAAGCGGTGATGGCCGCCACGGGCGCGATGACCGCCCCGCCGGCTTCCGTCCACACCTTGCTGACCGCCGCGCCGGCGTCGAGCATGCCCGCGCCGCAGGTGCCGGTGGTGCAGAGGCACTCGTCCTGCGCCGGGCTGCTGGACGTGGGCGCGGTGCAGACGGGCGGCGTCGGCGAGGTGTCGCTGGTGGTCGGGAACGCGCGCGCGGTCGACTTCAGGATGCGCACGACGTCCGCGTTGCTCAGCGACGGATTGGCCGACAGCATCAGCGCCACGGTGCCCGTGACCAGGGGCGTCGCGAAGCTGGTGCCCAGGCTCGGGTTGTTCATGCCGTCCGAGTAGGTGGCGGTGCCCGGAGTCGTGGCGCCCGTGTTGGTGGTGGTCAGGATGGGGTACAGGCAGGCGCCGGTCGAGTTGACGCAGTTGCCGCCCGGCGCGGCGATCGTCACCTCGGGGCCGATGTCGGAGAAGCCGACCTTGGTGCCGGCGTGGCGCAGGCCGGCCACGGCGATCACGATGGGCGTCTGGTTGGTGTCCGTCGCGTTCGGCTTGCAGTTGGCGGGCGTGCCCACCGCCAGGCCTTCGTCGTTGCCGGCCGCGGCCACGACGACCACGCCCTTGTCCCGCAGCGCGGTCAGCGCGTCGATGTAGCCGTTGGTGCAGGCGCCCTGCGAACCCAGGCTCATGTTGATGACCCGCACGGGATGCGCGTTGACGGGCACGCCGCTGACGGCGATGCCACCGAGCCATTGCGCGGCCGCGATGATGTCGGAGTCATAGCCGCCGCACTTGCCGAGCGCGCGGGCCGGGATCACCGGCGCGCTGTAGGCGGTGCCGGCCATGCCGGTCGCGTTGTTGGTGGCCGCGCCCAGGATGCCGGCCGTCTGCGTGCCGTGCCAGCTGCTGTTCTCGGGAACGGCGGCGCCGGTGCCGTTGTCGTTGCAGCCGAAGAAGCTGCCGCTCTTGTTGGAATTCTCGGCGGCCGTGATGTAGTCGCCCGGGTCGGAGGGGTCGGCATCGCGGGCGCTGCCGTCGTTGGCGGTGGGCACGTCATGGATGAAGTCGTAGCCCGTCAGGATCTTGCTGTTCAGGTCGGGGTGCGAGGTGATGCCGGTATCGATGTCGCCGATGACGACGGACGTGGAGCCCTTGGTGATGGTCCAGGCCGGCTCGACATTGATGCTGGCCAGCACCGTGGACGTCGGCGCGCGCAGGTACCACTGCCCGGCCGCCGGGCCGTTCGGCGCGGTTGCGGTGCTCAAGCCGTCCGGGTACAGCGGGTCGTTGACCGGCGTGGCCTGGATGAAGCGCCGCTGGTCGACCTCGACCCACTCGACGTCCGCATCGCTGGCCACGGCCGCGGCCAGCGCGGACGAGCTCATGGCCGTGCTCCTGAGCACCTGGGTGCGCGGGCCCAGGATGCGGCCATCGGTCAGCGCCAGGCCCAGTCGCGAGCCGAGCACGGCGGCCTTCTGCGGACCGCTGGTGACGCCGGCGTTGGCGGACGTGCCCGTGGCCGACAGGATCGACGCGCGCTCCCTGAACTTGACGATGACACGCCCGTTGCCGGCCGGCTCGACCAGGTGGCTGGGCGCCCGGCGCACCGGATTGCTCTCGACGGCGACGACCGCCGCTCCCACGGCCGCCGTCATCACGATCCCCAGGCTGACTGCGCTCAGCAGTCGACTCATGCGTGCCATCGCACTCTCCGAAAGGTTGGTTCGCCCCGCCACGCAGAGCCTTGTTATCGATTCGAGTCTAGTGGGAGACCGGTTGCAGACTCGTTGCGTCGATGCGTCCAGCTGGACAATCGACCGGTGAATTTCGCAAACGAACGTATCCGATGCGGCATACGTCACGCCCGGCCCACTCCTCCCCCTGAAAAAGCAAACGGCCCGCGAGCGGGCCGTTCGTTCAGCTTCGCGCAGGGTTCGCGCGATTCCTGCGGCGGGAGTTTAGCCCGCGACCACGCGGGCCATCTCGAGCACCTTGTTCGAGTAGCCCCACTCGTTGTCGTACCAGGCGACGACCTTGACGAAGGTCTTGTCGAGCGCGATGCCCGCGTCGGCGTCGAACACCGAGGTGCGCGCCTCGCCGCGGAAGTCGGTGGAGACGACCTTCTCGTCCGTGTAGCCCAGCACGCCCTTCATCGGGCCGTCGGCCGCGGCCTTCATGGCGTTGCAGATGTCGTCGTAGCTGGCTTCCTTGACCAGCTCGACGGTCAGGTCGATCACCGACACGTCGGACGTCGGCACGCGGAACGACATGCCGGTGAGCTTCTTGTTCAGCTCGGGGATCACGACGCCCACGGCCTTGGCCGCGCCCGTCGACGACGGGATGATGTTCTCGAGGATGCCGCGGCCGCCGCGCCAGTCCTTGTTGGACGGGCCGTCGACGGTCTTCTGCGTGGCGGTGGTGGCGTGCACCGTGGTCATCAGGCCGCGCTTGATGCCGAACGTGTCGTTGAGCACCTTGGCCACGGGGGCCAGGCAGTTCGTCGTGCACGACGCGTTGGAGATGATGGCCTGGCCGGCGTAGGTCTTGTCGTTGACGCCGTAGACGAACATCGGCGTGTCGTCCTTGGACGGCGCCGACAGGATGACCTTCTTCGCGCCCGCGTCGATGTGCTTCTGCGCCGTTTCCTTGGTCAGGAACAGGCCGGTGGACTCCACGACGATGTCGGCGCCGATCTCGCCCCACTTCAACTCGGCCGGATCCTTGACGGCGGTCAGGCGGATGCGCTTGCCGTTGACGATCAGCGTGCCGTTGTCGACCGACGCCTCACCCTTGAAACGGCCGTGCACGGAATCGTGCTTGAGCATGTACAGCAGGTACTCGGGCTCGAGCAGGTCGTTGATGCCGACGACCTCGATGTCGGAGAAGTTCTGCACGGCGGCACGGAACACCATGCGCCCGATGCGGCCGAAGCCGTTGATGCCGATCTTGATGGTCATGTCGATGTCTCTCTTGCTCTCGAAGTAAAGGAAATCCGGGGCGACGGTCGAAGTGTGCCTTCAGTCGGTTACGACGCGGGAACTTTCATCCCCGCATCGCAGCAAGGTCACTTGCCGACGACCTTGCGCGCGACGGCGACGACGTTCTCCGCCGTGATGTCGAAGAACTTGAACAGGTCGGGCGCCGGGGCCGACTCGCCGAAGCGATCCAGGCCGACGACGGCGTCGACGCGGTACTTCCACCAGAAATCGGTGACGCCGGCCTCGACCGCCACGCGCGGCACGCCACGCGGGAGCACCTGCACCTTGTAGGACTCGGTCTGGCGGTCGAACACGCTGGTCGACGGCACCGACACGACGCGCGCCGCGATCTTGAGCCTGGCCAGCTGCTCCTGCGCCTGCAGCGCCAGGTGCACTTCGGAGCCGGTGGCCATCAGCACGACCTGCGGCTTTCGGTTCAGGCCCACTTCGCTCGGCTCGGCCAGGACATAGGCGCCCTGCGTGATGACGTCGGCGTCGACCTTGGGCAGGTAGGGCAGGTTCTGGCGCGACAGCAGCAGCGCGCTGGGGCGGTGCTTCTGCACCAGGGCCATCGTCCAGGCCACGGCCGTCTCGGCGGTGTCGGCGGGGCGCCAGACGTCGAGGTTGGGGATCAGGCGCAGGCTGGCGGCGTGCTCGACCGACTGGTGGGTCGGGCCGTCCTCGCCCAGGCCGATGGAGTCGTGCGTGAACACGTGGACGATGCGGCGCTTCATCAGCGCGGCCATGCGGATCGCGTTGCGGCTGTAGTCGCTGAACGTGAGGAAGGTGCCGCCGTAGGGGATGTAGCCGCCGTGCAGGCAGATGCCGTTCATGATCGCGGCCATGCCGAACTCGCGCACGCCGTAGTTGATGTGGCGGCCGATCTGCTGCTCGATGTTGATGACCTCGCCCTCCGGGCCGAAGCGAAGCGACGGCGTGCTCTTCGTGTTCGTCAGGTTGGAGCCGGTCAGGTCCGCCGATCCGCCCAGCATTTCCGGCAGCTTGGCGGTGAAGATCTCGAGCGCCTGCTGGCTGGCCTTGCGCGAGGCGACGGTCTCGGCCTTGTCGTGCGCGGCGCCGACAGCGTCGGCGGCGATCTCGGCGAAATCGGCCGGCAGCTCGCCCATCATGCGGCGGATGAATTCCCTGGCGAGCTCGGGGTGCGCGCTCTCGTAGGCCACGAACTCCGCCTTCCACTCGGCCTCGGCCTCGGCGCCGGCCTTCCGTGCGTCCCAGGCCGCGTAGATGTCGGCCGGCACCTCGAACGGCGGGTGATCCCAGCCGAGGGCCTTGCGGGTCAGCGCGATCTCGTCGGCGCCGAGCGCCTCGCCGTGCGCCTTGGAGGTGCCGGCGCGGTTGGGCGAGCCCTTGCCGATGACCGTCTTGCAGACGATCAGCGTCGGGGCGGTGGCGCTCTTGAGCGCTTCCTCGATCGCGGCGTCGACCAGGTCGATGTCGTGGCCGTCGACCTTGTCGATGACGTTCCAGCCATAGGCGATGAAGCGGGCGGCGACGTCGTCGATGTACCAGGGCGCGACCTGGCCGTCGATCGAGATGCCGTTGTCGTCGTAGATCGCGACCAGCTTGTTCAGGCGCCAGGCGCCGGCCAGCGCGCAGGCCTCGTGGCTGATGCCTTCCATCATGCAGCCGTCGCCCAGGAACACGTAGGTGTGGTGGTCGACGATCTCGTGGCCGGGGCGGTTGAATTCGGCGGCGAGCAGCTTCTCGGCCAGCGCCATGCCCACGGCGTTGGCGAGGCCTTGGCCCAGCGGGCCGGTGGTGGTCTCGATGCCGGGGGTGACGTCGACCTCGGGGTGGCCGGCCGTCTTCGAGTGCAGCTTGCGGAAGTTCTTCAACTCGCCGATGGGCAGGTCGTAGCCGGTCAGGTGCAGCAGCGCGTACTGCAGCATCGAGCCGTGGCCGTTGGACAGCACGAAGCGGTCGCGGTTGTGCCAGTGCGGGTTGGCCGGGTTGTGCGACAGGTGGCGGTTCCACAGCGCGACGGCGATGTCGGCCATGCCCATCGGGGCGCCCGGGTGTCCGGAATTGGCCGCCTGGACGGCGTCCATCGCCAGCGCGCGGATGGCGTTGGCCATCAGCGTGGGCATCGGGGTGGCGACGGGGGTATCGGCGGGAACGACGTTCGAGATCTCGGACATGGACGACTCTTTTTGGGGCCAGGATGCGGCGGGGCGGAACCGGCGATTTTAGACGGGCGCCCGGAAAACGCGGGGAAATCCCGGGCCGCAGCTCTTAAACTGGATCAATGAAGGCACTCATTCTTGCCGCCGGCCGCGGCGAGCGCATGCGGCCGCTCACCGACGGCACGCCCAAGCCGCTGATCGAGGTGCGCGGCAAGCGACTGATCGACTGGCACCTGGAAGGCCTCGCACGGGCAGGCGTGCGCGAGGTCGTCGTCAACACGGCGTGGCTGGAGGAGCAGTTCCCCGCGGCCTTGGGCGACGGCGCGCGCCATGGCCTGGCGATCACCTATTCGTTCGAAGGCCGCGACCACGGCGGCGCGCTGGAGACCGCCGGCGGCATCGCCAAGGCGCTGCCGCTGCTGGGCGACGCGTTCTGGGTCGTGTCGGGCGACGTCTTCGTGCCCGACTTCCGGTTCGACCCGGCCGACTTCCAGGCCTTCGCCGAGTCCGACGCGCTGGGCCAGCTGTGGATGGTCGACAACGCGCCGCACCATCCGACGGGCGACTTCGGCATCACCGCCGACGGCCTGGCGAGCCGCGACGCCGCGCCGAAGTTCACCTGGGCCAGCATCGGCCTGTTTCGCGCGTCGCTGTTCGCCGACATCCCGGTCGGCACCAGCCTGGCGCTGCGGCCGAAGCTCGAACTGGCCCTCGACCAGCGGCGACTGCGGGCGAGGAAGTACGACGGACGCTGGACGGATGTCGGGACGATGGAGCGGCTGGCGGCGCTGAACTCGACGGCCTGAACATCGACGCGCCGAGGCCTTGCCCAGATGGGGTCAGGTCTTGAATATTGCACGCCAGGTGACCGACCCCAGGCGATCATCGAACCGGCGCTCAAGCCGCCAGCGGCTTCGTGATCTCGTCGATCCGCGCCAGCACCTCGGGCGTCAGTTTCGGGACGATCTCCGCCGCCTTCAGGTTGTCCTTCAGCTGCGCGACGCCGGAGGCGCCCGTGATGACCGTGCTGACGCGCGGGTTCCTCGCCACCCAGGCGATGGCCAGCTGCGCGGTGCTGGCGCCGAGGTCGCGGGCGATCGGTTCCAGCCTGGCGACGGCGTCGTTCTTCGCCTGGTCGGTGAGCTGCTCGTGCAGGAAGCCCATGTTCTGCATCGCGCCGCGGCTGCCGCCGGGGATGCCCGCCTTGTACTTGCCGGTGAGCAGGCCGGAGGCCAGCGGGCTCCACGTCGTCAGGCCCAGGCCGATGTCGTCGTACAGGCGCGCGAATTCGTGTTCGACCTTGGCGCGGTGGAACAGGTGGTACTGCGGCTGCTCGACCACCGGCTTGTGCAGGTGGTGGCGCTCGGCGATGTCCCAGGCGGCGCGGATGTCGGCCGCCGACCACTCGCTGGTGCCCCAGTACAGCGCCTTGCCCTGCGTGATCATGTCGCTCATCGCGTGCACGGTCTCCTCGATGGGCGTGTCCGGATCGGCGCGGTGGCAGTAGACGAGGTCGAGGTGGTCCAGCCCGAAGCGCTGCAGCGAGCCGTCGATGGCCTGCATCAGGTACTTGCGGTTGAGCGTGTTCCTGCGGTTGACGGTGACGGCATCCGGCAGGCCCCAGAAGAACTTGGTCGACACCGTGTAGTTCAGGCGCGCCCAGCCCAGCTTCTTCAGCGCCGCGCCCATCACCTCCTCGCTCTTGCCACCGGCGTAGGCCTCGGCGTTGTCGAAGAAGTTCACGCCGGCGTCGTAGGCGGCGGCCATCATCTCGACGGCGGCGTCGACGTCCACCTGGTTGGCGTAGGTGACCCACGAACCGAGCGACAGCTCGCTCACCTGCAGGCCGGCGCGGCCCAGTCGACGGTATTGCATTGGCGTATCTCCATGACGTCGCCTGCGTATCAACGCGACCGCGGGCATCGGGCCACAATAGCATTCCCGGTCCGACCCTCGCTTCCATGGTGACAACGCACGACAGCCGACCCACGACCCCGCCGCGCCTGGCGGTGATCGGCGGCGGGCCGGTGGGCCTGTCGCTGGCGCTGCTCATGCGCCAGCGCTGCCCCGCCTGGTCCGTCAGCGTGTTCGACACGCGCGACGCGGCCAAGGACGTCTCGGGCGACCCGCGCACCCTGGCGCTGTCGCTGGGCAGCGTGCAGGTGCTCGAGCGCCTGCGCGTGTGGCCGGGCGGCCAGGCCGCCCCGATCCGCCAGGTGCATGTGTCGCAGGCGCCGCCGACGCTGGCCACGCCGTTCGGCGAGCCGGTCGTGCACATCCGCGCCGACGAACTGGGCGTGCCGCTGCTGGGCGCGGTGCTGAGCTACGGCACGCTCCTGGCGCCGTTGCAGAAGGCTTTCCTCGACGCCTGCGCCACGCCCGACGGCGCGCTCGGCTCGCGCGACGCCGGCCTGCACGCGCGCTTGGGCACCGCCGTGGCCGAGGTGCGGACCGACGGCGACGGCGTCGTCGTCACGCCCGAGGACGGCGTGGGCGAGCGCTTCGACCTCGCGGTCATCGCCGAGGGCGGCGTGTTCGCCGAGCAGTCGCGCAAGGCCGTCACCCACGACTACCGCCAGACCGCCTGGGTCGGCAGCGTCACGCTGCAGGGCGCGACGCCGGGCCTGGCGATGGAGCGCTTCACGCGCGACGGCCCGCTGGCGCTGCTGCCGCTGCCGTCGCCCCCGGGCAGCGACCCGAAGACCTCGCGCGCCGCGCTCGTGTGGTGCGTCGATTCGGCCGACGACCCCGTCGCGCCGCTGTCAGACGCGCAGCGCCTCGCGGTGCTCGCCACGCGCCTGCCCGCGGCGGTCGGCACGCCGGTGGGCATCTCGCCGCTGAAGTCGTTCGCGCTGGGCCTGAACGCCGAGGCCAGCCTGGTCGATGGCCGCGTCGTGCGCATCGGCAACGCGGCGCAGACGCTGCACCCCGTCGCCGGCCAGGGGCTGAACCTCGGGCTGCGCGATGCCTTCCTGCTGGTCGATCGACTCGCGTCGGGCGCGCAGGCCAGCGATGCCGGCGTTGCAAGCGCGCTGCGCGGCCTGGGAGTCGCGCGTGCGCCCGACCGCTGGAGCGTCATCGGCGCCACCGATTTCCTCGCCCGCAGCTTCACCTGGCACGCCCCCGGCCTGGCGGCGGCACGCGGGCTGGGCCTGGCGGCGCTGCAGGCGCTGCCGCCGGTCAAGCGGGCCTTCGCGCGCCAGATGATGTTCGGCTGGCGCTGACACCTTCCGATCGACATTCGAGAAAGACACCCATGTTCGTGGTCGCGGGCGAAGCCCTGATGGACGTATTCACCGGCGCGACGACGCCCACCGGCATCGCGCTCGACGCGCGCATCGGCGGTTCGCCGCTCAACGTCGCGTTCGGCTTCGCGCGCATGGGCCGGCCCGTCGCCTTCCTGGGCGGCATCTCCCAGGGCGAGCTGGGCGGCCGGCTGCTGGACGCGCTGCGCGCCGAGGGCGTGGCGCTCGACGCCGTTCACCGCAGCAGCGCGCCCACGACGATCAGCCTGGTCGGCGTCGACGCCAAGGGCGTGCCCGAGTACGCGTTCTACGGCACTGGCGCCGCGGACCGCACGCTGCCGCTGGCCGCCCTCGACCGCATGCCGGCCGACGCGCGCCTGCTGCACGTGGGCTCGTACACCATGGTGGTGGGCGAGACGGCCCAGACGCAGCGCGCGCTGGTCGAGCGCGTGCACGGCAGGATGGTGGTCAGCTACGACCCGAACCTGCGCCTGAACGTCGAGCCCAGCCTGCAGGCGTGGCGCGACACGCTGGCCTGGATGCTGCCGCGCACCGACGTGCTCAAGCTCAGCGACGAGGACCTGGGCCTGCTGTACCCCGGCATCGATCCCGCCGCTTTCGCCGCCGACTGCCTGGGCAAGGGCGCCGGCCTGGTGGCGCTCACCCGCGGCGGCAAGGGCGCGTTCGCGTGGCACGCCAGCGGCGTCGTCGAGGTGCCGCCGGTGCACGTCGACGTGATCGACACCGTCGGCGCCGGCGATACCTTCCAGTCCGCGCTCATCACCCGGCTGGACGAACTCGGCGTCCTGACGCCCGAGCGCGTGCGCGGCATGGACGCGGAGACGCTGCTCGACGCCATGCGCTTCGCGGCGCAGGCGGCGGCGATCACATGCTCGCGGCGCGGCGCGGACCTGCCGCGGCGGGCGGAAATGGGCATTCGCTGAAGTTCAGGACGGCAGCGCGGCCGCCGGCAGGCCGGCCGCGGCGAAGGCGCTGTCCCGCGTGGCCGGCCGCCGCACCCGCAGCTCGATCGAACCGCGCGAGGCCCCGCGTTCGACGGCCGCCGGCAGGCCACCGAGGTCGACGAGCAGCTCGCGCGGCAGGCGCGCGATGCGCACGGCGGCGCGGCGGCCGTTGCGCTTGGCGTAGTACATGCCGGCGTCGGCCACGGCCAGTGCCTCGTCGAAGGTCATGGGCGCGGCATCGCCATCGAGCGGGAAACTGGCATAGCCGATCGACGCCGACACGCTGACAGTGCGCTGCTGGAATGCGATCGGCGAGGCCGCGAGCGAATGCAGGATGCGATCGACCAGCGCATCCCCGTCGAACGGGCTCGACAAGATGGCCACGACGAGCTCCTCGCCGCCCCAGCGCACGACCAGGTCGCCTTCGCGCACGCAGGCCTGCAGCCGCGCCGCCGCCTCGCGCAGGACGGCGTCCCCGCCGGCGTGTCCCAGCGTGTCGTTGATGTTCTTGAAGTGGTCGATGTCGATCAGAAGCAGGGTGCCGGCGAACTCGTCGAGCCGACCGCGTTCGCGCAGGCCGCGCAGCAGGCCGTCGCGATTGAGCAGGCCGGTCAGCGGATCGCGTTCGGACTGGTCGCGCAGCGCATCGTTCGCGCGCGCCAGGCGCCGGTTGCGCAGGCGCATCCACGAGACCGCCGCCGTCGCGGCCAGCAGGAGCGCGACGACGCAAGCGCCCAGCGCAGCCCAGCGGCGAAGCTCGGCGCGCCGTTCCGCCTGCTGCCGGGCGCCGAGTTCGGCCTGGCGATCCAGCATCGTGCGCTCGAACTGCTTGTTCCGGCCCGCGAACAGCGACTGCTGCTCGCGCTGGAACAGCTTCATCGCCCCGTCCTCATCGCCCGCCGCGGCCAGCGCGTTACCCAGCTTGCCGATGATCTCGCCGCGATCGGCCGCGGTGGACCGGGCGTCCAGCGTGTCGAGCAGCGACCTCAGGACGCGGCGGCCTTCCTCGACCCCGTGCATCTGCAGGAGCGCGAGCACCTGGTTGGTGACGAGTTGCTGCTTCAACCCCTCGAGATGGCCGTGCTCCACCTGCGGCATGGCGCGCTGGATCCGTTGCAGCGCCCGTTCCGGACGGCCCTGCCTCATGTCGAGCTGGCTCATGAAAGCCGCCAGCTCCACCATCCGTCGGGCGTGGCCCGCGCCCGACGCGATCGCCATGGCCGCTTCCAGCTGCGCCTGGGCGCCGGCCAGGTCATTGCGATCCTGGCGGACGAACCCGATGAACATCTTCACGAACTCCTGCGCCGAGGCATCGCGCGACCGTGTCGCGAGGACATCGGCACGCTGGAGCAGGCGGTCGCTCATCTCGAGGTTGTTCTCCTCCTGCGCCACCTGCGCCGAGTAGATGGCGGCGCGCGCCTCGAGGTCCGGTCGATCGGCGCGGTGGGCGATCGCGCCCGCGGTCTGCAGGTACATGCCGGCCGTGCCGCGCGTCGCGGCGGAATCCAGGGTCACGCCGGCGAACATGTTGGCGTAGAACCAGTCGAAGTCGTTGCAGCGCAGCCGGTCCGCCGCCATCGCAGCGTCGCAGTACGGCGCGTAGCCTCCGATCGCGGCCACGATGTCGCGCGAACCCTGGATGGTGTCGCCCATCTCCATCTCGAGGTCGGCACGGACCAGCAAGGCGTCGGCATGCGCCAGCGGGCCGACCTCCTTCGACAGGCGCTCCAGCGCATCGACGGCCGCCGCCGCGTCGTCGGCCATCGCGTGATCGGCGGCGATCAGGCCGATGCCGGCCTGGATGATCCGGTGCTGCTCCGCGGGACGTCCCGGCGACGCGTCGAGCGCCCGCAGTGTCGCCAGGCCGCGCAGCGGCTCCTCGTAGGCGAGGTCGACGGCCTGGTTGACCTGGCGCTGCAGGGTGGTGGCCGGTTCTGCGGCGGCCGCGGTGGCGCAGCCGACGGCCCAGGCCGCCGCCCCGTACCCCAGCCAATGCGCGGCCCGGCTGTAGAACATTCCCACGTGCATGACGACAGGCTCCCCGATCCGTTCTTGTCGGGCCCGCCGTCGTGGAAGACCGCGCCGCGATCTCCGCGAGCCGGCCTGCGCCGGTTGCAGCTCCGCTGCCTTCTCATGGAACAGGCCGGAAGCTTTGCGACCCCGGCTTTCGCACGGGTGTGCCCTGGTGCGCCCCATGATAGCGGGCCGGCACATCCGGCCAGTCGACAGCGGCGGGCGAAAAGCAGGCTCGTCCGTGCGAAGCCTCACGGCCGGTCGCGCCCCTCGTGCGCCGGCGCGTACGCCGCGTGCACCAGCCGCTGTTCCTCCACCGGCGTGCGGCCGAACAGGCGCTTGAACTCGCGGCTGAACTGGGACGCGCTCTCGTAGCCGACGCGGCTGGACGCGCGGCTGGCGCTCACGCCGTCCTGGATCATCAGCAGCCGCGCCTTGTGCAGGCGCGTCGCCTTCAGGTACTGGATCGGCGAGGTCGCCGTCACCGTCTTGAAATGCGCGTGGAACGACGCCGCGCTGAGATTGACCTCCTGCGCCAGGGTCTCGACGTCGAGCCGCTGGTGGTAGTCCATGTGGATGCGGTGCAGCGCCTTGGCGATCTGGCCGAAATGGCCGCGCTGCGCGAGCGCCGCGCGCAGGGCCGGGCCCTTGGGGCCGGTCAGCACGCGATAGCAGACCTCGCGCAGCAGGCTGGCGCCGAACAGCTTGGTCTCGACCGGCGAGCGCAACGCGCGCAGCAGGCGGATCACCGAGTCGGCCAGCGGGGCGTCGACCGGCGCGGTGGCGACGCTTTCGGCACCAGGCAGCGGCCCGAATGCGGGGTCGATGGCGAGCGCGAGGTCGGCGATGACGGCCAGGTCGAGCTTGACCTTGACGACCAGCAGGGGGTCGTCCGGCGATGCGAAGGTCTCGCCCTCGAACGGCATCGGCACCGACGACACCATGAACTGGTGCGCGCCGTACTCGATCACCTGGTCGCCGAAGTAGCCCCGCTTGCGGCCCGAGCAGACGATGACGACGCACGCGTCGTGCAGCACCGGCGTGCGCGGCAGCGACCTGTTGGAACGGCCGAACGCCACGCCTTCCAGCAGCGAGTGCGTCATGCCCTCGGCGGGTGCCAGCTCGGCCACCAGGGCCGTCATTTCCGCACGCAGGGCGGCGTCGTCGTGCGCCATGGCGCATCCTCCGGGTGTCATCCGTCGATGACCGCACTCTATAGGAACGAGCCAGGATCCGGAAACGAATTTGTCATATTTCGATGTCGCTCGGAGTTTTAGGCAATAAGTCTGTAGTTTCAGGACTTCTCCCGGCGGCCGCCGTTTCCTAAACTGCGGTCATCCGGCCTCGACAGGGACCGGCGCCAGCGGCCTCCCCGGCCGCCCTGCCTGCGGACTCATGCGAGGCCCGCGCAGCAAGACGACGCGCCGCTCCCCGCCCGCGACGAGCCCGGGTCACGGCACGCAGCGCGGGCGCCCGTGCGCCACGGGCCGTGACGACACCGACGCGTCACGCCAGGATCCCGTTTCGAACCCCGACGCCTTCGGCGCGCGCCCCTCCAGCGCGGGCCGAGGGCATGACCACCCCCCTCGAGGAGAAGATGATGAATCGACAGACTTGGTTCGTGACCGGCGCGGCGTCGCTCCTGGGCGCCGACATCGTCCGCCACGCGCTCGCCGCTGGCCACCGCGTCGTCGCGGTCGATCCCGACCCGCTCGGCGCGTTGCAGCGGCTCGCCGCCGTCGCGGGCGAGCCGCTGCTCCTGCTGCCGCTGGACGAGATCGACGCGCACGCGGTCGGCCTCGTCGTGCAGGCCGTCGTCGACCGCTTCGGCGGCATCGACGTCCTGGTGCACGGCTCGGCCGCCTGCAGCCCGCGCAGCCCCGTCGACGCGCCCACGCCCGCGCACGACTTCAGCGCCTCCGTGCGCTCGCTGTTCAACATCACGCGCGGCGTGCTGGAGGCGATGCGCGAGCAGGGTACCGGCCGCATCCACCACCTCGTGCCGCCGCCCGGCCTCCACCGCGGGCCGACGCTGTTCTCGATCGCCGGCTTCTGCGAGGCCGTCGCCACCGACGTCGCGCCGTTCGGCATCGAGGTGACGGCGGTGCCCTCGCACCAGGCGCTGGCGCTGCTGCGCTCGGCCCCAGGACTGGATCGCGGCGAGCTGCTCGAGGAGGCGTGACGCGCCGGACGGCTTGCGCCGTCCTGCAACAGGAGTGGATGCAACGCGGTGGGACAACGGCCGGGCAACCGATCCGTTGCTGTTCCACGGCCGAGCAAACCCATTGCCCGATGGCGCAAGAAACCGACTGCCGGCGTTGCCGCAGGGAAGTGGATGGGCTATCTTCGACGCGCCGCCGAAGATGTCGGTGACCGACTCGTGCATCGCAGGGAGAACGCCATGAAGCTCGTCCGGTTCGTCGTGTTCGCCGCAGCCGCCCTCGCCGCGATGGCGGCGCAAGCCACCGCGACGTTCGCCCTGCACGTGGAGGGCGACGCCTCGGTCTGGAGCCTCTGGGACGGATCGGGCACGGCACCGTGGCGAGGGACGCTGCTGATCGAAACGCCCGACGGCGCGGACGGCACCTACTTCAACCCCCGGGTCGCTTTCGGATCGAATCTCGCCCTGACGGACTTCGACACCGCCTCGGAACCGTTTCCGGACGAGGAAATCTGGGTGACGGTGCAGGGCGGCAAGGCGACCTCGATCTCCGGAGCCTGGATCGACGGCGATGTCTCGAACGGCTGGTGGAGCGAAACCTACTTCAACAGCGGCGTGATGACGGAAGAGTATTTCAACTACTTCAACTGGATCCAGGCGACGGGAGCCGTGTCGCCTGTCGATGAGCCGGCGGGCATCGTCCTCGTGCTGGCCGGCCTGGTGGCGATCCGGGCGACCGGCCGGCGCCAGGCCGCCCGCGCGCGCCCGGCTCTGGCGTAGCAGTCACCGCCCGCACGGCCCCCACCGCGAGTCAGCGGATCGCGGATTGCAGAATGCCAGGCAACCGCGGTGCGCGCGCAATCGCGTCCGACACGGCGCCCACGAGGATTTCCGATGCACCCTGACGAACAAGCCATCCGTGACGTGCACGCCACCTGGATCGCCGCCGTCAACGCCGGCGACCTGGCCGAGCTGCAAGGCCTCATGACGCACGACGCCGTGTTCATGAACCCCGGCAGCGAGGCCGTCGGCCCGGACGGGTTCCCCGCCGGGTTCGGGCGCGCGCAGCGCCAGTTCCAGGTGCGCTGCGTCAGCGAGCCACGCGAGGTCGCCATCAGCGGCGATCTCGCCTACGTATGCAGCCGCGATTCGCTGTCGCTGATGCCGCGCGACGGCGGCCAGCCCCTCGCGCTGGCCGGCGATCGGCTCACCGTCTACCGCAAGGAGCCTGACGGGCGCTGGCGGCTGGCGCGCGACGCCCACACCTTGTCGCCGGTGATCGCGCGGGGGTGAGCCGTCGCGTTCGCGCGATACGGGGCGCCTCGGTGCGCCCCGCCTCGCGGGCGCGCTGCCGCGCCGTCAGAGCTTGCGGTGCTTCAACGCCGGCAGCTGCATGCGCACCTGCTCGATGCGCTCGCGCGAAAGCTCGGCGATCGCGAAGCCCTCGCCTTCGGCGCCGTCCAGCGCCAGCGACAGGACCTCGCCCCAGGGATCGATGATGACGCTGTGGCCGAAGGTGCGGCGGCCGTTCTCGTGCAGGCCGCCCTGCGCCGGCGCGACGACGTAGCACTGGTTCTCGACGGCGCGGGCGCGCAGCAGCAGCAGCCAGTGCGCCAGGCCCGTGGTGTGCGTGAAGGCGGCGGGCACGAACAGCACGTCGCACGGCGGGCGCATCAGGTCGCGGTACAGCTCGGGAAAGCGCAGGTCATAGCAGATGGACAGCCCGGCGCGCCAGCCGCCGTGCTCGAAGGCCACGGGCGTGTCGCCGGCCTCGAGCACGCGGGCCTCGTCGTAGGTCTCCTTGCCGTTGTCGAACGCGAACAGGTGGATCTTGTCGTAGCGCGCGAGGCGCCGGCCGTCCGGGCCGTAGACGCAGCAGGCGTTGCGCACGTGGCCCGCCTTCCTGGCGAGGATGGGCAGCGTCCCGCCCACCAGCGTGACCTGGTGCCGGCGCGCCGCGTCGGACAGGAAGCGCTGGATCGGCCCGTCGTCGTCGGCCTCGGCGATGCCCAGCTTGGCGTCGTCGCGCAGGCCCATCAGGCAGAAGTACTCGGGCAGCGACACCCACTGCGCGCCGGCCTCGGCGGCCTGGGCGATCAGCCGGCCGGCGGCCTCGAGGTTGCGGGCCAGGTCGGGCGTGGACACGGTCTGGAGGGCGGCGAACTGGGTCATGAGGCTTCCTTGCGTTGCCCCGAGTATCCGCCTGCCCGGAATTTCCGGCCGGCGCGGACGGCCGTGTTTCGCGGCAGGCGGGCGCGCAACCGCCCCGGCCGGCGCGGGTTCAGGGCGTCTCGGCGCGCGGCCGGGCCAGCGCCGCCGACGCCGCGGCGGCGGCCTCGTTGGCACGTGCGGCGGACGCCGCGGCCGCGGCGGCGGCGACGGCGGCCTTGTGCTCGACCTCGTCCACCTTGGGCGCCGACCACGTGCCCGTCACGTGCACCTCGCGCGTGCCGGCCTCCGTGAGCGGGTTGCGCAGGAACAGCTGCGCGAGGAAGGTGCCGATGCCGATCACCGGGTTGATGGCGGCGTACGCGAGCGAGGCCGCGCCGGCGTTGATCTCGGGCACGATGATGACGTCGATGTCCTGCGTCTCGGCCTTCAGGTCGGCGCGGCCGGCCATCAGCACGGCGGCCGTCGCGCTGCGCATTCGCAGGTCCTTCGTGCTGGCCACGCCGTGGTCGATCACGACGTCGCCGGTGACGTTGTCGAAGGCGAAGCCTTCCGAGAACAGGTCCCGGAAGTCGAGCATGAAGCGGCGCGGCAGCGACTGCAGGCTCAGCACGCCCAGCAGGCGGCCGGCGCCGGCGTCGGCCTTGAGGAACTGGCCCTCGTCGATCTCGACGCGCAGCCTGCCCTGCAGGCTCGGGTAGTCGAGCGCCAGCGGCGAGCCCGTCCAGGTCACCGAACCGGCCAGCCGGCCCTTGCCCTTCCTGAGCACCTGGCCCATGCCGAGGCGGCCGAGGAACGCGCCGGAATCGGCGAGCTCGAGGTCGAAGTCCAGCGACACGTGGCGCGACGGCGCGCCGCTCCAGCGGCCGGTGCCCGCGAGCCGCGCCTCCGGCGTCGTGAGCGCCAGCTTGGTCAGGCGCCAGTCGCGCCCGCCGGTCTGCGTCGTGGCGGCCACTTCCAGCTTGCCGAGCTTGTTGGCGTTGAGCACGAAGTTGTCGACGACGATGTCGAGCGCGGGCACCGAGTTCGTCTGCGACGTCTCCGCCGCCGAGGCCGGGCCGGACGCCGCGACGCCTGGCGGCTCGGGCTCGGCATCGTGCGAATCGAGCGCCAGGCGGTCGAGGCGCGCGAACAGCTGCGCGCCGCGCGCGGGCGTCTCGGGCCGGTATTCGACGACGCCCTTGGTCTGGTCCGACGAGATGCTGGAACGCCAGACGTCGTCGCCCGCGGCCGACACGCGGGCGAGCATCACGTCGACGTTGGTGAGATGGTGGCCGCCGATGACGAGGTCGGGCGTCTTCAGCGCGGCGGCGGACGGCGCGTAGCTGATGCCCATGTCGTCGGCGCCGCCGCCCGGGCCGGCGGCCGGCGGCGGCGTGGCGGGACCGGCGGACAGGCCGCGCCACAGCGCGAGCCACGCGTCGCCGTTGAACGACGGCCCGCGCAGCGTCAGCACCCCGCCCGGTTGCGGCGGCGGCAGCGGCGCGCCGACCGCATAGGCCGCGCGGATCGGGCGCGGCACGTCGCCGGAGCGATCGCGCAGCACCTCGGCCTGCAGCACCGTCCCCTGCGGCTGCGACAGCGCGACGCGCAGCGTGTCGCGCGGGTGGCCTTCGTCGAGCGACCCGGTGGTGGACACCGTCAGCGGCCACGTGGCGTCGGCGGGCTTGTTCAGCGGCGCGGGCAGCGCGAGGCCCAGGCCGGTCAGCGGGCTCGTCAGCGCGAACTCGGTCTGGCCCTTGGCGATGCCGATCGCGAGCTTGTAGCCGGCCTGGCCGTCGACATGCGACGCCAGGCGCGCGAGCACCGGCTCCTCGGCCACCTTGCGCAGGCCCTCCGCGTCGACGCTGCCCTGCGCCGTGAAGCGCAGCGCGCCGTCGGCCTGGGTGCCGCCGTCGAAGGCGACGTCGCCGCCGAGCGCGCGCGCATGGCCGCCGCTGACGGTGACGCCCTTCTCGGTGAAGGCCACGCGCGCACGGGCGTCCGCGAGCACGGGCGCGCCGGCGACGAGCCGCACGTCGTTGCCGGGCAGCGTCAGCACGCCGTTGACGCTGGTCTGCTCGCCGTGCTGCAGCGGGATGTTCAGGCCGAGCTCGAGCTCGGCGATGCCGCTGGCCGTGGTGGCGGCCAGGCCGTTGTGCAGCCAGCCGCCGACCGGCGATTGGGCGACATAGCGCAGGAAATCGGTCATCGGCCCGGACACCTGGCCGTGCAGCCCCAGCGCCGCCTGCTCGTACAGGTTCTTCACGCCGCCGCTGACGTCGTGCAGCTGCAGCTCGCCCATGCGGCCGCTGGCGCCGTGGATCTCGAGCGCGCCGCGATCGAGCACCACCTCGCCGGCCACCTGCGTGAATGCGGGCCATTGCGACGGTGCGCGCGCGCCGTCGGCCTGCGGCGCGCCCGGCACGTAGGTGAGCGTGACGCCGCGCACCTGGGCGTCGACGCGGAACTCGCCGTCGTGCAGGCGCTGGTACGGGAAGCCGGCCAGGTCGCCGCGCACGTCGAAGCGCACGTTGTCCATGTCGCCGCCGGCGAACGCCGCGGCGAGGTAGCTTCGCGTGCTCTCGAGACCGGGCTGGGGCAGGTAGCGCGCCAGGCGGTCGGCGCGCGCATGCGTCAGCGCGCCCTTGAGAGCGATTGAGCCCGGAAAGCGCTGGCCGCGGCCGAACGGCGACGGGGCGGAGGCGCCCGAGGCGGGCGGCGTCGCCGCGGCCGCCGGCCCCGGCCCGGTCTGCCACTGTAGCTGCAACGCGCCCTCGGCGTCGGCGTTGGCGAAGCGCACCCCGTCCAGCGCCACCGAGATCGCCGGCAGCTGGGCGGCGCCGCGCACCGGGTCGATCTTCCAGCTGGCGTCGGCGCCGAAGCGGTCGAACGCGATCACCGGCTCCTCGAACACGCCGGGCAGCTCGATGCTGCCGCCGT
>JAEKKH010000266.1 GCA_019510465.1 Burkholderiales bacterium
CGCTGCGCAACGCGCGAGCGCTGGGCCCGCGCCTGGCGAGGCTGCAAACGCTGTTCGAGCTGATGGCCCAGCTCGACGACACCAATCTTGCGCACCGCGGTGGGCTGCAGGGCCTGCGTTGGGCGCAGCAGCAGGCGCGTGACTTTCTCGCCGCTGGTGGCGCCGCACGGCCGGACGCCATCGACCACGCGCAGCGCCTGCATGCCGCCTTCGTCGCCCGCCGCCTGTCGCCCGGCGGCACGGCGGACCTGCTGGCCGCCGCCTGCTGGCTGGACCGCGTCTGCACGGGATGACGCTCGCGCTGCTGTTCCCCGGCCAGGGCGTGCAGCACCCGGACATGCTGGCCTGGGTGGACCGCGAGCCACTCGCACAACCGGTGCTTGCGGCGCTCGCTGCCCAACTGGGTGCCGATTGGCGCACGCGCCTCGCCGACCCCGAATGGGCCACCGCCAACCGCCACGCCCAGTTGCTGCTGACCGGGCTGTCGCTCGCGGCCTGGGCTTGTCTCGTGCCGCATCTGCCGCGACCCGACGCCGTGCTCGGTTACAGCGTCGGCGAATTGCCGGCGGCGTCGGCGGCTGGCGCCTTCGATGCCGTCGAAGCGTTGGAGCTTGCAGCGCTACGCGCCATCGCGATGGACGCCGCCAGTACCGAGCCCGCCGGGCTGATCGCCGTGCATGGTCCGGTCGATGAGCGCTTCGGCCTGGACCTTGCCATCGACCTCGGCCTTGACCGCGCCGTGCTTGGGGGTCCCGTGGCCGCGCTCGAAGCGGCCACGCCACTGCTGGTCACGCGCGGCGCCGAGGTAAAAACGCTGGCCGTGCGCGTCGCCTCGCACACGCCGCGCATGGCACCCGCAGCTGTGACGTTCGCAGGCCATCTCGCGCCAAGAGCCTGGCGACCGCTGAGCAGCACCTTCATCGCCAACCTCGATGGTGCCGGGCTGCGCCGCGCCGACGCGCTGAAGCACGCTCTCGCCGAGCAGATCGCGCACACCGTGCAATGGCGCCGCGCGATGGCCACGCTGGCGGAACGCCGCCCGCTCTGCGTGCTGGAGGTCGGGCCGGGCACGACGCTGTCACGGCTGTGGGCAGCCGAACACCCCGACGTGCCGGTACGCTCGATCGACGAGTTCCGCAGCGCTGACGCCGTCGCCGCCTGGGTGGGCCAGCGGTTGGCTTAGGGCACCACAGCCGTCACCTCGATCTCGACCTTGGCCCGGTCCTCCATCAACGCCGCCACCTGCACCGCGCTCATCGCGATGCCGTAGTCGCGGCCCAGCACGTCGCGGTAGGCCCGGCCCACCTCGCGGCCGCGGGCGATGTACTCGCGCTTGTCGACGAGATACCAGGTCATGCGCACGATGTGCTCGGGCCCGGCGCCGGCCTCGGCCAGCACGGCGCGGATGTTGAGCAGCGTCTGCCGCACCTGGGCGATGAAGTCGTCGCTGTCGAACTCGCAGCGCTCGTTCCAGCCGATCTGGCCGGCGACGAAGACCTGGCGGCCTTGCGCCGCCACGCCGTTCGCGTAGCCGCGGGGCTGGGCCCAGCCGGCGGGCTGCAGGATCTGTTTGGTCATGGGGTGGTCTCCTGGGCGCGCACGATGGCGGCGCGCATGTCGTCGGGCAGCGCTTGGGGCCTGTGGGTGTCCAGCGACGTGCACACCAGCACCTGGTCGAACTCGACGCGCGTGCCGTCGTCACCGTCGAACGTGACGGCCAGCGTCAGCGAACTGCCGCCCAGCCGCGTGAGCCGCAGGCGCTGGTGCAGCACGTCGCCTTGGCGGCTGACGCGCTTGAAGCGTGTGTCCAGCTGCGCAGTCGGCATGCCGATGCCGCGCTCGGTGATGAGTTGCGTGAACGGGATGCTCAACCCTTGAGCGAACCAGTCCTCGACCAGCTCGTTCAGCATCTCGAAGTAGCGCGGGTAGAACACGATGCCGGCCGGGTCGCAGTGGCCGAAGCGCACGGTCTGGTCGCGCTGGAAGAGGACGCCCGCCATCACGTCGGCTCGCGCAGCTTGAAGCGCTGCAGCTTGCCCGTCTCGGTGCGGGGCAGCGTGTCGCGGAACTCCACCGCGCGCGGGTACTTGTACGGCGCGATGGTGGCCTTCACGTGGTCCTGCAGCGCGCGCACGTCGCCCGCGTGGCCGGGGCGCAGCACGACAAAGGCCTTCACCAGCTGGCCGCGCTCAGCGTCCGGCACGCCGATGACGGCGCACTCGGCGACGGCCGGGTGGCTCAGCAGCGCGGCTTCGATCTCGGGGCCGGCGATGTTGTAGCCGCCCGAGATGATCATGTCGTCGGTGCGGGCCTGATAGACGAAGTAGCCGTCGTCGTCGATCAGGTAGGCGTCGCCGGTCAGATTCCAGCCATCCTGCACGTACTGGTGCTGGCGCTCGTCGGCCAGGTAGCGACAGCCTGTCGGCCCCTTCACCGCGAGGTGGCCGACACGCCCGGCCGGCAGCGGCTGGCCGCCGTCATCGAGGATGCAGGCCTCGTAGCCGGGCACGGGCTTGCCGGTGGCGCCGGGCTTGGCGCTGGCTTCAGTGTGCGAGATGAAGATGTGCAGCAGCTCGGTCGCGCCGATGCCGTCGATCAGCTCGATGCCGGTGGCCTGCTTCCACAGCGCACGCGTCGCGACCGGCAGCGCCTCGCCGGCGCTGACGCATTTGCGCAGCGACGAGATGTCGACCTTGCCGACCAGCGGCGCCATCGCGCGGTAGGACGTCGGCGCCGTGAAGCAGACCGTGGCGCGGTGCTGGCAAATAGCCGCGAGCAGCGCTTCGGGCGCGGGCTTTTCAAGCAGCACGGTGGATGCGCCCACGCTCATCGGGAACAGCAGCAGGCCGCCCAGGCCGAACGTGAACGCCAGTGGCGGGCTGCCGATGAAGACGTCGCTCGCCGTGGCCTGCAGGCAGTGCGGCGGCCAGCAACGGCAGATCGCGAGGATGTCGCGATGGAAATGCATGGTGCCCTTGGGCTGACCGGTGGTGCCGGACGTGAAGGCGATCAGCGCGCAGTCGTCGCTGGCCGTGTCGATGTTGGTGAACCCCGCCGGCTGGCGCGCAGCACGGGCTTCCAGGCCATCTGGCTCGGCACTGCGGAAATGGCAGATGCCGCGCAGCACCGGGTTCTGCAGTTGGGCGGCCGCGAGTTCATCGGCCAGCGCCGCATCGCACAGCGCATGCGTGACCTCCGCCTTGGCGATGACCTTGCCCAGCTCGACGGCACGCAGCAGCGGCATCGTCGCCACCGCAATCGCGCCGGCCTTGATGACGGCGAACCAGCAGGCCGCCAGCTGCGGCGTGTTCGCGCCGCGCAGCAGCACGCGGTTGCCGGGCAGCACGCCGAGCTCGTCGACCAGCACGTTGGCGATGCGGTTGGCCTCGGCCTGCAACTCGGCATACGTCCAGCGCACGCCGGCGCCTTGCACGCAGGGCCGGTCGCCGTGGCCGTCCTGCACCCAGCGGTCCAGCAGCTCGGTGGCCGCGTTCAGCCTGGGACCGAACTGCAGCTCGGGCAGGTCGAACACCAACTCCGGCCACTGATCCTGCGGCGGGAGATGGTCTCTGGCGAAGGTATCGATGTGGGCCGAAGGGTGCATGGGTCAGCCTTTCAGCAGTTCGCGGCCAATGATGAGTTGCTGCACTTCGCTGGCGCCTTC
>JAEKKH010000125.1 GCA_019510465.1 Burkholderiales bacterium
ATCTGGTGGGTGGTACAGGGATTGAACCTGTGACCCCTGCCGTGTGAAGGCAGTGCTCTACCGCTGAGCTAACCACCCGGTAAGTGGTGCGCCCTGACATCAGGGCAGCCTTGGATTATGCCACAGCAATTTGTGCTTGTGCACGCCAGATCGTTTTTCCGCCGCTGGCCTTGTCGATCTCGCCCAACACGCGCTCGTGGTCCGCCAGTTCGGGCTCGGTGGCGGCCAGCACGGGCAGCACGAAGACGCTGAGATCGACCGGGCCGCCGAACTGGCCGGCGCCGCCGCCCGTGTCCTCGGTCATGTCCATGACCAGCGAATCCTGGCCGCGCGTCAGGCGGATGTAGACCTCGGCGAGCAGGTTGGCGTCGATCAGCGCGCCATGCAGCGTGCGATTGGTGTTGTCGACCTCGAGGCGCTTGCACAGCGCGTCGAGCGAGTTGGCCTTGCCGGGGAACATCTCGCGCGCCATCACCAGGGTGTCGGTGATGCCGGAGACGTGCGTGCTGAACTTCTCGCGGCCGCAGCGGCGCAGTTCCTCGTTGAGGAAGCCGACGTCGAAGCCCGCGTTGTGGATGATGATCTCGGCGCCCGAGACGAACTCCAGCATCTCCTCGACGACGTGCGCGAACAGCGGCTTGTCGGCGAGGAACTCGTCGGTCAGGCCGTGCACCTTGACCGCGTCCTCGCTGTTCCTGCGCTCGGGATTGAGATAGAAGTGCAGGTGCCGGCCGGTGAGCCGGCGGTTGTCCATCTCGATGCAGCCGACCTCGATGACGCGGTCGCCGTTCTCGGGGCTCAGGCCCGTGGTTTCGGTGTCGAGGAAGATCTGTCGCATGGGGTCGGCTGTCGGGTCAGGCTCGATTCTCGCAGGACTTCGGGCAGGCTTCGCGGGGAATCCGCCCGATAAACGGCGCCCGCGTCAGGCGGCGGGCGTGGCGGGCCCGCGCGGCTGGCGCGCGCCCCACCAGAACATGATCGCGCCGGCGACGACCATCGGCACGCACAGCCACTGGCCCATGCTCATGCCGAGCGCCAGCAGGCCGAGGAAGTCGTCGGGCTCGCGGAAGAACTCGGCCGCGAAGCGCAGCACGCCGTAGCCCATCAGGAACAGGCCGGAGACCTGGCCGCGCCCGCGCTCCTTGCGGCCGTAGATCCACAGCAGGACGAACAGCAGCACGCCCTCGCCGAGGAACTGGTAGATCTGCGACGGATGGCGCGGGACGAGCGTGCCCGATTCCGGAAAGATCATCGCCCACGGCAGCGACGGGTCGGCGGGCCGGCCCCAGAGTTCGCCGTTGATGAAGTTGCCGACGCGGCCACTCGCCAGGCCCAGCGGCACGCACGGCGCGATGAGGTCGGTCACCTGCAGGAACGGGCGCTTGCGGTGCCACGCGAACAGGGCCATCGCGACGATCACGCCCAGCATGCCGCCGTGGAAGGACATGCCGCCCTTCCAGACGGCCGGGATCTCGGTCAGGTGCTTGAGGTAGTAGTCGAACTTGTAGAACAGGACGTAGCCGAGCCGTCCGCCCAGCACCACGCCCAGCACGCCGTAGAACAGCATGTCCTCGACGTCGCGCCGCACCCAGCCCTCGCGCGCGAACCACGGATAGGTCGTGCGCCGGCCGGCCAGCCAGACGAACAGGCCGAACGCGACCATGTACGTCAGGCCGTACCAATGGATCGCGAGCGGCCCGATCTGCAGGGCCACGGGGTTGAACTGGGGATGCTGCAACGCCATCGGGTCGAACTCCTTGAACAGCGGGCGATTGTCGCCGTTTCGCGTGACGCTCCCTGACGCCGCCGTCAGCGAGCCCGCTGTGGCCGCCGCGGCGCGGCGCGCACGTGCTCGACGAAGCGCTGCACCACCGGCGCGGCGCCGGCGCGCCAGACGAGGCTGGTCTCGCAGCGCAGCGCCTGGCCGGGCAGCCCGCCGACCCGCGCGTAACGCACGCCCGCGCGCTGCAGGTGCGTGAGCGACTCCGGCACCCAGGCCACGCCCATGCCGCCCGACACGAGGTTGACGATGGTCTGCATCTGGATCGCCTGCTGCGCGACGCGCAGCGTCTCGCCGCCCGCGTGGTAGGCCGACACCAGCGCGTCGAACAGCGACGGCGCGATGGTGCGCGGGAAGATCACCAGCGGCTCGGCGCGGACGTCGCGCCAGCGCAGCCTCGGCATCGCCGCCGCGCTCGAGGGCGTCGACCGCCACGCCGCGTGGTCCTGCGGCAGCGCCATCACGAGCGCCTCGTCGATCACCCGCACGTGCTCGAAGCCGGGCGGCACCGCGCCGGGCGCGTGGAGCACGAAGCCGGCGTCGATCTCGCCGGCGGCGAACAGCTCGAGCTGCACGTCCAGCGTGGCCTCGCGCAGGCTCAGCGCGACATCGGGATAGGCCGCGCGAAAGCCGCTGAGCCAGGCCGGCAGCGGGCCGTACGTGACGCTGGAGACGAACGCCAGCCGCAACTGGCCCGACAGCCCCGCCGCCGCCGCGCGCACCGCCGGCGCGAGCGCATCGGCGCCCTCGAGCAGCTTGCGCGCCAGCGGCAGCAGCACCTCCCCGGCCGGGCTCAGCGCGACGCGGCGCTGGCTGCGCTCGAACAGCCGGGCACCGAGCGCCGCCTCCAGGCGCTGGATCGCCTGCGTCAGCGGCGGCTGCGTCATGGCCAGCCGCGCCGCGGCGCGCCCGAAGTGGCATTCCTCGGCCAGCACGGTGAACTGGCGCAGCTGGCGCAGGTCGAACGGGGCGTCAGCCATGGGGGCTCATTGATTCACGAGACATATCAATCGGGCGCGATGAATCTATTGGACACGCATTTTGCGCCACCCGATACTGCGGCCTCACCCCAGACCCAGCCAGACTCCAGGAGACCGCCATGTCGCAGGCCAATCGCCGCTCCAAGAACATCACCGAGGGCGTCGCCCGCGCCCCCAACCGCTCGATGTACTACGCGATGGGCTACAAGGAGACGGACTTCGGCAAGCCGATGATCGGCGTGGCCAACGGCCATTCGACGATCACGCCCTGCAACTCGGGCCTGCAGCCGCTGGCCGACGCCGCGGTCGACGCGCTCCAGGCCCACGGCGCCAACGCGCAGATGTTCGGAACGCCCACCATCTCCGACGGCATGGCGATGGGCACCGAGGGCATGAAGTACAGCCTGGTCTCGCGCGAGGTGATCTCCGACTGCGTCGAGACCTGCGTCGGCGGCCAGTGGCTGGACGGCGTGATCGTCATCGGCGGCTGCGACAAGAACATGCCCGGCGGCATGATGGGCATGCTGCGCGCCAACGTGCCGGCCATCTATGTCTACGGCGGCACCATCCTGCCGGGCCACTACAAGGGCAAGGACCTCAACATCGTCAGCGTGTTCGAGGCCGTGGGCCAGTTCTCCGCCGGCAAGATGAGCGAGGAGGACTTCTGCCAGATCGAGCGCCGCGCCATCCCGGGCTCGGGTTCCTGCGGCGGCATGTACACCGCCAACACGATGTCCTCGTCGTTCGAGGCGCTGGGCATGTCGCTGCCGTACTCGTCGACGATGGCCAACGTCGAGGGCGAGAAGATCGAGAACACGCGGGAATCGGCGCGCGTGCTGGTCGAGGCCGTCAAGGCCGACCTGAAGCCACGCGACATCGTCACGAAGAAGGCCATCGAGAACGCGGTGGCGGTCATCATGGCCACCGGCGGCTCCACCAACGCCGTGCTGCACTTCCTGGCCATCGCGCACGCGGCCGAGGTCGAGTGGACGATCGACGACTTCGAGCGCATCCGCAAGCGCACGCCGGTGCTGTGCGACCTGAAGCCCAGCGGCGAGTTCCTGGCCATCGACCTGCACCGCGCCGGCGGCATCCCGCAGGTGATGAAGCTGCTGCTCGACGCCGGCCTGCTGCACGGCGACTGCATCACCATCACCGGCAAGACCGTGGCCGAATCGCTGGCCGACGTCCCGTCCGTGCCGCGCGCCGACCAGAAGGTGATCCGCACCATCGCCAACGCGATGTACCCCGACGGCCACCTGGCCATCCTGCATGGGAACCTCTCCACCGAAGGCTGCGTCGCCAAGATCACCGGCCTGAAGAACCCCGTCATCACCGGCCCGGCGCGCGTGTTCGACGACGAGCAGTCCGCGTTGGCCGCCATCATGGCCGGCCGGATCGTCGCCGGCGACGTGATGGTGCTGCGCTACCTCGGGCCCAAGGGCGGCCCGGGCATGCCCGAGATGCTCGCGCCGACGGGCGCGCTGATCGGCCAGGGCCTGGGCGAGTCCGTGGGCCTGGTCACCGACGGGCGCTTCTCCGGCGGCACCTGGGGCATGGTGGTGGGCCACGTGGCGCCCGAGGCCTACGAGGGCGGCGCGATCGCGCTGGTGCACGAGGGCGACTCCATCACGATCGACGCGCACCGGCTGCTGCTGCAGCTCGACGTGAGCGACGAGGAACTCGCGAAGCGCCGCGCCGCATGGAAGAAGCCGGCGCCGCGCTACACCCGTGGCGTGCTGGCGAAATTCGCGAATCATTCGTCCAGCGCGAGCTCCGGCGCGGTGCTCGACAAGTTCGAGTGACCCGGTTCGTGGCGGCACGGCCAGGAATCGGCAACATTCCGGAAATCCGCCACGGATGCCGGCGGGCGCGACGCAGCCGCCCGCCCGGCGTGAGGTAGCCTGCCGCCTCGGACCGATATACCCGGGGAGGGATGCCCATGAACCGTTTCCAGCGCCTGGTGCTGGCCCTGATGCTCGCCTGCACGCCGTGGCTCGCGCATGCGCAGGGCTACAAGTGCAGGCAGGCCGACGGCTCCGTCAGCTACCAGGATCACGCCTGCCCGTCGGGCACGGCCAGCAGCAGCGCCGTGTCGACCGACCAGAGCCTGGACATCGGCCTGCCGCCGCTGACCGGCCTGGACGCCCCCTGCCAGCAGAGCGTGCACCACGCCGTGTCGACCTGCCTCTCGCCGATCCAGGACGCGATGAAGCGCTGCTTCAAGGTGCGCCTGTCCTCCTCGTGCAACGCCCAGATGCTGGCCGGCAACCGCAACTCGACGTGCTCGGCGCAGGCCGCCCCGTGCGTCCAGGACGGCGCGGCGGAAGGCCGGCGCTGCATCGTCAACGTGCTGCCACCCACCTGCGTGTCGCAGCTGCGTACGGCCGGCATGCGCTGACGCCAGGGCCAAAGCGAACCGGGGCGCCTGCGGGCGCCTTTTTCTTCGGACAATCCGGGCATGACCCCCCCTGACCCGTCGTGCGCCGCCCCGGCCGACGACCCGATGCCGCTGCCCCCGCCGCCGCCCGACATCGACCTGTGCTGCGGCAACGGCTGCGACCCGTGCATCTTCGACCTGCACGACCTCGAGATGGACAAGTATCGCCAGGCCCTGCGCGCCTGGAAGCTGCGCCACCCCGACGCGCCCGCGGCCTGAGCGCGGCTCAGCCCGGGCGGCGCGCGGCCGGACGTCCGGCCGCGGGCATGCCGTCGACCTCGCGCGCGACGTCCGCCACCACCGCGTAGCCGTGATCCTCGCAGTAGGCGCGCAGCCGCGCATTGCGATGCACGGCCTGGAAATAGGCGCCGAAGATCGCGACCTCGTCCAGCGACAGGGTGCGCATGCGCCGGTACGCGTAGGCCACGCGATCCAGGAAGTCGAGGTACTTGTCCAGCTGCCACAAGCGCGCGCCATGCAGGTCGTCGTAGGGCCGGCCCTGGTCGTCGAACAGCTGGTCGACGACCACGCCCGGCAGCCGCCCTTCGATCAGCTGCGTGGCCTGCGCGATGTCCGGGTCGGCGGCGAACTGCTGTCCCAGCGAGAACAGCGTCTCCGTGCGCTTCCACGCGAGCTCGCGGGCGCGCGAGTCGAAGAACTTCCAGAGGCCGCCGAACAGGCCGGCGATCTCGAGCAGGTCCTTCCAGTGGGTGGCGAGAAAATCCATGGGCGGACTCCGAGGCGGTGGCCGCCCACCATAGCGGCGGCCGGGCAGGCACGCCATGCCTGAACTGGGGAGTCGGCCCCGGGCTCAGGCGCGCGCGGCCAGCCAGTCGAAGTTGGCGGCCAGCATCCGGCGCGAGTCGTTCAGCACCTCGTCGTCGGGGTACAGCCGGTAGAAGCACTCGGTGTGCATCACCAGCGCCAGGTGCAGCGTGTAGAGGCGCCCGCGCAGCATCTCCTCGTCGCTGAAGATCGTCTTGCCATAGCCGCGCATCGCATCGGTGACGCCCTCCCACGACAGCGGCCGGAACTGCGCCTCCATCAGCGGGTCGGCCCACAGCGCGCGCTCGAAGTCGATCAGGCCCGTCACGCGGCCGCCGGCGACGAAGAGGTTCTTGTCCCAGCCGTCCCAGTGCACCAGGCAGGGCTCGCGCACGGCGTCCAGCGCGGCGCCGTGGTGCCGCAGCAGGCCGCGGATCTCGTCCGCCGGCCGCGGGTAGGCCACGTCGCGGCGTGCCGCGTCCCGCAGCACCGATTCGACGATTCGGCCGAAGGCCTCGCGCCACGACGGCGCGCGCAGGCCAGGGTGGCCCGGCAGGCCGAACCACTCGCCGCGGAACGCGTTGATGGCGCGCACGACCTCGCCGACATGGCGGTCGATGGCGGCCGCCTCGTCGGGCGGCAAGGTCTTGCGGACGTGGTCGAGGTTGACGCCGACCACTTTCTGCATGAAGAAGTACGGCGCGTCGCACAGGCGGCGCGAGTCGTCGTGGAACAGCACCGCCGGCACGGGAATGGCGGGCTCGGACGCGACGAGCCGCATCGTCGCGACCTCGGTGGCCATCAGGTCGCGCTCGTAGGTCATCACCGGGGCGTCGGGCGGTGGCGCGATCTTGAGGACCACGCGGCGGCCGTCGGCCAGGCCGAGTTCGTGGACGGCGTTGAACCAGCCGTCGGTCAGCTCGCGCGATCCGGCGCCGCCGGGGGCCAGGCCGACGCCGAAGGCGTGGCGGGCCAATGCATCGATCTCGTCGCGCGACTTCTTGTTCTTGGTCAGGCTGTGCACCGCGTCTCCGATCCGGTTTGCACGATTGTACGTGTTTGCATTCTTGTTTGTGCACGTTTAAGATGCCCGGATGCAGACGCCCCTCCCGCTCGCCCGACGCGACGTCATCGCCCAGCGCCTGGCCGGCGGCACCGCCGTGGTAGCCGCCACGCTGGCGCAGGAGTTCGACGTCTCCGAGGACGCGATCCGCCGCGACCTGCGCGCGTTGGCCGCCGAGGGCCGCTGCCGCCGCGTGTACGGCGGCGCCCTGCCCGTCACGCCGCAGACGCAGCCGATGTTCGCCCGCATCGACGAGGCGCGCGGCCGCAAGGAGGCCCTGGCGCGCCGGGCCGCGGAGTCGATCCGGCCGGGCGAACTGCTGTTCCTCGACGCCGGCAGCACCAACCTCGCGCTGACCGAGTACCTGCCCGAGGACCAGGAGCTCACGATCGCCACCAACGCGATCGACATCGCCGGCGCCGTGCTGCGCCGGCCCGACCTGCGCCTGATCATGATCGGCGGCAGCGTGGACACCACCGTCGGCGGCAGCGTCGACACCGCCGCCGTGCAGGCCGTCGCCCAGCTCAACATCGACCGCTGCTTCCTGGGCGCCTGCGCGGTGCACGCGGAGCGCGGCATCGGCGCCGCGCTGCACGCCGACGCCCTGTTCAAGCGCGTGCTGATGGATGCGACGCAGCGCTGCGTCGTCCTCGCGATGAACGCCAAGCTCGGCGCGCGCGCGCCGCATCGCAGTTGCACGCTCGCCGACGTCGACCTCCTCGTGGTGGAGCACGACGCGCCCACCGCCCTCACCCGTCCGCTGGCCGCCGCCGGCGCCACGCTGGCCATCGCCGCGCCCGCGGCCTGATTTTTTCGATCCGAGATGACAACGCTTTCCACCATCGCACAGACCTCCGCCGACCGCCCCGGCGCCCGCCTGGCCACGCGCATCGCCTTCCTCGTGGCCGGTTTCGGCCTGGCCGCCTGGGCGCCGTTGATCCCGTTCGCGAAAGCGCGGCTGGGCGCCGACGACGGCCTGATGGGCGTGCTGCTGCTGTGCCTGGGCGCCGGCTCCGTCGCGGCGATGCTGCGCACCGGGCCGCTGTGCGCGCGCTATGGCTGCAAGCCCGTCGTCGTCGGCAGCGGGCTGGTGCTCGCGCTGCTGCTGCCGCCGCTGGCCGTCGCGAGCTCGCCGTGGACGCTCGGCGCCGTGCTGCTGGGGTTCGGCGGCGCGCTCGGTTCGCTGGACGTCGCGATGAACGTGCACGCGGTGGAGGTCGAGCGCGACGCGCGCATGCCGCTGATGTCGGGCTTC
Source organism: Burkholderiales bacterium (assembly GCA_019510465.1). GTDB lineage: Bacteria > Pseudomonadota > Gammaproteobacteria > Burkholderiales > Burkholderiaceae_C > Scleromatobacter. Next base: position 8,284 of record JAEKKH010000125.1, read on the forward strand.
CACGCGATGTTCAGCGTCGGCGGCTTCCTGGGCGCCGGGTTCGTCACGGCGCTGCTGTCGTCCGGCGTCGGGCCGCTCGCGTGCACGCTGCCGTGCCTCGCGCTGATGGTGGTGGCGATGCGCGTGGCCGCGCCGCGGCTCGTCGAGGCCGGCCGAGTGGCCGCCGGCCACTCCCTCGCGTGGCCGCGCAGCGGCGCGATGCTGCTGCTGGCCGCGCTGGCGGCCGTGTGCTTCCTCGTCGAGGGCGCGATGCTGGACTGGAGCGCGCTGCTGCTGACGACGCGCTCGCTCGCGGTACCCGCGCAGGGCGGCCTGGGCTACGCGTTCTTCGCGGTGGCGATGACGGTCGGCCGCTTCGGCGGCGACGCCATCACCGCGCGCATCGGCGACCGCACGACGATGCAGGCCGGCGGGGTGCTGGCCGTGCTGGGATTCGCCGTGCTGCTGTTCGGCGACCGCCTCGAGTTCGCGCTGGCCGGCTTCGTGCTGATCGGGCTCGGCGCGTCCAACATCGTGCCGGTGCTGTTCCGCCGCTGCGGCAGCGTCCCCGGCACGTCCGCGGCGATGGCCGTGGCCGCGCTCACCACCGTGGGCTACGCGGGCCAGCTGATGGGACCGGCGGCGGTCGGCTTCATCGCGCACCTGACCAGCCTGCCGGTCGCGTTCTGGCTTCTCGCGGCGCTGATGGCGGTGGTGCCGCTGTGCGCGAACAAGGTCGTGGGGCGGCCGGCGCGCTGAGCCGCGAGGCCGCGCTCCCGCGCGGGGATGCGAGGGCGCGCGTGACGCGTGGGAACGTGGGCGCGTGGACACGTGGGCAAGTCAGCCCGTGAGCGCGTGAGCAAAGTCTCCCCGCGCCGGCGCCGTTTCCTCGCCGCGCCACCCATGATCATTCGCGTGCGCAGGCCTACGCTGCGAAGCATGTCCAACCCACCGAACACCGCCATGCGCACGTTCGCACGCCTTCGCACCGCCCTCGCCGCCACCCTGTTCGTTTCCGCGTCCGTGCACGCGGGCGCGGCCGGCGCGCCGGCCTCCGGCATCTCGCTGCTGCACGCGAGCCCGGCGGGCTACCCGGTCGACGACACCACCACGCCCGCGGGCGACTACCTGGCCGTCACCTGCGACCGGGGCGCCTGCGCGCTGGTGCCGACGCAGGTCACCATCGCCAACCAGGACGTCCAGACGCACGAGGGCACCGAGTCGCTGCCCGTCATGCACGCCGACCTGAAGGCGCACGCGCTGTTCCTGGTGCAGGGCGTGCCGGGCCTGGCCGCGGGGCCGGTCAAGACCTGGTATGTCAACGAGCGCTTCCTGGCCTCCGACGATCCGTCCTCGATGGCGCCGGTGCGCCGCCGCTTCGATCGCGCGGTGTCCATCGACGACGGCGCTGCCGTCTCCTTCGACGGGCATTGGCTGGAGGGCCAGGATCCCTCTTGCAGCGGCCCCGGCTGCGGCACGCGCCAGCTCGCCTGGAAGGTGCGCTTCGGCCAGACCGAGCGCACGCTGGCCGCGCTGTGGCCCGACGGCATCGTCGGCGAGGACGGCATGCTGGGCGTGGACGACGTGCTGGTCTGGGTGGGCGACCTCGACGGCGACGGCAAGCCCGACTTCGTCATCCGCCCGCAGGCGCGCCCCGACTACCTCGAGCTGTCGCTGTTCCTGTCGACGCGGCTGCAGGTGGGCAAGCCGTGGCGCGCGGCCGCCCGCTTCTACCACTGGGATCCGCGCAACGCGGGTTGCTGACGGCTCAGGCGCCGGCCATGAAGATCGCCACGCGGCGCGCGATCTCCCCGGGCCGCTCGCGCTGCGGCACATGGCCCAGCCCCGCGAGCAGTTCCATGCGCGCGGGGCCGCCGGCCAGGCGGGCGATCAACGCGGGGTGCGCCGAGCTGCCGTACTCGTCGAGCTCGCCGTGCAGCGCCAGCACGCGGCAGCGCACGCCGGGCAGCACGCGCGCCAGCGACCAGTGCGCGAACGCCGGATCGAGCCACGTGTCGAGCCACGCCGACAGCACCCACGCCGCCTTGTCGCCGTGGTAGCGCGCGAGCCGTTCCAGCGCGCGGGGCGCCGCGAACGTCAGCCGTGCCTCCCGCAGCCCCGCGAGCGTGCGGTCCTCGACGAAGGCCTGCGCCGCGATCGTCACCAGCGCGGCGCAGCTGTCCGGATGCCGCGCCGCGATGTTGACGGCCATGCCGCCGCCCACGCTGTGGCCCAGCGCGGCGAAGCGGTCGATGCGCAAGTGGCGGCGGACGAGCGGAAACCAGGTGGTCGCCTCCTCGACGATGAATTCGAGCGACGGCCGCGCGGCGCGCGCGTCCGACTGACCGAAGCCCGCGCGGTCGTACGCGATGACGCGCCGGCCGGTGTCGCGCGCCAGCAGCGCGGGAAAGTCGCGCCACAGCTCGACGCTGCCCAGCGAATCGTGCAGCAGGACCAGCGGCGGCAGGTCGTCATCGGCGCTCGCCGCGGGCCATTCGCGGGCGAACAGGCGGCCGTCGGCGTGCGGGATCCAGTGGTCGACGGGTGGCCGTGCGGCGCTCATCAGGCAACCTCCGCGCTACGGGCTGCGCCGCGAGCGACCTTCGGAGCGGCCGTGCGTGCGCGCATGCCGGGATTGTCGGCGACGCGCGGCGCGCGACATCAATCGAACAAGGCCTCGACGTCCTCGTTCCACTGCCGCGAGGCCGCGGACCAGCCGGACGCCGACGCGCCAGGCGGCAAGCCCGTCTGGCACCAGCCCTGGCGGCGCGCGAAGTCGAACGCCGCGTGCGGGTGGTCGTTGATCAGCAGCAGCACCTTCAGGCCGTCGTCCGACCAGCCGATCTCCACCGTCGATGGCAGGTGCGCGTCGGTGACGTCGGCGACGTCGTAGACGTGCAGCGCGTCCCGGATCGGGTTGGCGTCCTCGAGGTCGGAGTCGATCGCGTAGAACGCGCCCGTCTCGCCGTCGTCCTCGAACACGGCCATGTAGCGGCCATCGGGCGAGCCACCGTCGACCACCACCGGCTGGCCGACGCGCAGGGACTCCGTGGCGACGATGGTCAGCGGCATGCGCGGCGCGCCCGGCTCAATGCTTCGAGCGCTTCTTGCCGTCGCGATGCTTGTGCAGGTAGCCCAGGCCCATCGCGTCGATGTTGCGATCCAGGCGATCGCGCTTGCGCTCGGCATCGCGCTGCATGGCCTTGCGCTTCGTCCAGCCGCTGGCGTCCGACCAGATCCACCAGGCGACCGCCAGCCCGAACGGCAGTGCGAACTTCCACACGTCGCCGGTGATCTCCCAATTCCAGGCGGCCATCGGACCGATATCGAACAGATTGCAGGCGATCAGGATGACACCGATCAGGACGAACAGCATGCGAAACCCCAGTCCCGGCGCTGGCCGGACGATCGCGGCGCGGCCGGATGGCGGCGCCGGCGCCCGGACGGGTGTGCCCGGGATCACGTTGAAAGGACGAATCGCGTCAATGTAGCAGCAACGCGGGGCTGCAAAAGGCGAAGGCGCGCCCCTGGGACGCGCCTTCTCGTTCAATTGTTCTCGGCCGGCAGGCCGGAGTCCGCCGTCAACGGCCGTCTGGAGACTGCAGCCGCAGGCCTCAGTTGTTCTCGGCCAACTGATCCAGGATCGCCGGGTTTTCCAGCGTGCTGGTGTCCTGGGTGACCTTCTGGCCCTTGGCGATGTCGCGCAGCAGGCGCCGCATGATCTTGCCCGAGCGCGTCTTGGGCAGGTTGTCGCCGAAACGGATGTCCTTGGGCTTGGCGATCGGGCCGATCTCCTTGCCGACCCAGTCGCGCAGCTGCTTGGCGATCGCCTTGGCCTCGTCGCCCGTCGGGCGCGCGCGCTTGAGCACGACGAAGGCGCAGATGGCCTCGCCGGTGGTGTCGTCGGGACGGCCGACGACCGCGGCCTCGGCCACCAGCTCGGTGCACGACACCAGCGCCGATTCGATCTCCATCGTGCCCATGCGGTGGCCGGACACGTTGAGCACGTCGTCGATGCGGCCCGTGATGGTGAAGTAGCCCGTCCCGGCGTCGCGAATGGCGCCGTCGCCCGCGAGGTAGTAGCCCTTCAGCTCGGCCGGGTAGTAGCTCTTCCTGAAGCGCTCGGGGTCGCCGTAGATCGTGCGGATCATCGACGGCCACGGCTTCCTGACCACGAGCAGGCCCCCGGTGCCGTTCGGCACGTCGTTGCCCATCTCGTCGACCACGGCCGCGTCGATGCCGGGGAACGGCAGCGTGCACGAGCCCGGCACCAGCGGCGTGGCGCCCGGCAGCGGCGTGATCATGTGGCCGCCCGTCTCGGTCTGCCAGAAGGTGTCGACGATGGGGCAGCGGCCGCCGCCCACGTGCTGGTGGTACCACTCCCAGGCCGCCGGGTTGATGGGCTCGCCCACCGAGCCCAGCACCTTCAGGCTGGACAGGTCGTAGGACTTCGGGTGCACCTTGTCGTTGGCCTCGGCCGCCTTGATCAGCGAGCGGATGGCGGTGGGCGCGGTGTAGAACTTGGTGACCTGGTGGTCCTGGATCATCTTCCAGAAGCGGCCGGCGTC
>JAEKKH010000126.1 GCA_019510465.1 Burkholderiales bacterium
GCCCAACCTGGCCCGGCAGGTCGACGACATCGCCTTCCTCAAGGGCTGCAGGACCGAAGGCGCGACGCACGTCATCTCGTCGCTGAAGCTGCACACCGCGGGCCTGGTGCCGGGGCGCCCGGCCCTCGGCTCGTGGGTGCAGTACGCGCTGGGTTCGGCCAACCCGGACCTGCCCGCCTTCGTCGTGCTGCCCACCGGCGTGGGCGCGGCCGGTGGCGGGCGCGGCGCGGTGATCTGGAGCTCCGGGTTCCTGCCCGCGGCCTACCAGGGCACCGCGTTCCGAAAGGGCGACTCGCCGATCCTGCACCTGGCGCGGCCCGAGGGCGTCATCGACACCGAGCAGCGCAACACGCTGGATCTCATCGCGTCGCTCAACGAGCATGGCGCGATCACGCGCAGCGGCGACACCGAGCTGGCCGCGCGGGCGAAGTCCTACGAGCTGGCCTATCGCATGGAGAAGTCCGCGCCGGAGGCGGTCGACCTGAGCAAGGAGACCGCGGCCACGCGCGAGCTGTACGGCATCGGCGCGAAGGAGACCGACGAATACGGCACCGCGCTCCTGCGCGCGCGCCGGCTGGTCGAGCGCAACGTGCGCTTCATCCATGTGATCTCCGGCGCGCCCGACGCGTCCGTCGACAGCTGGGACGCGCACAACAACCTCGAGAAGAACCACGGCGTGATGAGCAGGTCGGTCGACAAGCCGATCGCCGGCCTGCTGGCCGACCTGAAGGCGCGCGGGCTGCTCGATTCGACGCTGGTGGTGTGGACGTCCGAATTCGGCCGCACGCCATACGGCCAGAGCGGCAACGGCCGCGACCACAACCCCTGGGGGTACACCAGCTGGCTGGCCGGCGGCGGCATCAAGCCGGGCACCTACGGCTCGACCGACGACATCGGGCTGCGCGCCCAGACCGGCATCGTCGACACCTACGACCTGCAGGCCACCATCCTGCACCAGCTGGGCCTGGACAACCGCAAGGTGACGTTCCCGTACCAGGGCCGCCAGGAGCGCCCGACGACCGTGTTCGGCGACGTCATCAAGGAGATCGTGGCCTGACGCGCCGCCGCGCCCGCGCGCCGCACGCGCGCGGGCGCGATCGTGACGACATGAACCTCTTTCGCAAGACACTGCCCCTCGCCCTCGCCGGCCTGCTCCTGGCGGGCACCGCGCTCAGCGAAGGCGTCGACGTCGACGGCGACCTGATGCGCGGCGTCGACGACACCGCCAAGAGCCTCGATTCCGACGTCGCGATGAAGGACGGCCAGGCCGCGGCGGCCGACGCCCGCTCCCTCGTCGAGACGTTCGCACGCATCGAGTCGCACTACGGCGAGAAGCCCGACACCGCCGACGCCGCCGGCTTCGCGCAGCGCACGCGGCAACTCGCCGCGCAGGCCCTCCAGGCCATCGAGGGAAAGGACTTCGACGCGGCCGGCGAGGCCGTCAACCAGCTCACCCGCTCGTGCAGGAACTGCCATGAGAAGTACAAGAAGGATTGATCCGCCGGCGACGCGACGCGCCCGCGCGACGCTCGCCGCCGTCGCCGCCCTCGCGATCGTCGCCGGCGCCGCGACGACGGCCCGCGCCGCCAGCATGCTGGATTTCGACGTCTGGATGCGCGCCATCGACAGGCGCAGCGTCGACGTGCAGCGACACATCGACGCGCGCAGGACGGACGCCGCCGTCGCCGATGCCCGGGAGCTCGCGCGCCTGTACGGCCTGATGGCGGCGTACTTCGCCGACGACGCGCACGTCGCCGACGCGGTCGAGATGTCGCGCAGCGGCCAGGCGCTCGCGGCGGCGATCCCCGGCGCGCTCGCGGCGCAGGACTACGACGGGGCGTCCCGGGCCGCCGTCGACCTGGCGCACGCGTGCAACGACTGCCACGACGTCCACAAGCCCTTCCCGTGATCTCCCGAACGCAACCGGACACCACCCGACCATGAACCGCACCTCTTCACGCCTCCTCGTCGCCGCCCTCGCCCTGGCGTCGGCGGCCAGCGCCCTCGCTCAGCAGGCCCCCAAGCCCGAGAACCTCATCAAGTGGCGACAGTCCGCGTTCCAGGTCATCGCCTGGAACTCCGGGCGGATCAAGGCCAGCCTCGACGGCGGCTACGACAAGGACCAGGTGCTGCGTTCGGCGAACGCGATCGCCGCCATCGCCAACTCGGGCCTGGGCAGCCTGTTTCCCGCCGGCACCGAAACGGGCAAGGGCTGGCACGACACCACCGTCAAGGCCGACGCCTTCACCGACACGCCGAAGTTCGCAGAGCACGGCGGCGACTTCGCCAGGGCGTCCAGCGAGCTGGTGCGACTCGTCTCCAGCGGCGGCGACGCGACAGCCGTCAAGGACCAGTTCGCAAAGCTGCAGAAGACCTGCAAGTCCTGCCACGACGATTTCCGCAACGCCAACTGAGTGCGCCGACCGGCCGCCAGGCGGTGCGAACCTCGCCCCGTCCGCGCGTCCTGTCGACACGACGTGGCGGGGTACGCCGGCGATGACTCGCCCGCCCGGCCGGGCGAGTCACTTGTTGGCCACGACCTCCGAATAGACCCACCGGACGAACCGGTCCGCCGTCTGCGCCGATTGCGGCACGCGCGCGTCGAACTCCGCGGTCGGATGCGCGGCGATGGCCTCGTCGACCGTCCTGCCCTGCTCGATCAGCGCCTGCACCTTGGCGCGCACCGCGAGGATCAGGTCGCGCTGGGCCAGCACCGCATTGCGGTCGACGATGGGACCATGGCCGGGGATGATCTTCGTGGCGGGGCCCGAGCGGTCGACGATCTCGCTGAGCCCCTCGAGGATGCCCGCCAGGGTGCCGCCGCTGGCGAGGTCGACGTACGGATAGCCGACGCTGCGGAAGATGTCGCCCGCCGCGATGATGTCGTGGCCCGGGAACGAGACCACGGTGTCGCCGTCGGTGTGCGCGGCGACGACCGGCAGCAGCCGCACGTCCTCGCCATCGACGTGGATCGACAGCGACGCGTTGTAGGTCACCACCGGCAGCGCCTGGTCCGGCGCCGGCTTGCCCGGCGTGCCGTCGGCCGCGGGGTTCGGGTGCTCCATGCGCCAGCGCAGCTGGTCGCGCGCGAAGATGGTCGCGCCGAGCCTGGCGAAGTTGGCGTTGCCGCCGACGTGGTCGGGATGCACGTGGGTGTCGACCAGGAAGCGGATCGACTTGTCGGAGAACCTGCGGATGGCGGCGACGAGCTTGTCGGTCAGGGGCGCGAACTGCGAATCGACGAGCAGGACGCCGTCGTTGCCGGTCAGCACGCTGATCGTGCCGCCCTGGCCGTCCAGCGTCCAGAAGTCCGGCGCCAGCTGCGTCGCCTTGATCTGGACCTTGCTGAAGTCCGGCATGGCCTGCGCGAACGCCGGCGACGCGGAGACGAGCGCGATGAACGCGGCGAGCGAGGCGGTGGTGCGTTTCATGTCGGAGGCCGGGCGGCGGGCGGGCGGGACGGCCATCCTACGGCAGGCGGCACCCGCGAGCTCGGCAGGGTCTATCGGGCGAAATTGACGTCCAGCGGCACCTGCACTTCGTCGGCGCCGCCCGCGGAGCAGTGCATGCGCTTGACCGCGGCCTGCACGTACTTCGCGTACTCCCTGGGCCCCGACAGGAAGGCGACGTCGACGACCTGGCCGCCCCGCACGGTCAGCCGCGTATGCACGGTGCCAGTGACGCCCACGCGGTCGATGGCGTCCTCCAGCACCTTTGCCAGCGCCGCCTGGTAGCCGGGGCACGCGAGGCTTGCTTCCTGGCGCACGACGGCCGGCGGCGGCGCGGGGGCGGGGGCCGGCGGCGCCGCGGCGACCGCCGGCGCGGACGGGGGCGGGGGCTCGGTGGCGGTGGCCGCGATCGTCGTCTCCGGCGGCGGCGCCGGCGGCACGACTTCGGGCGGCGGCACGTAGACGGGCGGCGGCAGCGTGGCGACCTTGGGCTTGTCGAGCACCTGCTCGATCTTCGGCGGTGGAGGCGGCGGCGGCGCGACGATGACCACGTCCAGCGGCCGGCTTACCACGTCGACGACGCGCGTCGCCAGGCCGGAGACCAGCGCCCAGCCGATCAACACGTGCAGGCCCGCGACGATCGCCAGGCCCTGTCTCCGCCCGCCGCGCGCGTGCGACCCGCGCACGAGCGGCCGCGGGCCGGGGAACGCCAGGAGCGCAGCCGTCGGCAGCGGCTGCGGGGACGGCAAGGGTGCGCGCAACGGCGCGCCGCGGGAATCCAGCAAGGCACTCATGGCGGTTCACCGGACACGGATCGCGACGGCGGCGCGGGGACGAAGCGGCGTGGCGTGGAGATGGAAGCGCATGGCATGGCAGCAGTGAGGGCGACGTGCCACGGATCGCAGCATCCATGCCACGCGCGGTGCATGAGCATCCTCGATCCGTGCGCGGACGCGACGCTCCCGCGGCGCGCGCGTGTCCGCCGTCGCGCGCTCGCGCCTGACGCGGTCGCGCGGGCCCGCAGGCCTGCGCCGGTGATGGAAAGCCAGCCGCCGGTGCTGGCTTCGAGGCAGCGCCGGCCTCAGGCGGCGCGCAGGTTCTGCGCGAGGAACGCCAGCGTGCGCTGCCAGGCGAGCGCGGCCGCCCTGGCGTCGTAGCGCGGCGTGGTGTCGTTGTTGAAGCCGTGCTCGACGCCCGGGTAGAAGAACGCCTCGTACTTCGCGCCGGCGGCCTTGAGCGCGGCCTCGTACGTCGGCCAGGTCGCGTCGACGCGCGGGTCGTTGCCGGCGAAGTGCAGCATCAAGGGCGCGCGGATGCGCGGCACGTCGTCGAGCCTGGGGGCGATGCCGTAGAACGGCACGCCGGCGTTGAGGTCGGGCCACTGCGTGGCCAGCCAGTTCACCAGGCCGCCGCCGAAGCAGAAGCCGACCGCGCCGACGCGACCGTTGGTGCCGGCCTGCGTCTTGAGTAGGCGCGCGGCCGCGAGGAAGTCGGCCTGCACCTTGGCCTGGTCCAGCTTGGCGAACAGCTCGCGTGCCTTGTCCTCGTCGCCTGGGTAGCCGCCGAGCGTGAACAGCGCATCGGGCGCCAGCACCAGGTAGCCCGCCAGGGCGAGGCGGCGCGCGATGTCCTCGATGTGCGGGTTGAGGCCGCGGTTCTCGTGGACGACGAGGACGGCGCCGACGTCGCCCGCGGCCCGGGCCGGGCGCACGAGGTAGCCGCTGGCCTTGCCGTAGCCCTGCGGCGAGTCGAACGCCAGCGTCGACGCCACCAGCCGGGGATCGGTCGGATCGACCTGGCGTGCGCTCGCGAAGTCCGGCGCCAGCGCGGCCAGCAGGCCGGCGGCGGTCATCCCGCCGGCCGCGTACCGGCCGGCCCCGTCCAGGAATCCGCGTCGCGAGATCGCGCCGTGAACGTACTGGTCGAACAGCCGGAGGACGGCAGGATCGAAATCGGCGGCGGTCAGGCGGGGCATCGGTCATTTCTCCTGGAAGAGCTTGCCGGCAGGTGCGCCGGCGACGGCACGCGGTGGCGGTCAGGAACGCGTCGTCGCCGGGGCGGCCTGCGTCGAACGCCGGATTCCAGCGGACATCCGGCGGCGGGTGCCGTGGATCCTCGCAACTCCCGTGCCGCCGGGCTTCGGGCTCGCCGGCTGCGGTCGCCCGGACGCCCCGTGGCCCGCTGCGCATCGGCAAGCCCTGGAGGCGGGCACGAACGAAGGCAGAATCGGCGGCACCATGATCCCGCCCGCCTCGATGTCCCCCACCCTGCGCCTGTTGCGATCCGCCGACGCCGACGCCCTCGTCGGGCTGCTGCCCGACCTCGGCTACCCGGCGTCCGCCGACCAGCTGGTGCGCCGCCTGGCGGCCTTGCGCGAATGGCCCGACCAGGAGGCTTTCATCGCGGAAGTCGACGGCCGCCTCGTCGGCCTGTGCCATGTGCAGGGCGTGCGCATGCTCATCAGCGACGGCTACGCCGAAATCCAGGCGCTGGTCGTGTCGGCCGCGTGCCAGGGCCAGGGCATCGGCCGCCGGCTGCTGGAGCATGCCTGCGCCTGGGCGGCCGGCCGCGGCTACGATCGCGTGAGGCTACGCTCGAACGTGCTCCGGGAAGGCGCGCATGCGTTCTACGAGCACCTGGGGTTCGACAAGTCGAAGGCGAGCTACGCGTTCGAGCGGGCGCTCCGGATCTAGACCTCCAGCCACTCCTTGCGCACCCCCGCGTTCGCCTTGAGTTCCTCCGGCGTTCCCTCGAACACCACGCGCCCATGACCCATCACCACGCAGCGCTGCGAGATCTCCAGCGCGATGGTGAGCTTCTGCTCGATCAGCAGCACCGACAGCCCGCGCGCTTTCAGCGCCAGGAGATAGTCGGCCACCTGTTCGACGATCTTCGGCGCCAGGCCCTCGGTGGGCTCGTCGATGAGGATCAGATCGGGGTCGCCCATCAGCGAACGGCACAGCGTCAGCATCTGCTGCTCGCCGCCGGACAGCACGCCGGCCTCGACGTGCTGGCGCTCGCGCAGGCGCGGAAACAGCGCGTACATGTCCTCGAAGGACCAGCGCGCGACCCGGGCGCCTGATTTCTGGCCGAGCTGCAGGTTCTGGTGCACCGTCAGGCGCGGGAAGATGTCGCGGTTCTCCGGCACGTAGCCGATGCCGCGGTGCGCGATCTCGTACGGCTGCAGGCCGGCCAGCGGCTGGCCCTTCCAGGCGATGCCGCCCTGGGTATCGACAAGCCCCATGATCGCCTTGGCCGTGGTGGAGCGGCCGGAGCCGTTGCGCCCCAGCAGCGCGACGATCTCGCCGGGCGCCACCTGCAGGTCGACGCCGTGCAGCACGTGGCTCTTGCCGTAGAACGCGTGGAGCTTGTCGATCTGCAGCATCACGCCTCCCGCGCCTGCGTCGCGGCGAGCACCGACCCGAGGTAGGCCTCCTGCACGCGCGGGTCGGCGCGCACGGCCTCGGGCGTGTCGAAGGCGATCACCTCGCCGTATGCCAGGACGGCGATGCGATCGGCCAGCCCGAAGACGACGCCCATGTCGTGCTCCACGGTCAGCAGCGTCCTGCCCACGGTGGCGTCGCGGATCAGCTGCACGAAGCGGCGCGTCTCGCTCTTGCTCATGCCCGCCGTGGGCTCGTCCAGCAGGATGACGTCGGCGCCGCCGGCGATCGTCAGGCCGATCTCGAGCGCCCGCTGCTCGGCGTAGGTGAGGTTCATCGCGAGCACGTCGCGGCGGCGCTCGAGGTGCAGCAGCGCCAGCAGCTCCTCGGCGCGCTCGTTGGCGTCATGCAGGGTGGCCAGGAAGCGCCAGAACGCGTAGCGGTAGCCGAGGGACCACAGCACCGCGCAGCGCAGGTTCTCGAACACCGACAGCCGCGTGAACAGGTTGCTCACCTGGAAGCTGCGCGCCAGCCCCTGGCGGTTGATGCGGTGAGGCGCGGCGCCGTCGATGCGCCGTCCATGGAGCAGGATCTCGCCCGAGCTGGGCGCGAAGCGGCCGCTGACGAGGTTGAACAGCGTGGACTTGCCCGCGCCGTTGGGCCCGATCAGCGCCACGCGCTCGCCGGCGTTCACCTTCAGCGAGGCGCCGCGGATGATCTCGGTGCGGCCGAAGCTCTTGCGCACGTCGCGCAGTTCCAGCGCGACCCGCGCAGCGCCGGCGTCTGAGGGGGCGCCGATGCCGGCCGTCACGCGGCCCCCCGCCGGCGCAGCTCGCGCTCGATGTCGCCCTGCGCCGCGTTCCAGCGCGCCAGGACGCGTCGACGCACCCCCTCGAAGGCGACGCCGCCCACCGCGAACAGGCCGGCCGCGCCGGCCCAGGCCGCGACGCCCTTGGCATCCAGCGTCACGCCGCAGAACTTCATCACCGGGCCGAGCGCCTGGTTCAGCTGCAGGTGGTACAGCATCTCGATCATCGCGCCGGCGCCGAGGAACGCGACGGCGCCGGCCGCCAGCAACGCGAGGTAGCCGGGCAGCAGCGCCCGCAGCTTGCCGAACGCCCACAGCCGCATGTTGGCCAGCACGACGCCGGCGACGCCGCCGGGCGCATACATCACCATCAGCATGAATGCGAGGCCCAGGTACAGCAGCCACGCCTTGGTCAGTTCGGACAGGACGACGGTGGCCAGCACCATCAGCACGCCGCCGATGATGGGCCCGAAGAACACCGCCGAGCCGCCCAGGTAGGTGAACAGCAGGTAGGCGCCGGAGCGCTGCGCGCCGACGACCTCCGCCGTGGCGAGCTCGAAGTGGATGGCACCCAGGCCGCCCGCGATGCCCATGAACAGCCCGGAGATCATGAAGGCGAGCCAGCGCACGCGCTGCGTGTCGTAGCCGATGAACCCGACGCGCTCCGGGTTGTCGCGCACCGCGTTGAGCATGCGGCCCAGCGGCGTGCGGGTGAACGCGAACATCAGCGCGGTGCAGATGAAGCACCAGGTCGCGATCAGGTAGTAGACCTGGATCTGCGGCCCGAACGTGATGCCCAGCGTGGCCGGCGGGACGACGCGGTTGCTGCTGACGCCGGCCTCGCCGCCGAAGAACTCGGGCAGCATCAGCGACATCGACGCCACCAGCTCGCCGATGCCCAGCGTGATCATCGCGAACGTGGTGCCCGACTTGCGCGTCGTCACGAACCCGAACAGCGCCGCGAATGCCAGCCCCGTGGCGCCCCCCACCAGCGGCAGCAGGCTCACCGGCAGGTGCAGCGAGCCGTCGCCGATGTGGTTGAGCGCATGGATGGCGAGGAACGATCCGAGGCCGCTGTAGACCGCGTGCCCGAAGCTGAGCATGCCGCCCTGTCCCAGCAGCATGTCGTAGGCCAGGCACGCGATGATGGCGATGCCCATCTGCGACAGCAGCGTCTGCGACAGGCTGCTGCTGAACACGAGCGGCGCGACCAGCAGCAGCAGGGCGTAGCCGCCCCACACGGCCCAGCGGCCGACGTCGTACGGCCGAAAATGGTAAGTGACGGCCCCCCGTGCGGCGAATGCGCCGCCGACCCCGCCGCGGGGGCGCCGGCCTTGCGCGGGGCGGTCCGGCGCGGCGTCCGGCGTCGTGCGCTCCGTCATTCGCGCGTCCCGAACAGCCCGCGCGGCCGGAAGATCAGGATCAGCACCAGCAGCAGGTAAGGCAGGATCGGCGCCACCTGGGCGAGCGTCAGCTTCATCAGCGGGGCCGCCGCGCTGTCGGACGACACGCGCCAGCCGATCGCCGATGCGGCGTCGGCGAGCGACTTGTCCACCGTCAGCGGCACCGTCTGCAGCAGTCCGATCAGCAGCGCCCCGACGAAGGCACCCACGAGCGAGCCCGTGCCGCCCACCACCACCACGACGAACAGGATGGGCCCGACGGCCGCGGCCATCGCGGGCTCGGTGACGAAGGTGGTGCCGCCGATCACGCCGGCCAGGCCGGCCAGCGCGCAGCCGGCGCCGAACACCAGCATGAACACGCGCGGCACGTTGTGCCCGAGCGCCTCCGCCATCTCGGGGTGCGTCAGCGCGGCCTGGATCACGAGGCCGACGCGCGTGTGGCGCAACAGCAGCCAAAGCGCCAGCAGCATCAGCAGCGCGACGACCATCATGAAGGCGCGCGTGGCCGGGAACGTCGTGCACGCGGCGTGCGCGCAGGTGGCCGCGTCCTCCTGGCCCAGCACCACCGACAGTCCCGCCGCGGCCGACTGCACCAGCGTGAACGCGGGCCGTGCCAGCACGGCGGGCGGATCGAAGGCCACCGGCGCACGGCCCCAGACGACCTGCACCAGCTCCAGGATGAGATAGCTCAGGCCGAAGGTGACCAGCAGCTCCGGCACGTGGCCATGGCGGTGCACCCGGCGCAGGCACACGCGCTCGAACACCGCGCCGAGCACGCCCACGACGACCGGCGCGACGGCCAGCGCCGGCCAGAAGCCGACGATGCGGGAACTGGCGTAGCCCACGTAGGCGCCCAGCATGTAGAAGCCGGCATGGGCGAAGTTCAGCACGCCCATCATGCTGAAGATCAGCGTCAGGCCCGAGCTGAGCATGAACAGCAACAGCCCCGAGCTGAGGCCGTTGAGGATGTTGATGACGGTCTGGTCCAACCGCCAGCCTTCAGCGACGCAGCGCGTCGCGCGCCGGCCGCAGGCCCATGCAAGCGCTCGGCCAGCGAGGGTCGCCACCCGCGCCGCGCCGCGCTCCCCTTCGGGGGGCAGCGACCAGCGGGAGCGTGGGGGTCAACATGTCACCGCTTCATCTGGCAGGACGTCGGCGTGCTCGCCACGTACGCGTCGTAGTGCGCGACGGGCGCGAAGGTGTAGCCCGTGTTCTCGACCGAGTACGGGTTCTTCGCATCGGTCTTCTGCCACACCGAGATCCAGAGATCCTGCTGCAGCTGGTGGTCGGTCTTGCGCATCTCGATGTCGCCGTTGTAGCTCTTGAGCTTCATGCCCTCGAGCGCCGCGGCCACCTTCACCGGGTCGGTGGACTTCGCCTTGGCCATGGCCTCGGAGAGCAACTGCAGCTCGATGTAGAGATCGGTGACGTAGAAGTCGTCGTTGAACCTGGCCTTGAAGTCGTCCTGCAGCTTGCGGATGGGGCCGCTCATGTTCGGTTGTCCATACCCCACGAAGTACACCCGGCCGGCGGCCGCGGCGCCCAGTGCGGTGGGCGTGCCCGAGTTGTTGGCGTAGTAGGTGAAGAACTTGACGTTGAGCCCGGCCTCGTTGGCCGCCTTGACCAGCAGCGCGAGATCGGTGCCCCAGTTGCCGGTGATGACGGTGTCGGCGCCCGACGCCTTGATCTTGGCGACGTAGGGCGCGAAGTCGGTGACCTTGGCCAGTGGGTGCAGGTCCTCCCCGACGATCTCGATGTCGGGGCGCTTGCGTGCGAGGTCGGCCTTCGCGTACTTGGCCACCTGCAGGCCGTGCGCATAGTTCTGGCCGATGATGTAGACCTTGTGGATGTCCTTCTGGTCCTTGATGAAGGTGGTCAGCGCCTCCATCTTCATCGAGGTGTCGGCGTCGAGCCGGAAGTGCCAGTAGCTGCACTTGCTGTTGGTGAGGTCCGGGTCGACCGCCGCGTAGTTCATGTACAGCACTTCGTGGCCCGGGTTGCGCTCGTTGTGCTTGTTGACGGCGTCCACCAGCGCGCCTGCCGCGCCGGAGCCGTCGCCCTGCGTGATGTAGCGGATGTTCTGGTCGATGGCCGACTTCAGCGCCGTCAGCGATTCGGCCGGGCTCACCTTGTTGTCGAACGGCACGATCTCGAACTTCACGCCGGCCGCGTTGTTCTTGTTGAACAGCTCGGCCAGGTACTGGAAGGTCTTGAGCTCGTTCTGGCCGATGGGCGCCATCAGGCCGGACAGCGGGTCGATCCAGCCGATCTTGACGGTCTCGCCCTTCTGCGCGAACGCGGCCCCGGGCTGCAGCGCGAGGAACGCCAGCGCGAGGGTGGAAGCGAATGCCAGGGGCTTGTTCAGGAACGTCATGGCTTGTCTCCGTGGTCGCCGCGTGGCTCGCGGTCGGGGTGACGTTAGCCCAACGCCGGGCGGGCGCGCTGAGGGACTACCCCGAATGGGCCTGTCGCGACCGCGACAAGCCCGCCGGAGCCGCCGTGCACGCTCAGCCGGCGGTGGGCAGCACGTGGTCGCGGAACTGCTCGCGCAGCCGCAGCTTCTGCAGCTTGCCGGTGGCCGTGTGCGGCAGCTCGGCGACGATGGCCACGTCATCGGGGATCTGCCACTTGGCGATCTTGCCGTCGAAGAAGCGCAGCAGCTCCTCGCGCGAGACGGTCGCGCCCGGCTTGGGCACCACCACCAGCAGCGGGCGCTCGTCCCACTTCGGGTGCCGGCAGGCGATGACCGCGGCCTCGTGCACCGACGGGTGGGCGATGGCGATGTTCTCGAGCTCGATCGAGCTGATCCACTCGCCACCGGACTTGATCACGTCCTTGCTGCGGTCGGTGATGAACATGAAGCCGTCGGCGTCGATGGCCGCGACGTCGCCGGTGGGAAACCAGCCGGGCTCGCCGTCCACGCTCACCAGCGGCGAGTCCTTGGACTTGAAGTAGCTCGAGATGACCCAGGGCCCGCGCACGACGAGGTTGCCCGCCGACGTGCCGTCCCACGGCAGCGAGCGGCCCTCGTCGTCGATGATGGCCATGTCGATGCCGAAGATGACGCGACCCTGGCTCTGCAGCAGGCGCTGCTTGCGTTCGGCCGGCAGCCCTTCGTGCTTGGACTGCAACTTCGACAGCGTGCCCAGGGGCGACAGCTCCGTCATGCCCCAGGCGTGGATCACCTCGATGCCGTAGTCCTGCTGCAGCGACTTCATCATCGCCGGCGGGCAGGCCGAGCCGCCGATGACCGTGCGCTTGAAGGTGCTGAACTTCAGGCCGTTGGCCTTCATGTGGTTCAGCAGGCCCAGCCACACGGTGGGCACGCCGGCGCTGAAGGTGACCTTCTCGGACTCGAACAGGTCGTACAGCGACGCGCCGTCCAGGAACGGGCCCGGCATGACCAGCTTGGCGCCCGTCATCGCCGCCGTGTACGGAAGGCCCCACGCATTGACGTGGAACATCGGCACGATGGGCAGGATGACGTCGCGCGTGGAGCAGTTCATCGCATCGGGCAGCGCGGCGCCGTAGGAGTGCAGCACGATGGAGCGGTGGCTGTAGAGCGCGCCCTTCGGGTTGCCCGTCGTGCCCGACGTGTAGCAGAGCGTGGCCGCCGTCTGCTCGTCGAGCTCGGGCCAGTCGTAGCGGCCGTCGTGCCGGGCGAGCAGGTCGTCGAAGCACAGCAGGTCCGGCACGCTGGTGGACGCGGGCATCTCGCCGCGGTGGCCCATCAGCACGGCGTCCTCGGCGTCGTTGGCGATCCACTCGATCTGCTCGGGAAACAGCCGCGGGTTGATCGTGTGGCAGATGCGGCCGGAGCCGGAGACGCCGTAGTAGATCTCGACGTGGCGGTGGCCGTTCCAGGCCAGCGTGGCGACGCGCTCGCCGGGCCGGACGGCCAGCGCCTCCAGCGCCTGCGCGAGCTGGCGAGCGCGCTCGTGGACCTCGGCCCAGTTGCTGCGGTGGATGTCGCCCTCGCAGCGCCGGGACACGATCTCCACGTCGCCCGCGTGGCGCGCCGCGTGCCGGATCAGCGACGACACGGTCAGCGGCATGTTCATCATCTGGCCCATCAGGACAGTCATCGCTCGTCTCCTCGTTGTCGTGTCGGCCCCGCCGCGCTGTCGCGCTCGCGACACCCGCCAAGCGGAGGAGCTGCCCTACTGTAAGGCCCTTCGCGGGCCGCGCGCCAGGGGGGTGGCTAGACTGGCTCCCAATGTCCGACATCGACTCCGCCTCCCTCCCCGCCGGCCCCGACGGCGCGCGCTGGATCAACCGCCTCGCACGCTTCGCGCACGAGGTGCCCGACGTGCGCCGCGACGGCGACACGATCCCCGCCGAGACGCGCGTGCGCCACCCGTTCGGCACCGACCTGCCGGCGCAGCCCTTCCCCGAGCCGCACTGGGTGGCCACCAGCGACGACTGCGCCGCCCTGCTCGGCTGGCCGTCGGACTGGGCCACGCGTGCCGACTGGCGCGCCCTCGACGTGCTCACCGGCCGCGCCACCTGGCCCGGCCTGCACACGATGGCCACGGTCTACAGCGGCCACCAGTTCGGCGTCTGGGCCGGCCAGCTCGGCGACGGCCGGGCGCTGCTGCTGGGCGAATGGCAGCCGGCGGCCGGCGGGCCGTCCTGGGAGATCCAGCTCAAGGGCGCCGGACGCACGCCGTATTCGCGCATGGGCGACGGCCGCGCCGTGCTGCGCTCGTCGATCCGCGAGTTCCTGTGCTCCGAGGCGATGCACGCGCTGGGCGTGCCGACGACGCGCGCGCTGTGCGTGGCAGGGTCGGCGCTGCCGGTGATGCGCGAGACGCCCGAGACCGGCGCCGTCGTCACCCGCGTCGCGCCCAGCTTCCTGCGCTTCGGCCACTTCGAGCACTTCGCGCACAGCGGCCAGCACGAGTCCCTGCGGCGGCTCGTCGAGTTCACCATCGCCACCTACTTTCCCGCGCTGCGCGAGGGCGCGGACGGCCTCGATCCGCTGCACGCCTGGCTCGCCGAGGTCGTCCGGCGCACCGCCGCGACGGTCGCGCACTGGCAGGCGGTGGGTTTCGCGCACGGCGTGATGAACACGGACAACATGTCCATCCTCGGCCTGACGATCGACTACGGCCCGTTCGGCTTCCTCGACGGCTTCGACCCCGGCTACATCTGCAACCACTCGGACACCGGCGGCCGCTACGCCTTCGCGCGCCAGCCCAACATCGCCTGGTGGAACCTGCACGCGCTGGCCCATGCGCTGCGTCCGCTGTGCGCCGATCCCGATGCCACGCTGCCCCCGCTGCTCGATGCCTTCAGCGAGCGCTTCATCGACGCGTACTCCGACCACATGCGCGCCAAGCTCGGGCTCGAGCTCGCGCAGGACGGCGACAAGGAACTGCTGGACGACCTGCTGGCGCTGCTGGCCGGAGAGCGCGTGGACATGACGATCGCGTTCCGCGCCCTGTCGGCCTTCGACCGCGGCGCCGGCGCGACGCCGCCGGCCTTCCGCGACCAGTTCATCGACCGCGCCGCCGCGGACGCCTGGGGCGAGCGCTACCTGCGCCGCCTCGAGGCCGAGACGCGCGCCGACGCCGAGCGCCGCGCCGCGATGGATCGCGCCAACCCGAAGTTCGTGCTGCGCAACCACCTGGCCCAGGAGGCGATCGCCCAGGCCGAGGCCGGCGAATTCGGCGCGGTGCGCGAACTGCACGACCTGCTGCGCCGGCCGTACGACGAACAACCGGGCCGCGAACGCTACGCCGCGCTGCCACCCGACTGGGCGCGCCACATCGAGGTGTCGTGCTCGTCCTGAGCAGGCAGCCGGCGCGCGGCGCGCCTGCGCTAGACTTCGCCCCCGGCACGCGCCGCTTCCCGGCGCGCGCCGCGTCCCACCTCCGCCGCGCCGTCCGCAGGCCGGCGTCCGCGCCCGGCCGCGCCCGCCGGGCGGCCCGCCGACCATGAAACTCCTCTTCGACATCCTTCCGCTGATCTTCTTCTTCGCGACGTACAAGATCGCGGGAAGGCTGCCCGACCAGGGCGCGGCCTTCGCCACCCACTGGCTGGGCGCCGTGGTGCAGGGCGGCGTGGTCGGCTCGACCGAGGCGCCGGCGCTGCTGGCCACCGCGGTGGTGATCGCCGCGACGCTGGTGCAGTTCGCGTGGAACAAGGCCACGGGCCGCAAGATCGACCTGATGCTGTGGGTCAGCACCTCGATGATGGTCGTCTTCGGCGGCCTGGCCGTCTGGTTCCACAACCAGATGTTCATCATGTGGAAGCCCAGCATCTACTTCTGGGTCTCGGGCCTGATCTTCTGGGGCAGCCAGGCGTTCTTCCACAAGAACCTGTGGCGCTCCACGCTCGGCGCCGACCTCGTCGCGCCCGACACCGTGTGGCAGCGCTTCAATTTCAGCTGGGTCGCGTTCTTCGCGCTGATGGGCCTGCTCAATCTCGTCGTCGTCTATTTCTTCCGCGACTACTGGGTCGGCTTCCATACCTTCGGCAGTACCGCGTTGATGGGGCTGTTCTCGGTGAGCGTGTTCTATTACCTCGGCAAGCATGTCGAACCCGAACTCGCGGCCGAGAAACCGGCGCCCTGAACATGTCCACGACCCCCTTGCGCGACGCGATGACGCAGGCCCTGGCCGAGCGTTTCGACCCCCTGGTGCTGGAACTGGTCGACGACAGCGCCGCCCATGCGGGGCACGCCGGCGCGCGGGAAGGCGCCCATTTCAACCTGCGCATCGTCAGCGCCAGGTTCGCGGGATTGCCCCGAATTTCGCGCCATCGCCTCGTGTATGATGCCCTCCGCCCCTGGATGGCCGAGGGTGTTCATGCGCTCGCCATCGACGCCCGGTCGCCGGAAGAAGCCTGAGCCAATCGCTTCCGTCTTGTTTCCGCGTCGCAGATTCTCGATAGAGTTTCTCGATGGGTGCCTTTTGATGTGTCAAGGAGTATCCGGGTTTCCGCAACCTGAATTTCTCCGGCGACATGGGGAAACCCCCGGGAACTTCTCCGTTCCCGTTCACGTCCAAAACCGTTTGCTCGAAAGTCTCCCAGCATGAATTTCAAATCTTCGACCGCGCTGATCGCCGCGCTCGTGCTGCCGCTGTCCGTGATGGCGCAGAACGTCGCCACCGTCAATGGCAAGCCGGTGCCCATGTCGCGTGTCGACGCGCTGATCAAGACCGCCACGCATGGCCAGCAGCAGGACGTGCCGCCCGAGGTCAAGGCCCAGGCCAAGGACCAGGTCGTGCTGCGCGAGATCTTCGCGCAGGAAGCCGAGAAGCAGGGCATCCCCGCCTCGGCCGACTACAAGGCGCAGCTCGATCTGGTCCGCCAGACGGTGATGATCAACACGCTGTTCCAGAACTTCATCAAGACGCACCCGGTCAGCGACACCGAGGCGAAGGCCGAGTACGACCAGATCAAGGCCGAGCAGTCGGCCCTCGAGTACCACGCGCGCCACATCCTGGTCGACAGCGAGGACGAGGCCAAGAAACTGATCGCCCAGATCAAGGCCGGCTCGAAGTTCGAGGACGTGGCCAAGAAGAGCTCCAAGGACACCGAGTCCGCCGAGAAGGGTGGCGACCTCGACTGGGCCAAGCCCAGCAACTACGTGCCCGAGTTCGCCACGGCGATGCAGGGCCTGAAGAAGGGCCAGATGACCGACACCCCGGTCAAGTCCCAGTTCGGCTACCACATCATCCGCCTGGAAGACACGCGCGCCGCGCAGTTCCCGTCCTTCGACGAAGTCAAGGACAAGATCAAGCAGCAGAAGGAACAGGTCAAGCTCCAGGAGTACCAGGAGAAGCTGCGCAAGTCCGCGAAGACCGACTACAAGTTCGCCGCGGAACAGCAGCAGCAACAGCACGTCAAGAAGTAAGACACCGGGTACGCGGCGCGCGCGGCGCGCCGATGCTTCCGAAAGCGCCCGCCTGCGAAGGCTGGGCGCTTTTTTTATCGCCGGTTCCGGGGCACTCCAGGGGCAAGAACCAATCGCCCGCTGGCGTTGCTGGCGTTGCTGGCGTTGCTGGCGTTGCTGGCGTTGCTGGCGTTGCTGGCGTTGCTGGCGTTGCTGGCGTCGCTGGCGTCGCTGGCGTCGCGGGCTGCGCGCCGGGCGTTCCTTTCGCGCAGGGTCTCTGCGGCAGGCCGGCCAGGGGCTCGGCTCTCCGGCGCTAGGAGCGGCGCGGGAAGGTTTCGCTCGGGTACTGTGCTCCGATTTGTCCACGTGGCGCTGGCGGACCGCGCCCGGCGCTGCCACGGGCAAGCCGTCGTCGGTACCCTCGAACGGAGGCGCGCCTGCGATCCAAGCCCCTGCCCGCCCTGCCGGTCGACGCCTCCGCTTTTGGAAGAGTTGCGTGCCTCGGCCCATCGAGGGCCTCGGCAACCTGCGCGCCGCCCGAACGCTTCGAACGAGGTGCTCGCGCGCCACGAGGTGCCGCCGCGCCGACGGCACTGGCGCCACTGCACGTGATCGCAGTGCAGGTCGTCTGAACCGCCAGCGCGTGCCATGACGAGTGGCTGGGACGAGCAAGCGACGCAGCTCGCGTGAGCCCGGACATCGGGGATGAACCTTTTTCATGGCGAACGCGATCGACCGCGCGACGCGTCGCATAGCATGGGCGGCCCCCCCACTGCGACGCTCCGACGCCATGCGCTTCCTCGTGACCCTCGCCGCCAGCCTGATGCTGGCGTGCGCCCTGCCCGCTGACGCCGCCCCGGCGAGCTTCAGCATCGCCGCGCCGGAGGCCAAGCAGGTTTTCCTGGCCGGCGAGATGACCGACTGGGACGCCGGCAAGCTGGCCATGCAGCGCGACGAGGCCGGCACCTGGCACACCGCGCTGGACCTGGCGCCGGGCCAGTGGCTGTACAAGTTCGTCGTCGACGGCCGGTGGGTGTCCGATCCGGCCACGGACGACCACGACGCCGACGGCCAGGGCGGCCAGCATTCGTTCGTGTTCGTCGGCGACGGGCCGTGGACGGTCGCGCCCGGCACGCCGCGCGGCGAGGTGCAGGTGATGCAGGTGCCCTCGCGCGAGCTGGGCACGCCGATGACGGTCGACGTCTACCTGCCCCCGGGTTTCAGGCGCGGCGAGCAGCTGCCCGTGCTGTGGCTGCTTCACGGCAGCGGGATGGACGCCGACCAGTGGTTCCGGACCGGCCACGTCGAGCGCTACATGGACCACCTGATCGCCAGCGGCGCGATCCGTCCGTTCGTCATCGTGATGCCCAGCGCGGGTCGCGGGCAGGATGCCTATGACGGGGCCGGCGAACGCTTCATCGCCACCGAGCTGCCGACGTGGCTCGCGTCCACCTACGGCCTGCACCCGACGCGCGCGACGACCGCGGTCGCCGGCATGTCGCTGGGCGGCTACGGCAGCGTGGCGCTCGCCGTGCGTCATCCGCAGCAATACGGCTACGGCGTGGCCCTGGCCGGCTGGTTTCCGGCGAAGCTGCTCCAGGAGGTCGCGCAGGCGAAGCGGCTGCCGCGCAAGCTGGTGCTTCGCTGCGGCACGAAGGACGACCTGCTCGCCAGCAACCACGACCTGGTCGCCGTGCTGCGCAAGCGGCACGCCGCGTTCGACTACGCCGAGGAGCCCGGCGCCCACACCTTCCATTTCTGGAGCACGCACACGGCGTCGATGCTCACGGGGGTCGACGCGTACTTCCACGCCGCCGCGCGTTGAAGCGTCCCCGCCGGCTGGAACGGCGGGTCGGCGCCCCGCCCTACGCGACCGGCGTCTCCACCAGCCGCCCCGCCTCGATGTGCAGCTGACGCTGGCAGCGCGCGGCGATCGCCTGGTCGTGCGTCACCAGCACCAGCGTGGTGCCGATCTCGCGATTGAGGTCGAACATCAGCTGCATCACCGTCTCGCCGGTGGCGAAGTCGAGGCTGCCGGTGGGCTCGTCGGCGAGCAGCACCTGCGGCCGCACGACGAAGGCGCGCGCCAGCGCGACGCGCTGCTGCTCGCCGCCCGACAGCACGCGCGGATAGTGGCCCAGCCGCTCGGCCAGGCCGACGCGCGCCAGCATCTCGGTCGCGCGCGAGCGCGCGTCACGCGCGCCGGCGAGCTCGAGCGGCAACATCACGTTCTCGAGCGCGGTGCGATGCGCCAGCAGCTGGAAGCTCTGGAACACGAAGCCGACGCGCTCGGCGCGCACGGCCGCGCGCGCGTCCTCGTCGAGCGCGAACAGGTCGCTGCCGGCCAGGGTCACGGAACCCGTGGTGGGAACGTCCAGGCCCGCGAGCAGTCCAAGCAGCGTGCTCTTGCCCGAGCCGGAGGCGCCGACGATGGCGGCCGACTCGCGCGCGTTCAGGGTGAACGAGATGTCATGGAGAATCGTCAGGGTTCCGGTGGCGTCGCTCACCTGCCGGGTGAGGCGATCGACGACGATGATGGGTTCCGACATGCATTCACTTTTCGGGGCGCGGCCTTCGCGCCGCAGATTCCTGTCTCCGCCGAGTTCGGCCTGGCGCGCGGCAGCGGCTGGGTCGCGCTGCTCGGGCAGCGGCTGGCCGCCGCGAAGTCGCCGTGGACCGTGTCCAACGCAAGCATCAGCGGCGACACCACCGCCGGCGGGCTCACGCGCCTGCCCACGATCCTGAAGCAGCGCCATCCGAAGATCGTCATCATCGAGCTCGGCGGCAACGACGCGCTGCGCGGCCTGCCGATGAGCGGCACGCGCAAGAACCTCGACGCGATGGTGACGCTCGCCGCCTCCGCCGGCGCCCGCGTGCTGATCGCGGGCATGATGGTGCCGCCCAACTTCGGCCGCAAGTACCAGGCCGAGTTCGGGAAGATGTATGCGGACGTCGCCGCCGCCCACCACGCCGCGCTGGTGCCCTTCCTGTTCGCCGGCATCGCCGACCGCCCCGACGCCGACAGCTGGTTCCAGGCCGACCAGATCCACCCCCTGGCGAAGGCGCATCCGATCATCCTGGACAACGTCTGGGCGCAGTTGAAGCCGATGTTGTAGGGCGAGGCGGCCGAGGACGGGAGTCCCGGTCGACGGTCCGCCTGCGCGAAGCGAAGCGGCGCCGCAGGATCCAGCCGGCGCCGAACGTATCGGCGCACGGGGATCCTGCGACCGCACGCAGGATGGCACTCGAAGGCAAGCCCGTGCCCCGGGCGGCGGGCTCGAACGGCCCACCCTAGCGCGCGGCGGCCAGCGGCACCTGCAACGTCGGCGACGACGCCGACAGCGCGCCTCGCCCCGGCGGCGGGCCCGGCGGCGCCGTGGGCGCGGCCGCGGCCAGCGACTTCTCGAACGCCGGCTGGCGCCGTTCCGCGCCGCGCGGCCCCGGCATCTGCGACACGGGCACCCACGGCGCGAGCGCGTTCGCAGCCACCACCGTCACGGCGTCCGGCAGCCGGCCGTTCGCGTACGTGGCGGCGCCCGCGGGCACCAGGCGTGCGCGGCCGTTGATCGCCACGGGGCGGCGGCTGGCCGGCGAGACGCTCGGTTCCGTGATCGCGTTCCAATAGCGGGCCGACACCGCATAGCCCGGGAACACGGCTTCGTCGGGCGCGAGCGCCACCCAGCCGATGGCCGGGCCACCGTCCACGCTCAATGCAGGGCCGCCGATCCAGCCCACCAGCGCCGGCGCGAAGACGGGCCGCGCACTGCCCCACCGCCCGGGCGTCCACGCCCAGCGGCCCTTGACCCGCAGCCAGCGGCCGTAGTGGAACGGCGCGAAGCCCCAGGGCTGGTCATCGACCCACGTCCAGCCCCAGGGCAGCTTCCACGTCCACGCGCCCTGCTGGTAGGGCTGCCAGCCGGCGGGCAGCTTCGTGGGCATCCAGACGTGCTCGCCGCCCGGGCCCGCGCTCCATGTGCCGAAGCGCGCGAGGTCGGCCTCGCCGGTCATCTCGGGCGCGACCTGCGCCGCGGCACCGGCCGCAGCGTGGGCGTCGTCCTGCCTGTCCTGCGCCAGGACGCCATCGCCGAACGCGTCCTTGACGGGCGGGTCGACGTGATAGTGGGTCGTGTTCCTCGCGTCGCGCCACACCCGCACGCGCTGCGGCGCCTTCAGCGGCAGCGAGCTGTCGGGCGCCTCCAGCAGCATGTCGCCGCGCCACGCCTGCGCGCCGAGCGGCTGGCCCGGCACGCGGTCGAAGCGGTACTGGCCGGCGTGGTGCGGCACCCAGGCGCCTTCGTCGGTGTCGATGAACAGCTCGCCCGGGATGTCCTCGGAGCGCACGCGCACCGCCAGCTGGCCGTGGTCGAAGCGCAGGCGCACGTGCTGGTCGTCCATCTGGGTCACGACGAGGTCGGAGTCGACGCCCAGCCGGACGACCGTCGACCCGATCTGCAGCGTCGCGCGGCCCGTCTTGTCGGTCGCGATGCGGTCGCCGGTGGACAGCACCTGGTTGCGCACGACGTCCATCCAGCGGCCCTCGGCGTCGAGCGTGCGGACGTCGCCCGAGATGTCCGCCACTCGGCCGACGCGGCCGGGGGGATCCTCCTGCGCGTGCGCGGCCGCGCCGGCGAGGCAGCCGAGCGCGAGCACCGCGGCCGCCGGGCAGCGGGGCCAGGGCCGGCGGGCGGACGCGAGGGCGGGATGAACGAGCGCGTGCAAGGTGTCCATGAATCTTCAA
The DNA here is from genome assembly GCA_019510465.1 of Burkholderiales bacterium. Lineage (GTDB taxonomy): Bacteria > Pseudomonadota > Gammaproteobacteria > Burkholderiales > Burkholderiaceae_C > Scleromatobacter. The sequence goes on from JAEKKH010000126.1 coordinate 21,625, forward strand.
CGCGAGACGGGACGCGCCGGCCGACCGGCGCGGATCGTGCCATGGCCGAGCAATCGGCATGCGCACGGCCGATCGGAGAACTCAGTCGTCCGCGTTCGGGTCCATGTCCGGGAACAGCACGCTGGTGAAGCCGAACTGCGTGAAGTCGCGCATGCGCGTCGGGTACAGCCGGCCGATCAGGTGGTCGCACTCGTGCTGCACGACGCGCGCGTGGAAGCCGTCCGCCTCGCGTTCGATCGGCTGGCCGTGTTCGTCGAAGCCGGTGTAGCGGATGCGTTCCCAGCGCGGCACCACGCCGCGCAGGCCCGGCACCGACAGGCAGCCCTCCCAGCCGTCGACCTCGGCGTCGCCCAGCGGCGTGATCACCGGATTGATCAGCACGGTCCGGGGCACGGGCGGCGCGTCGGGGTAGCGCGGGTTGTTGTCGTAGCCGTAGATCACCAGCTGCAGGTCGACGCCGATCTGCGGCGCGGCCAGGCCGGCGCCATTGGCGTGCTTCATCGTCTCGAACATGTCGGCGACGAGCTCGCGCATCTCGGGCGTGTCGAACCGTTCGACGGGCTTGGCGACGCGCAGCAGGCGCGGGTCGCCCATCTTGAGGATTTCGCGGAGGGTCATGGCACGCAGGCTCTGGATGGAGGGTTGTGCCGATTATGCAAAACGGCGCACGGCCGAGCCGCGCGCGGCCCTCACGGCAGCAGCACGATCTTGCCGATCACCTGGCGCCCTTCCAGGGCCCGGTGCGCCGCCGCGCCCTCGCGCAGCGGGAACGTCTGCGACACCCGCACCGTCACCACGCCCGACGCGATCCAGCGCAACAGCTCGGCGGCCCGCGCGCGACGCTCTTCGGCGCTCGTGAGCACGTTCCACAGGTCGCCGCCGACCAGCGTCAGCGACCGGTCCATCAGCAGCCGCGGATCGACCGGCGCCGGATCGCCGGCGGCCATGCCATAGAAGACGACGGTGCCCCCGACGCGCGCGGCGTCCAGGCTCGCACGCAAGGTGGCGCCGACCGAGTCGTAGACGACGTCCGCGCCGCGGCCGCCGGTGATCGCTGCGACCGCCTGCACCCAGCCGTCCGTCGCGATCGCCTGCTCGGCGCCGGCGACGCGCGCGGCCTGGCGCTTGTCGTCGGTCGATGCGATGGCCAGCACGCGCGCGCCCAGGTGGCGCAGGATCTGCGTCAGCAACAGGCCCACGCCGCCCGCGGCCGCGTGCACGACGGCCCAGTCGCCGGCGCGCACCGCGTAGCTGTCGCGGCACAGGTATTGCGCCGTCAGCCCCTGCAGCAGGCTGGCGGCGGCGGTCTCGAAGGTGATGTCGTCGGGCAGCGGAATCAGGCGATCGACATCGACCGCGCACAGCTGCGCGTTGGAGAACGGGCTGTCGGCGAAGCCCACGCGCTGGCCCGCGCGCAAGCCCGAACCCGGCGGCGCGGACACCACCTCGCCCGCGCCTTCGTAGCCGAGGATCCATGGCGGCGTCCCGGCCAGGTGGTAGTTGCCCTTGCGGCGATAGATGTCCGCGAAGTTCAGGCCGATCGCGCGCATGCGCACGAGCGCCTGCGCGGGGCCCGGCGTGGGGTCGGCCACGGTCGCGTGGCGGAGGACGTCGGCGTCGCCGAATTCGTGGAACACAAGCGCCTGCACGGGCCACCTCTCAGCCTGGGGTCGATGCCCGCATTGTCCTCCCCAGGCGCGCGGCGACTGCCGTGCCGCCGGCCGTCAGGCCGCCGCCGACGCGGCCGCCGGCGCGGGCACGGGCCGGATCGCGCAGCCCTTGTCGTGCATTTCCTTGCGCGCGTCGTCCGGAGAGAGGTTGCCCGGCACGATGCCGCTCGAGGCCTTGAGCGCCTCGAGCAGGCCGAGCGCGACGTTGTACTGGCGGCAGCCCTCGGCGCGGTCGACCGCGGCCGGTCCGGGACCGCTCGGGTGCGCATTGGCGCGCGCCGTCAGCGACTTGGCCAGCACGTAGTGCGCCACCCCCACCGCGCTGCGCATCGAGGCGTCCAGGCGCGCGCCGTCGGCCATGCGGCCGAACATCGCGATGGCGTCGTTGCCGTTGCGCACGGCGTCGTCGTATTCGTGGATCTCGCGCAGCAGGTCGCTGAGGTTGGTCGTGACCAGGGCCTGCGTGCCGCGCG
>JAEKKH010000127.1 GCA_019510465.1 Burkholderiales bacterium
GTCATGGGGTCGTCTTCAGGCGGAAGCGCTGCAGCTTGCCGGTGGCGGTGCGCGGCAGGTCGGGCACGAACTCGATGGCACGCGGGTACTTGTAGGGCGCGACCGAGCGCTTGACGTAGTCCTGCAGCGTCCTGACCATCGCGGCGTCCGGCGCATGGCCCGCGCGCAGGACGACGAAGGCCTTGACGATCTGGCCGCGCTCGGCGTCGGGCACGCCGATCACGGCGCATTCGGCGACGGCGGCGTGTTCCAGCAGCACCGTCTCCACCTCGGGCGCGGCGATGTTGTAGCCGGCCGAGATGATCATGTCGTCGGTGCGCGCCTGGTAGCGGAAATAGCCGTCCTCGTCCTCGAGGTAGGCGTCGCCGGTGACGTTCCAGCCGTCGTGCACGTACTGCGCCTGGCGCGGATCGTCGAGGTAGCGGCAGCCGGTGGGGCCGCGCACCGCCAGCCGGCCGACGGCGCCGCGCGGCAGCGGGCGGCCGTCCGGGTCGAGGATGCAGGCCTGGTAGCCGGGCACCGGCGTGCCGGTGGCGCCGGGGCGGGCGTGTTCCTCGTCGGCCGAGATGAAGATGTGCAGCATCTCGGTCGAACCGATGCCGTCGATCGCCTCGAGACCGGTGGCGGCCTTCCATTGCACCCGCGTGGCCGCGGGCAGCGCCTCGCCGGCCGACACGCACTTGCGCAGCGTGCCGCCCAGCGGCGCCGACAGCTTGCGCTCGCGCGCCTGGTCGGCGATCGCACGGTAGGTCGTGGGCGCGGTGAACAGCACCGTCGCGCCGTACGCGGGGATCGCGTCGAGCAACAGCGGCGGCGTCGCCTTCTCCAGCAGCACGGTGCTCGCGCCGATGGACAGCGGAAACAGCAGCAGGCCCCCGAGGCCGAACGTGAAGCCCAGCGGCGGGCTGCCGATGAAGACGTCGTCGGCGCTCGCGCGCAGCACGTATCTCGGCCAGCACAGGCAGATCGCCATCACGTCCTGGTGGAAGTGCATCGTCGCCTTGGGCTCGCCCGTGGTGCCGGAGGTGAAGGCGAGCAGGCAGGTGTCGTCGGCCGCCGTGTCGACGGCCTCGAACGGCGTCGCGTGGCGTGCCATCGCGGCCTCGAGGCTGTCGGGCGAGGCATCGTTGAACAGCCGCAGCTGCGTGAGCGTCGGGCAGTGCGACTGCGCCAGCTGCAGCTCCTCGGCGAGCTGGCGATCGCACAGCGCGTGCGTCACCCGAGCCTTCGCGACGACCTGCTTCAACTCCTTGGCGCGCAGCAGCGGCATCGTCGCGACCGCCACGGCACCCGTCTTCATCACGCCGAACCAGCAGGCGGCGAGCATCGGGTTGTTCGGCGCGCGCAGCAGCACGCGCTGGCCCGGCCGCACGCCCATCTCCTCGACGAGCACGTGCGCGATCGCGTCGGCCTGGCGTTGCAGGTCGGCGTACGTCCAGCGCACCCCGGGCCCGACGATGCACGGCCGCTCGCCCCAGCCGCGCTTGATGGCCTTGTCCAGGAGTTCGACGGCGCAATTGAGCTGCGGCGGGAACTGCAGCTCGGGCAGGTCGAACAGGTAGACCGGCTGCTGCTCGATGGGCGGCAGGTGATCGCGGGTGAACGTGTCGACATGGGCTGTCCGCCCGCTGGTCATGACAATCCCTCCCGCGCCGGGTACGGCGCTCCGTCCCTCGAGGGGACCGCGGGCCTTCTTGGGGCGGCCCGGCGCGCGGCCCGCGAACTTGCGTCGGTTGACGAAGGAAAGCTCACTTCAACAGCTCCCTGGCGATGATCAGTTGCTGCACTTCGCTGGCGCCCTCGTAGATGCGCAGCGCACGGATGTCCCGGTAGAGGCGTTCGACGGTGTGGCCGCTTCGCACGCCCGCGCCGCCCCACAGCTGCACGGCGGCGTCGATGACGCGCTGCGCGCCCTCGGTGGCGGCGAGCTTGGCCATCGCGGCCTCGCGCGTCACGGTGTGTCCCTGGTCGCGGCGCCATGCGGCGCGCCAGGTGAGCAGCGCGGCCGCGTCGACGGTGAGCGCCATGTCGGCCAGCTTGGCCTGCGTCAGCTGCAGGTCGGCCAGGTGCTGGCCGAACATCGGGCGCGAGGTCGCGCGTGCAAGGCCTTCGGCCAGCGCGCGGCGCGCGAAGCCGAGTGCCGCCGCGGCCACGGAGGTGCGAAAGACGTCCAACGTGCGCATCGCCAGCTTGAACCCGGCGCCCGCCTCGGCCAGGCAGTGCGACGCCGGCACGCGGCAGCCTTCGAACGCCAGCCGCGCCAGCGGATGCGGCGCCATGACATCCAGCCGCTCGGCGATGCGCAGGCCGGGCGCGTCGGCATCGACGACGAAAGCCGCGATCGACTTCGTCCCGCGCGCCTCGGGCGCGGCGCCTGGCTCGACCTGGCGCGCGAACACGACGTAGAAGTCGGCGATGCCGCCGTTGGAGATCCACGTTTTCTCGCCGTCCAGCACCCAGTGCGCGCCGTCGCGCCGCGCGGTCATGCGCATCGCCGCGACGTCGGAGCCGGCCTCCGGCTCGGAGAGCGCGAACGCGGCGATCGCGTCGCCGCGGGCCACGCGTGGCAGGTAGCGTGCCTTGAGCTCCGGCGAGCCGTCGAGGGTGATCGCGCCGCTGCCCAGGCCCTGCATCGCGAACGCGAAGTCGGCCAGGCCGTCGTGCGCGGCGAGCGTCTCGCGCACCAGGCACAGCGTGCGGGTGTCGAGCGCGTCGCTCGCGCCGCCGTACGCCTTGCCGCCGACCGCGAGCTTCAACCAGCCGGCGTCACCGAGCGCGCGCACCCAGCGGCGGCATTGCGCGTCGACGTCGTCGCGCGAGGCCTGCGGCGGCAGTTCGTGCGGGAAGCCGCCGGCGCCGTCGGCCAGGCTGGCGGCCAGGCGCCGGTGCAGCGCGCGATGCGACTCGTCGAAGAACGGCCACTCGAGGGCCTGGGCGGCCGCCGCGGCGACGTTTTCCATGGCGTGCGGCAGCATGTCAGCGCCCCTCGAAGACCGGGCGGGACTTCGCCGCGAACGCGCGGTACGCGGTGCCGAAGTCCTCGGTGAGCATGCACAGCGCCTGCGCGGTGGCCTCGGCGTCGATCGCGGTGTCGATGTCCATGCTCCACTCCTGGTGCAGCATGGACTTCGTCAGCGAATGCGCGAATGCCGGGCCGTCGGCGAGCTGGCGCGCGAAGGCGGTGGCCTCCCCGAGCAGCGCCTCGGGGTCGACGAGCCGGTTGTAGAAACCCCAGCGCTCGGCCTCCTCGCCGCCGAGCGCGCGGCCCGAGTAGATCCACTCCGCGGCGCGGCCCTGGCCGACGATGCGCGGCAGCATCGCGCAGGCGCCCATGTCGCAGCCGGCCAGGCCCACGCGGGCGAACAGGAAGGCCGTCTTCGAGCGGGCGGTGCCGTAGCGCAGGTCGCTGGCCATCGCCAGGATGGCGCCGGCGCCGGCGCACGCGCCGTCGACGGCGGCGACGATGGGCTGCGGGCAATGGCGCATCGCCTTGACCAGGTCGCCCGTCATGCGCGTGAACATCAGCAGCTCGGGCGCGGGCAGGTCGATCAGCGGGCCGATGATCTCGTGCACGTCGCCGCCGGAGCAGAAGTTGTCGCCGGCGCCGGTGATGACGATGGCGCGCACGTCGCTCGCATGGCGCAGGCTCAGGAAAAGGTCGCGCAGCTCGGCGTAGCTCTCGAAGCTCAGCGGGTTCTTGCGCTCGGGCCGGTTCAGCGTGATGCGCGCGACGCGGTCGTCGCACTCCCACAGGAAGTGCGTGGCGCGGTAGCCGGCCAGCGGACGTCGGTTGCCGGCCAGCAGCGCGGGGTCGGTGGAGGAGGTGGTCATTCGGGTGCCCTGTCTTCGGAGGTTCAACGGGTCTTGTCGTCCTGCAGCCGGCGCGCGAGCGACAGCCGCAGGTGTCCCAGCAGCGCATGCAACTGCTCGCCCTCGCCGGCCGCGAGGCCCGCGAGCAGCTCGATCACCCAGCGCTCGTGCTCCTCGGCCACGCGCTCGAACGCGCGCTTGCCGCGTGGGGTGAGCGCGATGCGCGTCGAGCGCCGGTCCTGCGGGTCGACCTGGCGCGTGACGTGGCCGCTCTTCTCGAGCTCGTCGGTCAGGCTCGTGACGTTGCCGCCGGTCACCATGAGGTAGCGCGACAGCGCGTTCATGCGCAGGCCTTCGGGCTGCTCCTGGTGGAAACGGTGCAGCTGGGCGAGGTAGTCGAAGCGCGGCAAGGTCATGTCGAAGTGCAGCCGCAGGCGCCGCCGGATCTCGGTCTCGATCTGCGTCGTGCACGACAGCAGCCGCAGCCAGGTCTTGACGGCGGCGTGGTTGGTCGTCGCGGCACGACCCTCGTGGCCGATGGCGTCGTCGCCCAGCAGCTCGTCGAGGCGGTCGATGGGTCGCGGGTCGCGGGGGAGCCTGGCTTTCACCAGGCCGCCGGAGGAGGCGACCGAGCGGCGCGGTGTCGAGCTCAATTCATCACCTCCCCGCCGCTGACCGACATCGCCTGCCCGGTGAACGCGGCCGGCGCCTCGGCGCACAGCCACAGCACGGTCGCGGCCACCTCGTCGGGTTGGACGAGGCGCTTGAGCGGGCTCGATTGCGAGAACGTGGCCATCGCGTCGGCCTCGCTGCGGCCCGTGGCGGCGACGATGCGGGCGACGCCGTCGTGCACGATCGCCGTGTCGGTGTAGCCGGGGCACACGGCGTTGACCGACAGGCCCTGCGCGGCGACCTCGAGCGCCAGCGAGCGCGTCATGCCGAGCACGCCATGCTTGGCCGCCGCGTAGGCCGTGCAGTAGGCGTAGCCCTTCTGGCCCGCGGTGCTCGCGATGTTGACGATGCGCCCGGCGCGCGCCGCGATCATCGGCGCCAGCGCGGCCTGCGTGCACAGGAACGCGCCGGTGAGGTTGACGGCCAGCATGCGATCCCAGGTCTCGAGCGGCAGGCGGGCCAGCGGGCCGGTCTCGACGGCACCGGCGTTGTTGACCAGCGCCTGCAGGGCGCCGCCGCGCGCGTGCACGTCGGCGAAGGCGCGGGCGACGCTGGCGGCGTCGGTCACGTCCAGCTCGACGCAGTCGTGCGCGACGCCTTCGGCGATCGGCAGCGTCACGCGGACCTCCTCGAGCGCGCCGCGCGCGCGTCCCGCGAGCGTCACGTGCCAGCCCGCGCCGGCGAGCGCGCGCGCGATGGCGGCTCCGATGCCGCGGGTGGCGCCGGTCACCAGCACGCGGCGGGGCGGCGGCTTCAGTGCGAGCGGCGCCGCCTCGACGATGGCGTCGGTCGCGAGTTCCGTGGTGCTGGTGGGCAGTTCGATGGCGCCGATCGCCGTGGCCGCCTCGCTCATCTCGCCGCTTCGGATGTCGCCGCTCATGACTGCCCCTGCGCGTGCTGGCGCTGGAAGATGGCCTCCAGCTGCGGCTTGGCCGCGCGGTACGGCGGCGGCCAGTTCACGTTCCGGTAGCCGATGCGCGCCGCCTCGGTCAGCGTCCACGCCGGGTTCGCCAGGTGCGGCCGCGCCACGGCGCACAGGTCGGCGCGGCCGGCGGCGATGATGCTGTTGACGTGGTCGGCCTCGCTGATGGCGCCGACGGCGATCGTCGCGATGCCGGCCTCGTTGCGGATGCGGTCGGCGAACGGCGTCTGGAACATGCGGCCGTAGATCGGCTTTTCCTGCTTGCTGACCTGGCCGGACGAGCAGTCGATGAGGTCGGCACCGGCCCCCTTGAAGGCGCGGGCGATCTCCACCGCATCGGCCGGCGTGATGCCGCCCTCGACCCAGTCGTGCGACGAGATGCGCACCGACATCGGCAGGTGCGCCGGCCACGCGGCGCGCACCGCGGCGAAGACCTCCAGCGGATAGCGCAGCCGGTTCGCGAGCGATCCGCCATGCGCGTCCTCGCGATGGTTGGTGAGCGGCGAGATGAACGACGACAGCAGGTAGCCATGCGCGCAGTGCAGCTCCAGCCAGTCGAAGCCGGCGGCCGCGGCACGGCGCGTGCAGGCGACGAAGTCGTGCAGCACGCGATCCATGTCGGCGCGCGTCATGGCGCGCGACCAGTCGCTCACGCCGGGCAGGTACTGCTGGGCCGATGCGGACATCAGCGGCCAGCCGCCCGAATCCAGCGGCTGGTCGATGCCTTCCCAGCCGAGGTGCGTCGCGCCCTTGGCGCCGGCATGGCCCAGCTGCATGCCGATGTGCGCGTCGGTGTGCGTGTGCACCCAGTCGACGATGCGCGCCCAGGCCTGCCCCTGCGCGTCGGTGTACAGGCCGGGGCAGCCCTTGGTGATGCGGCCGTCGGCGCTGGTGCAGGTCATCTCGGCCATCACCAGCGCGGCCCCGCCCATCGCGCGGGCGCCCAGGTGCACGAGGTGGTAGTCGCCGACGGTGCCGTCGACCGCCGAGTACTGCGCCATCGGCGAGACGACGACGCGGTTCTTCAGCGTGACCGATCGCACCGTGAACGGGGTGAACATCGGCGGCACGGGCTCCTGCACCCTCACCGCAGCGGCGCCGCGCTGCGCGAACCAGCGCTCGTAGCCCTCCAGCCAGCCGGCGTCGCGCAGGCGCAGGTTCTCGTGGCTGATGCGCTGGCTGCGCGTGAGCAGCGAGTACATGAACTGCTCGGGCTCCAGCGGATCGCAGTAGCGCGTGCCGCAGGCCTCGAACCATTCCATCGCGTTCCACGCCGCGTTCTGCAGGCGCAGCACCTCGACCGAGCGCAGGGCCTGGTAGCGATCGAGCAGCGCGGGCAGTCCGGACGGCGGCACTTCGCCCGTCGCCCCGGCGGCCAACTTGAACTGGTTCGCGAGCTCGATGGCATCCTCGATCGCGAGCTTGGTGCCCGAGCCGATCGCGAAGTGCGCGGTGTGCACCGCGTCGCCCATCAGCACCAGCGGCGCATGGCCCGCGCCGGGCGCGCGGCGGTCGGCGGGGAGCCACCATCGCTCGCACTTGACGCGCTGGAAGTTCAGCCACGCCGAGCCGCGCAGGTGGCGCGTGTTCGTCATGAGCCTGGCGCCCTGCAGGTGGCGCGCGAACACCCGCTCGCAGAACGCGACGGAGGCGTCGGCGTCGAGCTTGTCCAGGCCGTGCGCGAGCCAGACGTGCTCGGGACATTCGACGATGAAGGTCGAGGTCTCCGCGTCGAACTTGTAGACGTGCGCCTGGAACCAGCCATGCTCGGTGCGCTCGAACACGAAGGTGAAGGCGTCGTACAGCTTCTTCGTGCCCAGCCAGATGAAGCGGTTGGGCCGCGTGACGATGTCGGGCTTGAAGACGTCCGCGTACTTCTGGCGCAGCACCGAGTTGATGCCGTCGCTGGCGACCACGAGGTCGGCGTCGGGAAATTCGGTGTCGGAGCGCACCTCGCGGTCGAACGCCAGCTTCACGCCGAGGGACTCGCAGCGCGCCTGCAGGATGTTGAGCAGCCGCTTGCGGCCGATGCCCACGAAGCCGTGGCCGCCGGAGCGGATCGCGCGGCCCTTGAACTCCAGCACGATGTCGTCCCAGTGCGCGAACGCGGCCTCGATGGCGCCGGCCGTCTCCTCGTCCCAGCGGCGCAGGTGCGCCATCGTGGCGTCGGAGAACACCACGCCCCAGCCGAAGGTGTCGTAGGGGCGGTTGCGCTCGACCACGGTGATGTCGTGCCCCGGCGCCAGCTTCTTCATCAGAAGGGCGAAGGTGAGGCCGGCGGGGCCGCCGCCGATGCAGACGATGCGCATTGCAGTCCTCGTCTATCCTGGAGATCGTCGGCGCCGCGAGCCGGCGACATCGTCGATTGCTTGAGGTGTGAATAGTTTAATACTAAACTAATCGCATCCCATTGCGCAAGATGGCCTTCGAGGCCGCCAGGAGCGACCGCCATGATCACCAGAGACGACTGCGCGCGACGAGACGCCGAGGACGCGCTCGCTCCCCTGCGCGACCAGTTCATGCTGCCAGAAGGCGTGATCTATGTCGACGGCAACTCCCTCGGGGCGCTGCCGCGCGCCACGCCTGCCCGCGTGGCTGCCGCGGTGCAGCAGGAATGGGGCGACGGCCTGATCCGCAGCTGGAACGACGCCGGCTGGATCACGCTGCCGCAGCGCGTGGGCGACCGCATCGGCGCGCTGGTCGGCGCGCGGGCCGGCGAATGCGTCGCGGCGGATTCGACCTCGGTCAACCTCTACAAGGTGCTCAGCGCCGCGGCGCGCATCGTGCAGGCCGACGAGTCCGCGCAGGCGCCGATCGCCGCCGCCCGCCGCGTGATCGTCAGCGAGCGCCAGAATTTCCCGACCGATCTCTACATCGCCGAGGGCCTGTGCCGTGCGCTCGGCTGGACGCTGGAGCTGCTGGAAACGCGGGCGATCGTCGAGCGGCTGTCGGGCGCGCGCGGCGCCGACGTCGCGCTGCTGATGCTCACGCAGGTCAACTACCGCACCGGCGCGCTGCACGACATGGCCGCGATGACGGCGCTCGCGCACGCGGCCGGCGCGCTGGCGGTGTGGGACCTGGCGCATTCGGCCGGCGCGCTGCCGGTCGACCTCCACGGCGCCGGCGCCGACTTCGCGATCGGCTGCGGCTACAAGTTTCTCAACGGCGGCCCCGGCGCGCCCGCCTTCGTGTGGGCGCACCCGCGCCATGCGGGGCGCTTCTGGCAGCCGCTGTCGGGCTGGATGGGCCACGCCGCGCCGTTCACCTTCAGGCCGGAGTACGAACCGGCGGCCGGCATCGGACGCTTCCTGTGCGGCACGCCCCCCGTGCTGTCGCTCACCGCGCTGGAATGCGGCGTCGACACGCTGCACGCCGCCGATGCGCTGGGCGGCATGGCGGCGCTGCGCGCGAAGTCGATCGCGCTCACCGAAGCGTTCATCGCGCTGGTCGACGAGCGCTGCGCGCCGCTGGGCTTTGCCGTCGCGAGCCCGCGTGACGCGCGCCTGCGCGGCAGCCAGGTCAGCCTGACGCATGCGAGCGCCGATGGCGCCTCCCATGGCTACGCCATCGTGCAGGCCTTGATCGCGCGCGGCGTGATCGGCGACTTCCGCGCCGGCGCCGCCTCCGACGCCCACGGCCCGGCGCTGCCCGACATCCTGCGCTTCGGCTTCACGCCGCTGTACCTGCGCTTCGTCGACGTGTACGACGCCGTCGAGCAGCTCGTGCAGGTGATGCGCACCGGCGAATACCGCGAGGCGCGCTTCAACGAGCGCTCCGCGGTGACCTAAAAGACAATCCCGCCATGAGCCAGACCAACGACACCGCCGGCCGCTGCCCGATGGGCCACGGCGCCGACCCCGCGACGGCCGACGCCACCGAGGACGCCCGGGGCGAGCGCATCGTCGCGGAGGAGGGCGCCCAGCTCGACTTCGAGTCGGACATGAGCTATGGCGACTACCTGCACCTCGACCAGGTGCTGACCGCCCAGCACCCGCTGTCGCCCGACCACAACGAGATGCTGTTCATCGTGCAGCACCAGACGTCCGAGCTGTGGATGAAGCTGATGCTGCACGAGCTGCGGGCGGCGGTCGCGTCCGTCGCCGCCGACGAGCTCGGCGCGGCGTTCAAGATGATGGCGCGCGTCAGCCGCATCATGGAACAGCTGGTGCACGCGTGGGACGTGCTGGCGACGATGACGCCGTCGGAGTATTCGGCGATCCGGCCCTACCTGGCGGCCAGCAGCGGCTTCCAGAGCTGGCAGTACCGCTGCATCGAGTTCGCGATGGGCAACAAGAACGCGGCGATGCTCAAGCCGCACGCGCACCGGCCCGACCTGCTGGCCCAGGTGGAGGCGGCGTCGCGCGCGCCGTCGCTGTACGACGAAAGCCTGCGCCTGCTGGCGCGCCGCGGGCTGCCCGTCCCCGCGGACTGCCTCGAACGTGACTGGACGCAGCCCTACGTGGAGAGCGCCGCCGTGCGCGACGCCTGGCTGGTCGTCTACCGGGATCCGAAGCGCCACTGGGACCTGTACCAGCTCGGCGAGGAACTGACCGACCTCGAGGACGCGTTCCGCCTGTGGCGCTTCCGCCACCTGACGACGGTGCAACGCATCATCGGCTTCAAGCGCGGCACCGGCGGGACGGGCGGCGTGAGCTACCTGCGCAAGATGCTGGACACCGTGCTGTTCCCCGAGGTGTGGGCGCTGCGCACGGAGCTCTGAAAGCCCGCCGCGATGCGGGTTCCCTGCTCGACGGGATGATGCGACTTGCGCAGACTTGCCGCCCGATGATCGGTTGTTCCGTCGAGTAGAAGTTTGTAATTGGCGGGGTTTATTGCCGCAAACCCTTCATATTGGCCTTAGGATCCGGTCTTACCATGTAGGACAAGGGCGCGAAATCGTGCCCGTCTCCCGGCAGTTCCGCCCGGGAGCTCGAGCAGGATCGGAATCGTCGAGATGAATCTTTGGGGCAAGCTGGCAGTCGCCGCAACGGTCGCGTGGGCCTCGTCCACGGCTTTCGCTCTCACCGACCCGACGTCTCGCCAAGGCGAGCCCTTGTCCGCGCTGACCAGCGTGGACGCGTCGGACGACGCGCGCTACGTGGAGCACTGGATCCGCGCACGGGGAGACGACCACGGCAACCCTTTCGTGATCGTCGACAAGAAGGCGGCGCGCATCTTCGTGTTCGGCGCCGGCGGCAGGCTCGTGGGCGAATCGTCCACCATCCTCGGCCAGAGCCGCGGTGACGTGCCGGTGCCGGGCGCGGGCCAGAAGAACCCGTCCGACCTGCTGCCCTACGAGCGCAAGACGCCCGCGGGCCGCTTCGAATCGCAGCCCGGGCGCAACCTGCACGGCGAGCCCGTGGTCTGGGTCGACTACGACACCGGCATCGCCATCCACCGCGTGCGGCCCGGCATCTCGCAGATGCAGCGCGTCAGCAGCCTGGCCACCGAGGATCCGAACAACAAGCGCCTGTCGCTCGGCTGCGTCGTGGTGCCCGAGGAGTTCTTCTGGTCGGTCGTGATCCCGACGATGGGCCACGGCCACGGCGTGGTCTACGTGCTGCCCGAGGACGAGCCGGTGCAGGCGCTGTTCGTCGCGCCGAAGGCCGAGCCCAGGGCCGTCGCCGCGACGGCGGCGATCGCCCCCGCCGAGTTGCCGCAGCCTGTCCGCCTGAACGTCAGCGCCCGCTGAGACGTCAGCGCGCGATGGTCTTGAGTGTCGCCAGCGACGCGTCGAACTCCTCGCGGACCCAGGCGCGCAGCGCGACCAGCGGCGACCAGTCCCGGAGCGCCGGCGGGAACGCGAAGCTGTAGGGCTGGACGCCGTCCAGCACCACCGACACGTCGAACAGCCGCGCCAGCCGCCCGTCGTGCAGCGCGTCGGCGGCCAGCAGCTCGCGCACCACGGAAAGGCCCAGGCCCTGCTCGGTGGCTTGCAGCATGAGGCCGACGTCGTTGAAGGACGCGACGGGCGTCGCCCGCGCGTGCACGCCCGCGCCGGCGAACCACTTCTCCCACACCTCGCTGTCGCCCAGCAGCGGCTCGCGCGCGAGGTCGGCCGGCTGGCCCTCGCGCAGGCGGCGCGCCACGGCGGGCGCGGCCACCGCGATGAACGGCGTGGGCGATTCGTACAGCCGCTCCGACACCAGCCCGGGCCAGGGCCCGACGCCCGTGCGGATCGCCGCGTGGAAGCCGTCGCGCTGCAGGTCGACGAGCCCGGTGGACGCCTCGATCTCGATCGGGATGTCCGGATGGCGCGTGCGCCAGGCGCCCAGGCGCGGCAGGAACCAGCGCTGAGCGAACGACGGCAGCATCGTGATGCGGATGCCTTGTGCCGCACCCTGTGCCGCCGCGGCCGCGGCCTGCACGCCGTCGTCCACCTGCGCCAGCGCGGGACTCGCATGCCGCAGCAGCGCCTCGCCAGCGGCGTTCAGGTGCACGCGGCGTCCGCGCCGGTCGAACAGCGGAAAGCCCAGGCGGCTCTCCAGCTCGCCGATCTGCTGGCTGACGGCGCTGTGCGTCAGGTGCAGCGAATCGGCCGCGGCGCGCAGCGTCTGCAGCCGGGCGACGGCGACGAAGGTGGGCAGGAACTGGAGCGGGATGCGAGCCATTGGTCAGTCAAGCTTACCAACTTCGCCAGAACAAGTCGATATACGCGGCGGAATCTCCGTCCTATTCTTACCAACACAAGAAAAGGAGATCGCCTCATGACCACGTTCACCATCACCCCGACCGTCACCCCCTCCCTCGCCAGCCGGCTGCTCGAATCGGCGTTCCGCTACTTCAGCCGCTCGGTGGTCACGCGCGAGAGCATGGACCAGGCGTGGATCGACTCCGGCATGCATCGCCTCGACGCGGGCACGCTCAAGGACATCGGCGCGCCGCCCGCCGTCGTCGAGGGCATGTCGCTGCGCGAAGCCTGGAAGCTGGCGGCGGCGCTCGACGCGACGCGGCACCTGTAGTCCGCTTGCGTCCGGTCGGCGCGCCGCGAGCGCCGACGCGAGAGCGGGGCCCGCCGGTTGACGGCCTGTCGGCCGTGATGGCGTCTGACGCCGCCGGCGGGCCAACTCGTCGCAAGCCGGTTTGGACCCCCGACACAACCTCCGATAGTTCACTCACCGGATCACGAAACCCGATCCGGACACGCCAGACACCCAGGAGCCCGCCATGACCACGACCACCCGCCAGATCGCCGCCTTCGCCTTCTCCGTCCTGATGACCTTCGGCACCGTCGCCGCCATGGATCACGCGGCGAGCAGCCAATATTCGGCGGCCGAGCGGATGGCGCAGGTTGCCGCCGATGCAACGCAGGTTGCAGCGCTTCAACGCGTGGTCGTCGTCGCGCATCGCGCCGCCTGATC
>JAEKKH010000267.1 GCA_019510465.1 Burkholderiales bacterium
GAGAGCCACGTCATGATGGGCCAGATCGGCGCCATGTACAAAGGCGACCGCGGACGCAAGGAGAACCTGGTCGAGTATGGTTTCCGCCTGCCGTCGGCCCTGGACAACCGCCCGCTGAAGTTCGAGGAATTCGAACGCAAGATGCGCCAGTGCGTGTTCGTCACCGCCACGCCCGCCGACTACGAGAAGAATCATGCCGGGCAGGTGGTCGAGCAGCTGGTGCGGCCCACGGGCCTCATCGATCCGATCGTGGAGGTGCGCCCGGCCGCGACGCAGGTCGACGACGTGCTGCAGGAGATCCGCGAGCGCACCTCGGTGGGCGACCGCCTGCTGATCACCACGCTCACCAAGAAGATGGCCGAGCAGCTCACCGACTACCTCACCGAGAACGGCGTCAAGGTGCGCTACCTGCACTCGGACATCGACACGGTGGAGCGCGTGGAGATCCTGCGCGACCTGCGCATCGGCACCTTCGACGTGCTGGTGGGCATCAACCTGCTGCGCGAGGGCCTCGACATCCCCGAGGTCTCGCTGGTGGCCATCCTCGACGCCGACAAGGAAGGCTTCCTGCGCGCCGAGCGCAGCCTGATCCAGACCATCGGCCGCGCGGCGCGCAACGTCAACGGCAAGGCCATCCTGTATGCCGACAGGATGACCGATTCCATGCGCCGCGCCATCGACGAGACCGAGCGCCGGCGCGCCAAGCAGATCGCCTTCAATACCGAGCAGGGCATCGTTCCGCGCGGCATCCGCAAGACGATCCGCGACCTGATCGACGGCGTCGCGGCCGAGCGCTCGGGCAAGGACGACCTGAAGTTCGCGCAGCAGGCGGCCGAGGTCGAGGCGATGAGCGAGAAGGATCTCGGCAAGCGCATCAAGCTGCTGGAAAAGCAGATGCTCGAGCACGCCAGGAACCTCGAGTTCGAGAAGGCGGCGCGCGTGCGCGACCAGTTGGCGCTGCTGCGCGAGCAGGCCTTCGGCTCGGCGGGTCACGACACCGCCGTCGCGGCCGCCGCGGCCGCGGCGCGCAGGTGAGCGGCCCGCTCCGCCAGGCCGGCGCACCGGTCGCGCCCGGGCGGGGCGCAGGCGAGCCGCTGCTTCATCGCGCCTGACGCGGGACAATCCGGCGATGTCCGAATCCCGCCAAGACAAGATTCGCGTCCTCATGGTCTGCCTGGGAAACATCTGCCGTTCCCCGACCGCCGAGGCGATGCTGCGCAAGAAGCTGCACGAGGCCGGCCTCGACGACCGCGTCGAGGTCGATTCTGCCGGCACGTCCGACTACCACGTCGACTCGCCGCCCGACCGCCGCGCCGTGGCGCATGGCGAGCGCCGTGGCCTGCGGATGCAGCCGCTGCGCGGGCGCCAGGTGGAGCGTGCGGACTTCGACCGCTTCGACTTCATCCTGGCGATGGACGAGGACAACCTCGCCGACCTGGAGCGCATCCGGCCCGCGGGCTCGCGCGCGAAGGTCGCGCTGCTGATGTCGTTCGCGCCGCACGCCGGCGCCCGCGAGGTGCCCGACCCGTACCAGGGCGGCGCCGACGGCTTCGAACACGTGCTGGACCTCACGGCGGCGGCGGCCGACGGCTTCATCGCGTCCGTCCGTTCGAATTGAGCATTTTCGGTCGCCAAGACCGCGTTCCGCGGAGGGGGCTTTCCGGCTGCTCTGCCGGGCGTCAGCGGCGAAAGGCGCATGCTCTGCCGCGCTGCAACATTCTTGCGGCCCAAAGTCGACGGAATCGCTAGGCTTCTGGCATAATCGACTAAAACGCTCGGAATCAACCAAGGGTTATCACTCCTCTCCGACCTCTCATCGCCTCCCCGATGCGGACCGAAGTCGATTGCCCCAATCACCCCCAGGAGAGCACCCCATGCGTCTGACCACCAAAGGCCGATTCGCTGTCACGGCAATGATCGATCTGGCCCTCCGCTCCAGCAATGGTCCGGTCGCCCTCGCTGCCATCTCGCAGCGTCAGCAGATCTCGCTGTCGTACCTGGAACAGCTGTTCGGCAAGCTGCGCCGGCACGAGCTGGTCGAGAGCACGCGCGGCCCCGGCGGCGGCTACTCGCTCGGCCGCGGCGCCGAGTCGATCACGGTGGCCGACATCATCGTCGCGGTCGACGAGCCGATCGACGCCACGGGCTGCGCCGGCAAGGAGAACTGCATGGGCGACGACACCGGCCGCTGCATGACGCACGACCTGTGGGCCAGCCTGAACGTCAAGATGATCGAGTTCCTCGATTCGATCTCGCTGAAGAAGCTGGTCGACGAGCAGCTCGCCAAGGGCGTGTCGATCGAGGAAGTGCCGGTGCGCCGCGCGATCTCGTCGCAGCCGGTCGTCAAGCCGATCAAGGTCAACGCGCCGAACTCCGTGTTCGCGCTCGGCAACGCGTTCTCGAAGTAAACCTGTTCCTCGAGCCATGACCCCGCATTTCCCGATCTACATGGACTACGGCGCGACGACGCCGGTCGACCCGCGCGTGGTCGACGCAATGATCCCGTGGCTGCGCGAGCACTTCGGCAACCCGTCCTCGCGCTCGCACGCGTGGGGCTGGGAGGCCGAGGAAGCGGTGGAGCGCGCGCGCGGCCAGGTCGCCGCGCTGATCGGCGCCGATCCGCGCGAGATCGTCTGGACGTCGGGCGCCACCGAGTCGAACAACCTCGCCATCAAGGGCGCGGCCAACTTCTACAGCACGCGCGGCAAGCACCTGATCACCGTCAAGACCGAGCACAAGGCCGTGCTCGACGTGATGCGCGAGCTGGAGCGCCAGGGCTTCGAGTGCACCTACCTCGACGTCGAGCCGAACGGCCTGCTCGACATCGAGAAGTTCAAGGCGGCGATCCGTCCCGACACGATCCTGGCCTCGGTCATGTTCGTGAACAACGAGATCGGCGTGATCCAGGACATCCCGGCGATCGGCGCGATCTGCCGCGAGCGCGGCATCGTCTTCCACGTCGACGCGGCGCAGGCCACCGGCAAGGTCGACATCGACGTCGCCAAGCTGCCGGTCGACCTGATGAGCCTGGCCTCGCACAAGACCTACGGCCCCAAGGGCATCGGCGCGCTGTACGTGCGCCGCAAGCCGCGCGTGCGCCTGGAAGCGCAGATGCACGGCGGCGGCCACGAGCGCGGCATGCGCTCGGGCACGCTGCCGACGCACCAGTGCGTGGGCATGGGCGAGGCGTTCCGCATCGCCAGGGAAGAGATGCACGCCGAGCAGGCGCGCATCCGTGCGCTGCAGCAGCGCCTGTACACGGGCCTGAAGGACATCGAGCAGGTGTTCGTCAACGGCGACCTGGAACGCCGCGTGCCGCACAACCTGAACCTGTCTTTCAACTATGTCGAGGGCGAGTCGCTGATCATGGGCGTCAAGGGCCTCGCGGTGTCGTCGGGCTCGGCCTGCACCTCCGCCAGCCTCGAGCCCAGCTACGTGCTGCGCGCGCTCGGCCGCAGCGACGAACTGGCGCACTCGTCCCTGCGCATGACGATCGGCCGCTTCACCACCGAGCAGGAGATCGACTCCGCGGTGGCGATGCTCAAGGACACCGTCGCGCGCCTGCGCGAGCTGTCCCCGCTGTGGGACATGTACCGCGACGGCATCGACATCAGCGCGATCCAGTGGGCCG